>NZ_CP012184.1:1789562-2100975 GCF_001420995.1 Pseudonocardia sp. EC080619-01 | reverse complement strand
ACGCCCGCAACCGGCCGAACGCCTCGTCCATGCCGATACCGCCGCGCTCGGCCAGCACACCCTTGGCCTGCTCGATGACCACCCGGCTGGTCAGGGCGGCCTGCAGCTGCTCGGTCAGCAGGTCCCGCTCCCGGGACGCCCGGTCGGACAGGATGCCGATCGTGGCGACGTCGGCCAGCGCCTGCCCGACGGCCAGGTCGCCCGCGGGCATGGCCGTCGGGGCGTGGTGGAACAGGTTGAGGGCGCCGATCGTGCTGCCGCGCCAGCGCATCGGGAGCGCGTGGACGGCCCGGAACCCGGAGGCCACCGCGCGACCGCCGAAGGCCGGCCACCGGGGGTCGCCGCCGAGGTCCGGGGCGCGCACCAGGGCGCTGCTGCGGAAGGACTCCAGGCACGGGCCCTGGTCGGTGTCGATCTGGAACCGCTCGAGCAGCGCGGCGACCTCGGTGGACGCGGAGACGGCCTGCAGCGCACCCCGCTGGTCGGTCAGGACCAGGCCCGCGGCGTCGGCCCGGAGCAGGGTGACGCAGTCCGAGCACAACCGTTCGAAGAGCTCGATCACGTCGTAGTCGTCGACCAGGGTGTCGGCGAGCCGGACGAACGCCTCGATCAGCGGCCGTTCCCGTTCCGGCGGCGCCGGCACGGGCGGTGACGGAGTCATCACATGTTCCCCTCGATGCCGTGCTCGGTCGGGTCGATCTCGGTGAGACCGGGCTGCCGCGATCCGTCCGCGACAGCCGCAGCCGGCGGGCGACGACGTCCGTGGCGATCCGGCCGGGCTCCGGTCCGGTCATGAAGGTGGCAGCCCGCGGGCCTGCCAGGGCCGAACCGTCCGGACCGGCCTCCTGCCGGCGACGTCCCACCTGACGGCTCCGCAGCCATGGTGTCGCGATCGGCGCTGTCGGGCAACGTCCGGGCGGCGACGTCGGGCGCTCGGGGGGCCCCGGAGATCCCGCAGGTCGGGGCGCCGTACCCGGGAGGGCGACCGCGGCTCGGCCGGACGCCGGAGCCGCACCACCCGGACGGCCACGCCGGGCTCCCGCGCCCGCGTCGTCGTGCGTGCTCCACCGCCAGGATTCGAACCTGGACCATCGGAACCAAAATCCGAGGTGCTGCCGTTACACCACGGTGGATCGTGCGGTTCATCGTGGCACGGCCGGTTCCGGGCCCCCGCGGCGCACCTCGCCCGACGGTTGCTTTGCGATGCTCCATCTCACGGACAAACACCCACTATCGGGCGATGTGACCCCGGGCGCGGTGCCCGCGCGTCGAGTTGACAGACTTCCGTCCGTGCTGAACACGGATGCTTCCAGTGAGGTGGGCGAGCCGGTGACGTCGCAACTGTCCGGCACCACCGTCACGTGCCGTCTGTGCGGTTCGACGGACCTGCGCAGCTTCTGCGACCTCGGCGCGACACCGCCGTGCGAGCTGTTCCTGACCGCCGAGACGGCCGAGCGTCCGGAGACGACGTACCCGCTGCACGTGCGGGTCTGCAACTCCTGCCTGCTGGCCCAGCTGCCGCCGGAGATCTCTCCGGAGGAGACGTTCGAGGAGTACGCGTACTTCTCGTCGTTCAGCTCGTCCTGGGTGGAGCACGCCCGTCGTTTCGTGGACTCCGCCGTCGTCCGCGCGGGACTCGGCACCGGCTCGTTCGTCGTCGAGGTCGCCTCGAACGACGGCTACCTGCTGCAGCACGTCGTCGCCCGCGACATCCGCTGCCTCGGTGTGGAGCCGAGCGTCAACGTCGGCGAGGCGGCCCGCGGCAAGGGTGTCCCGACGCTCACCGCGTTCCTCACCCCGGAGACCGGCGCCCGGGTCCGCGCCGAGCACGGCCCGGCGGACCTGGTGTGCGGGAACAACGTGTTCGCCCACATCCCCGACGTCGTCGGCTTCGCGCAGGGCCTCCGCGCCATGGTCGCCGACGACGGCTGGGTCTCGATCGAGGTCCAGCACCTGCTCACGCTGGTCGAGCGCAAGCAGTTCGACACGATCTACCACGAGCACTTCCAGTACTACACGCTGCTCACCGGGCAGCGGGCGCTCGCGGCGGGCGGCCTGACCCTGGTCGACGTCGAGCTGCTCGACACCCACGGCGGCTCGATCCGCATGTGGGCGCGTCCCGCCGACGTCGCGGGCGAGCCGTCGGAGCGCGTGCGCGAGGTGCTCGCGGCCGAGGAGGCCGCCGGCCTGCACACCCCGGAGGGCCACGACGGGTTCTCCGAGGCCGTCTCCACCATCCGCGACGACCTGGTGTCCTTCCTCGTCGACGCCCGCCGCCGGGGCAAGCGGGTCGTCGCCTACGGCGCGCCGGGCAAGGGGAACACCCTGCTGAACTACTGCGGGATCCGGCCGGACCTGCTCGAGTACACGGTGGACCGGAACCCGTACAAGCACGGCCGGCTGACGCCGGGCACCCGGATCCCGATCCACGCCCCGGAGCGGATCGCGCAGGACCGCCCCGACCACGTGCTCGTCCTGCCCTGGAACCTGCGCACCGAGCTGACCGAGCAGCTGTCCTACGTGCACGAGTGGGGCGGCACGCTGGTCTTCCCGATCCCGTCGCTCGAGGTGGTGTGACGCCGTGAAGGTCGTCCTGTTCTGTGGTGGTTACGGCATGCGGATGCGCGACGGCGCGTCCGATCTCCCGAAGCCGATGCACCCGGTGGGCCCGCGCCCGCTGATCTGGCACGTGATGCGCTACTACGCCCACTTCGGGCACACGGACTTCGTCCTGTGCCTGGGCTACGGCGCGCACCACATCAAGAACTACTTCCTCAACTACGACGAGACCGAGTCCAACGACTTCGTCCTGCACCAGGGCGAGGTCGAGCTCATGGGCAGCGACATCCAGGACTGGAACATCACGTTCGTCCACACCGGCCTGGACTCGCCGATCGGTGAGCGGCTGCGCCGGGTCAAGGCCATCGTCCAGGACGACGAGATGTTCCACGCGAACTACGCCGACGTCCTCACCGACGCCCCGCTGGACACGATGGTCGAGCAGTTCACCCGCTCCGACGCCGTCGGCCAGCTGATGGCCGTGCCGCCGCAGTCGGCCTTCCACTGCGTCGACGTGTCCGACGACGGCACGCTCGACTCGATCACCACGCTCCAGGAGATGCCGCTCTGGGAGAACGGCGGCTACCTCATGTTCCGGCCCGAGGTGTTCGACTTCCTCGAGAAGGACTGCGACCTGATCGGCGACGTCTGCGCCCCGCTGGCCCGCAAGGGCCGCATGTCGGCGTACCGGCACCGCGGGTTCTGGCAGCCGGCCGACACGGTCAAGGAGCGCAACGCGCTCGAGGCCGCCTACCAGGGCGGCACCCGGCCGTGGATGCTGTGGGAGGCACACGGCACCGACCGCGACCCGCTGCAGGCCGCGATCGCCGAGATGCACCGCAGCAGCCACCAGCGCGACTGAGCGACGCCCGCGCAGCGACCATGGACACCCACGCGCGAGTCCGGGGGGACGAGAAACCGTGCTGAACCTGCTGCCCGAGCGGCTGGACCGCATCCTGCTGCTCGGCGCGCACTGCGACGACATCCCGATCGGGGCGGGCGGCACGCTCCTGGAGCTGTGCCGCGCCTACCCGGGGGTGAACGTGACCGCACTCGTCCTCACCGGGGCCGGGTCGCTGCGCGAGGAGGAGGAGCGGGCCGCGCTCGCCGCCTTCACCCCCGGCGCGAACCTCGAGGTCGTCGTCATGGACCTGCCCGACGGCCGCGTACCGCAGCACTGGGAGCGGGCCAAGATGGCGCTGGAGGACCTGCGCACCCGGGGCGAGCCCGACCTCGTCATCGGGCCGTCGCCGCACGACGCGCACCAGGACCACCGGACGCTCGCGCAGATGATCCCGACGGCCTACCGGGACCACCTGACGCTCGGCTACGAGATCCTCAAGTGGGAGGGCGACCTCGCCCAGCCGTCGGTCTACCTCCCGCTGTCCGAGCCGGTGCTCGGCGAGAAGATCGCGAAGCTGAACGAGCACTACGGTTCCCAGCGGGACCGCACCTGGTTCGACGACGAGACGTTCCGCGGGATCGCCCGGGTCCGCGGCGTGCAGTGCCACGCCCGGTACGCCGAGGCGTTCCACGTCCAGAAGCTGACGCTGTCCGTCGCCCCGATCGCCGGATCGGAGCCGGCGCCCGGCTTCGGCACCGGGCCGTGACACCCCACCGACCTACTGAAGGGACCACCATGCGGGTACTGCTCACCGGACATCAGGGCTACCTGGGGACGGTGATGGCACCGCTCCTCGCCTCGGCCGGCCACGACGTCACCGGGCTCGACTCCGGGCTGTTCGCCTCGTGCGTCCTGGGCAGCCTGGACACCCCCGACGTCGAGGGCTTCCCGACCGACCTCCGCGACGTCACCGTCGAGCAGCTCCGGGGCTTCGACGCCGTCGTCCACATGGCGGCGCTGTCGAACGACCCGCTCGGCTCGCTGGCCCCGGAGATCACCTACGACATCAACCACCACGCCTCCACCCGGCTGGCGCGGCTGTCGAAGGAGGCCGGTGTCGGGCGGTTCGTCTACGCCTCCACCTGCTCGGTCTACGGCGCCCAGTCCGGCGACGACCTCGTCGACGAGGACGCCCCGCTGAAGCCGGTCACCCCGTACGCGATCTCCAAGGTCCGCGTCGAGGACGACCTGGCCGAGCTCGCCGACGCCGACTTCGTGCCGGTCTCGATGCGCAACGCGACCGCGTTCGGCTTCTCGCCGCGGCTGCGCGCCGACATCGTGCTGAACAACCTGGTCGGCCGGGCGATCCTCACGAACGAGGTCACCGTCCTGTCCGACGGCACCCCGTGGCGCCCGCTCGCGCACGCCGAGGACATCGCCGGTGCGGTCGTCGCCGCGCTGGACGCCCCCGCCGACGTCGTCCGGGCCCGGGCCTACAACGTGGGCACCGAGAAGAACAACCGGACCGTCGCCGAGATCGCCCAGGCGGTCATCGACGCCGTCCCCGGCTCGACGCTGAACATCACCGGCGAGGCGGGCAACGACCCGCGGTCGTACCGGGTCGACTTCGCCCGCGCCCGCAAGGAGCTCGGTTTCGAGGCCGGCTGGACCATCCCGGCCGGTGCCGAGCAGCTCGCGACCGAGTACAAGGCCCGGGGCCTCACCCAGGACGCCTTCGACAACTCCTTCACCCGGCTCGCGGTGCTCAACGCGCGGCAGGCTGCGGGGGAGCTCGACGGGGGGATGCACGTCATCGGCGGCTGACGCCGCCCGTGAGTGGTTATCGTGGCCCTGACCGCGATAACCACTCACGAGCGCCGGAGGCGCCATGTGCCGCAACATCCGGACGTTGCACAACTTCGAGCCGCCGGCGACCGTCGACGAGGTGGACGCGGCCGCGCTCCAGTACGTCCGCAAGATCTCCGGTTCGGCGAAGCCGTCGCAGGCCAACGCCGAGGCGTTCGAGAAGGCGGTGTCGCTGGTCGCGGCGGCGACCCGCGAACTGCTGGACGGTCTGACCACGACCGCCCCGCCGAAGGACCGTGAGGTGGAGGCGGCCAAGGCCCGGGCCCGCGCCGAGGTGCGCTACGCCCGCTGACCGGCCCCCGCGCCCGACGGGCATGACGTGCCGGTGGTCCCGGCCACCGGAACGTCACGCCGGGCGGGCGGGTCCGCCGAACCGTGGGCCCTACTCCGCGGGGACCGCCAGGGCGTCGATCTCGACGAGCATCTCCTCGCGGGGCAGGCCGGCGATCACCGTCGTGCGGGCGGGCAGGTTCCCGTCCGGGACGTGCCGGGACACGAACTCGCCGTACGCGGTGTTCATGTCCGCGAAGTGCGCGCGATCGGTGAGGTAGACCCGGAACATCAGGACGTCGGCGACCGAGGACCCGCCGGCCTCCAGGATCGCCCGGACGTTCTCCAGCGTCCGCAGCGTCTGCGCCTGGACGTCACCCGGGGCGATGTAGGTGGCGGTGGCCGGGTCCATCGGTCCCTGACCGGAGACCTGCAGCAGGCCGCCCTTGCGGATCGCCTGGCTGAAGGTGTGCGCCGGGGCCGGCGCGTCCGGGGTGGAGACGACGGTCGTGCTCATGGGGAGGGTTCCTCTCGGGTCGGGCGCCAGCCGTGCTCCCGGGAGATCGTCCCGGTCACGGCCAGCAGTGACGGGACCAGCTCGATCAGCTGGTCGTAGGTGGCGACGATGCTCGGCACGGACACCGAGACGGCCGCCACCACGGTTCCGGCCGGTCCGCGGACCGGCGCCCCGATGCAGTTGATCGAGGGCTCGTTCTCCTCGCGGTCCTGTGCCCAGCCCTGCTCGCGGACACGGGCGAGCTCGGCCCGGTAGGCGCCGCGGTCGGTGATCGTGGCGGGTGTGCGGGCGGTGAGGTCCGCGCCGTCGAGCACCCGGTCCACCGCGGCCGGGGTGAGGTCGGCCAGCAGGACCTTCCCGGCCGCCGTCGAGTGCACCGGGCCGCGGAGCCCGACCCGGGACGCCATGCGCACGTGGTCGTGCGACTCCAGCTTGTCGATGTAGACGATCTCGCTGCCGACCAGCTCGGACAGGTGCGTGGTGTGGCCGTGCGCGCGGTTGAACGCGAGCAGGTGCGGGGCGGCGATCGAGCGGACCTCGCGCTGGTCCAGCCCGCGGGAGGACAGCTCGAAGAGCCGGGACCCCAGGTGGTAGCGGTGCTGCCCGTCGCGGTGCACGAAGTGCTCGTCGCCGAGCGTGCGCAGCAGCCGCAGGACGGTCGTCTTGTGCACGTCCAGCCGGGTCGCCAGCTCGTCCAGCGACGCCGGTCCCTCGCCGAGGACGACCAGGATCCGCAGCGCCTTGCCCAGGCTGGTGCTCACGTGCGGACCCCCTCGACGACGCCGTCCGGGCCGACGCGCAGGCGCGCCCACGCGTCGTCGCCGAGGTCGAGCAGGCGGTCGGGCAGCGGGGCGGCCGAGTCGCCGGCGACGACGAGCACGGCCGCGGCACCGAGGTGTCCGCGGCGCAGGCAGCGGCCGACGTCCTCGCCGCGGACGAGCCCGGTGAGCAGGCCCGCGGCGAACGCGTCGCCCGCACCGACCGGCTCGACGACGTCGACCTGCAGTGCCGGGCGCGCGGTCACCGTGCCGTCGCGGTGCACGGCGACGGCACGGTCGGCGCCGTCCTTCAGCACCAGCAGCTCCGGACCCGGCAGCAGCGCCCGCAGCCCGGCCGGGTCGGCCGTGCCGAACACCCGGAGCGCCTCGTCGCCGCCGGTCAGGACGATGTCCGCCCGGCCGGCGTGCGCGACGACCGTCGCCGGGTCGCCGCCGGGCCACATCTGCTCGCGCCAGTTCACGTCGAACGAGACCCGGTACGCCCGGGGCCGTTCCAGCAGCGCCGCCAGCGCGGCGGGGGAGACGGCCGAGGTGATCCCGCCGACGTGCAGCCACGACGCCGACGCCAGCCGGTCCCGGATGCCCGGCCGTTCCCGCAGGTCCGGTCCGGCGGCGGAGGCCGCGGACCCCGCCCGCCGGTAGTGCATCCGGGTCCGCGGGCCGTCGGGGCCGGGCTCGGTGGACTTCGCGTAGCGACCGGTCGGCCGTGCGGGGTCGGTCTCGATCCCACTCGTGTCCACGGCCGCGGCGGCGAGCGCGCGGGAGACGAGGGCGCCGTGCGGGTCGTCGCCGAGACGGCCGACCCAGGCGACGGGCACCCCGGCCGCGGCGAGATCGAGCGCCACGTTCACCTCGGCGCCCGCGGCGCTCGCGGGGGCGGCCGGATCGTCGATCCCGCCGGGCCGGGACACCAGCGCCAGCGCCTCGCCGAAGCACACCACACCGCCCGTCGAGGGCCGCCGACCTGCGCTCTCCACTGCTCGAACTCCTTCGTCGCCGTTGACCCGGCCGTCGGGGCGATGCTAGAACGGCCGAACCGAAATACGCAACCAGTGCTGCAAAATACGCAACACACCAGTTCAGACGGGGGAACCAGCGGATGACGACGTCGACGGAGACCGGACTCCGGCTCGGATCGCTCGGGGCCGAGCGGCCCGGCCCGTTCGCCAAGTCGCTCCCGCCGCTCGACGGCACGGTCGCCGACTGGCTGTCCGGGGCGCCCCCGCTGTCCGCGCTCGCCACCCCGGTGCTGACGCTCGACGACGCCGCGCTGCACGCGAACGCCCGCCGGATGGCGGAGTGGTGCACCGGGCACGGCGTCGAGCTCGCCCCGCACGGCAAGACGACGATGGCGCCCGCCCTGTGGGACCTGCAGCTCCGCACCGGGTCGCGCGGCATCACCCTGGCGACCCCGTGGCAGGCGCTGGTGGCGATCGAGTTCGGGGTCCGGTGGGTCATGCTGGCGAACTCGCTGGTCGACCCCCGCGGGCTCCGCGCGGTGGCCGCCGCCCGCGACGCCGACCCGTCGCTCGAGGTCGTCAGCTGGGTCGACTCGGTCGACACGGTCGTCGCGATGGAGGCCGGGGCCGGGAGCCCGGAGCGGCCGCTCACCGTCGTCGTCGAGCTGGGGGCGCCGGGCGGCCGGACCGGGGCGCGGTCGGTGGCCGAGGCCGAGCGGGTCGCCGCGGCCGTCGTCGCCAGCCCGGTGCTGCGGCTCGGCGGGGTCGGCGGCTACGAGGGCGCGCTCGCCCACGATCCGTCACCGGAGTCGCTCGGCACCGTCCGGTCCTACCTCGACGACCTGGCCGAGCTGCACCGCAGGCTGCTGCCCGCCTACGAGACCGACGAGGTCGTCGTCACCGCGGGCGGCAGCGCGTACTTCGACCAGGTCGTCGAGGCCCTGGCCGGGCTCGCGGACGACCGCACCCGCGTCGTCCTGCGCTCGGGTGCCTACCTGGTGCACGACGACGGCTTCTACCGCGGCATCTCCCCGCTGGCCCGGGAGGGCGACCGGCCGTTCCGCTCGGCGATGCACGTCTGGGCCCGGGTGGTGTCCACACCGGAGCCGGGTCTCGCGCTGCTCGACGCCGGCAAGCGGGACGTGCCGTTCGACGAGGGCCTGCCCGAGCCGCAGCTGCTCGCCGACGACCTCGGGCGCCCGGCCCGCCCGCTCGCCGGGACGGTCACCGCGGTCAACGACCAGCACGCGTTCCTGCGGACCGACGAGCCGGTGACGGTCGGGCAGGTGGTGCGGCTCGGGCTGTCCCACCCGTGCACCGCCTTCGACAAGTGGCGCTGGATCCCGCTCCTGACCGGCGCCGACGACCCCGACCCCCGGGTCGCCGGCCTGGTCCGGACGTTCTTCTGATGCGCACGTTGCTGCGCGGCGGGACCGTCGTCGACGGGACCGGGGGGCCGCGCCACACCGCCGACGTCCTCGTCGACGGCGACCGGATCGCCGCGGTCGGTGACGGCGCGGGCGCCCGGCCGGACCGGGTCGTCGACGTGACCGGCATGGTCGTCGCACCCGGGTTCGTCGACATGCACGCCCACTCCGACCTGCGGCTCCTCACCGAGCCCGCGCACCTCGCGAAGATCTCCCAGGGCGTGACGACCGAGCTGCTCGGCCAGGACGGGCTGTCCTACGCCCCGGTCGACGACGACGTCCTCGCCACGCTCCGCCGCAAGATCGCCGGCTGGAACGGCGACCCCGGCCCGGACGCCTTCACCTGGCGCAGCGTCGCCGGGTACCTCGACCGGCTCGACGAGGGCGTCGCCGGGAACGCCGCCTACCTCGTCCCGCACGGCACGGTGCGTGCCCTGGTCTGCGGCTGGGACGACCGGCCCGCCCGCCCGGACGAGGTCGCGCGGATGGCCGACGTCGTCCGCACCGGCATGACCGAGGGCGCGGTCGGGCTCTCGGCGGGACTGACCTACACCCCCGGGATGTACGCCGACGGCGGCGAGCTCGTCGAGCTGTGCCGCGCGGTCGGCGAGCTGGGCGGGTTCTTCGCCCCGCACCACCGCAGCTACGGGGCCGGCGCCCTGGAGGCGTACGCCGAGATGATCGACGTCGCCGACCGGTCCGGCTGCGCGCTGCACCTGTCGCACGCGACGCTCAACTTCGGGCCGAACCGCGGCCGGGCCGGTGAGCTGATCGCGATGCTGGACGCGGCGATCGCCGGCGGCATCGACGTCACCCTGGACACCTACCCGTACCTGCCCGGCGCGACGACGCTGTCGGCGATCCTGCCGAGCTGGGCCCAGTCCGGCGGGCACGAGGCGACCCTCGGGCGGCTGCGCGACCTGGCCGCGCTCGCCCGGATCCGGGAGGACCTGGAGGTGCACGGCTCGGACGGCTGCCACGGCGTCGTCGCCGAGTGGGACACCATCGAGATCAGCGGCGTCACGGACCCGGGGCTGGCCGGGTACGTAGGGCGCACCGTCGCGGAGATCGCCGGGCCGGACGACCCGTTCGACGTCTGCGTCGATCTCCTGCTGCGCGACGACCTCGGCACCGGGATCCTGCAGCACGTCGGGCACGAGGAGAACGTCCGCGCGATCATGCGCCATCCCCGGCACACCGGCGGCAGCGACGGGCTGCTCGCCGGGGCGAAGCCGCACCCGCGGGCCTGGGGGACCTTCCCGCGCTACCTCGGGCACTACTGCCGCGAGCTCGGCCTGTTCTCCCTGGAGGAGTGCGTCGCGCACCTGACGGGGCGGGCCGCGGACCGGCTGCGGCTGGCCGACCGCGGGTACGTCCGCGCGGGCCTCGCCGCCGATCTCGTCGTGTTCGACCCGGACGCGGTCGCCGACACCGCGACCTTCGCCGACCCGGCCCAGCAGGCCGCCGGCATCCCGTTCGTACTGGTGAACGGGACCTTCGCGATCGACGAGGGCGAGCGGACCGCCGCCCTCGCGGGCCGGGCCCTGCGCCGCCGTGCGGACGGGAGCACGTCGTGACCTGCGCCCCCTTGCTCTGCACACCGCCACGCACCACCCCCCGCCCGAGCACCGCCGCCCCGGCAGGAGAACCCCGATGACGGCCTTCCTCGACTGGCTGCAGAACGACACGTCCGGCCTGCTCACCCTGGCCGCGGCGAGCGTCGTGCTGCTCCTGCTGATGATCATGCGGTGGCGGCTGGAGCCGTTCGTCGCGCTGATCGTGACCGGTGTGCTGGTGGCGCTGGTCGCCGGCGTGCCGATCACCGACCTCGTCGGGACACCGATCTCGGCGTCGGACTCGCTGCTGGAGACCGGCTTCGCCGGGATCCTCGGTCACATCGCGCCGATCATCGGCCTGGGCACCGTGCTCGGGGCGATCATGGAGCGGTCCGGGGGAGCGGACGCGCTCACCGAGCGGCTGCTGCGGCTGTTCGGGCCGCGGGGCGCGCCGCTGGCGATGGGCGTCACCGGCGTCGTGCTCGGGATCCCGGTCTTCTTCGACATCGGGATCTTCGTGCTCGCCCCGCTGGTCTACGTCGCCGCCCGGCGCGGCGGCCGCTCGCTGGTGCTCTACGCGATGCCGATGCTCGCCGGCCTGTCGATGACGCACGCGTTCCTGCCGCCGCACCCCGGCCCCGTCACGGCGGGCGGCCTGCTCGGCGTCGGGATGGGCTGGATCATCGCGATGGGCCTGCTCTGCGGGATCCCGGCCTGGCTGGTCAGCGGCGTCTGGTGGGGTGCGTTCATCGGGAAGCGGGTGCTCGTCGACGTCCCCGAGGACGCCCCGGGCGCCGCCGGTCCGGCTGCGGGCACGGCCGGGGGCACGGAGTCCTCCCCGGACGGTGCCGGCGGTGCCACCCGCACCGCCGAGCGGGCGGAGGTGGCGACGACGCCGCGGCCGCCGTCGGTCGCCCTCATCGCACTGATCATCGCGGTGCCGATGCTGCTGATCCTCGGGGCCACGGTCGGATCGGTCGCACTGCCGGAGGGCACCGTCCTGCACGACGTCCTCGTCTTCCTGGGCACCCCGGCGATCGCGCTGACGATCAGCGTGCTCCTCGCGATGTACCTGCTCGGCGTGCGCCGCGGGACGTCGATGGCCGAGCTGAGCCGGATCTCCGGCGAGTCGCTGCGCCCGGTCGGGATGATCCTGCTCGTCGTCGGCGCCGGCGCGTTCTTCGGCAAGGTGCTGCAGGAGACCGGGGTCGGCGACGCGCTGGCCGGGTCGATGACGGCGATCGGGCTCCCGCTGATCGTGTCCGCCTACCTGATCAGCGCGGCGCTGCGGATCGCGCAGGGCTCGGCCACCGTCGCCATCGTGACGACGGCGGGGATCATCGGCCCGACCGTCGCCGCCGGTGGCTACTCGCAGCCGCAGATCGCGCTGATCGTCGTCGCGGTGTCGGCCGGGTCGATCGTCGCCAGCCACGTCAACGACGGCGGGTTCTGGATCGTCGCGAAGTACTTCAACATGTCGGTGAAGCAGACCCTGCTGACGTGGACGGTGCTCGAGACGATCCTGTCCGTCGTCGGGTTCGCCGCCGCCGGTCTGGTGTGGCTGGTCGTGTGAGCCGTCAGTGCCGCGGGTCGGCGTCGAGGCTGATCGGGGCCCCGTGCGGGGTCGCGGCAGCGGCGCGCAGCCAGGCATCGGTGCGCTCGTCGACCGAGCCGGGATCGGTGAGGCCGTGCTCGGTGAGCAGCTCCTCCAGCGCGGCGAGCCAGGCGTCCCAGTAGTCCCGGCCGTCCTCGAGCTCGGCGCCGAGGGTCTCGGCGAAGTCCTGCCGGTCGAGGACGCCGCGGTCCTGCAGCGACACCGCCAGCGCGAACACCTGGGCCTGCCAGGGCTCGTCGAACACCGGGCCGTCAGGCGGGCTCAAGGTAGCTCTCCCAGGCGTCGACCGAGACCGACGACGTCGGGTCGGCGTCGGGCCCCCACAGCTCCGGTCCGGTGAAGACGACGGTGTAGAGCTGCTCGGGGGCCTCGCCGTGGCCGTGTGCGCGTGAGTCGGGCAGCACGTGCGCCCCGCGCCGTGTCTCGACGACCCCGCAGCGGCCGCGGACGTAGCGGGGGAGCCGGGTGTGCCCGCGCGGGTGCACCACCCGGGCCCGGACCCGGTCGCCGGGGGCGAACCGCGGGCCGGCGGGCTCGTCGCGCAGGGTCGGTGCGCCGGTGGCCAGCACCTCGGCGGTCTCGGCCGCGCCGAGCGGGGCCGGGGTGGCGACGCCCGGGCGCAGCGACCGGCCCGAGGCGAGCTCGTCTTCGCCGACGAGGCCGTGCGCGACGAGGAGCTTCTCGGTCGCCGCCAGCCAGATCTCGTAGTAGGTCAGGTTCAGGTAGAGCGGCGGCGGGAGCGACTCGCGGGCGTGCCGGGACTCGTCGATCGACCAGCCGCCGGGCCGGGCCGCGGCCAGGGTCAGCGCCAGCACGAGCGGCTCCCAGTCCGCGTGGAACCGGACGTCCTCGGGCTCGGGCTCGACCGGGCCGAACCCCATCGCCCCGCCGAGGTCGTGCGCGCCGTTCACGCCGTCGCCACGCGGGTGCCGATCATGGAGTCGCGGGAGACGATCGCGGCGAGGTCGTCGGCGGACCAGCCGTCGGTGCCGGGCGGGCGCTGCGGGACGACGAGGTAGCGCAGCTCCGAGGTGGAGTCGTGCACCCGGATCGCGACGTCGTCGCCGAGGACGGTGCCGAAGTCGGCGAGCACCCCGCGCGGGTCGAGCACCGCCCGCGACCGGTAGGCCGGGGACTTGTACCAGACCGGGGGCAGTCCCAGGACCGGCCAGGGATAGCAGGAGCACAGCGTGCAGACGACGAGGTGGTGCTCGTCGTGGGAGTTGAAGACCGCCGCGAGGTGCTCGCCGCCGCGGCCGCCGTAGCCGAGCTCGGCGACGGCCGACGTCGCGTCCTCCGCGAGCCTCCGGGCGAAGCCGGGGTCGGTCCACGCCCGGGCGACGACGTGTGCGCCGTTCCGCGGCCCGACCCGGTGCTGGTAGGTCTCGATGATCTCGTCGAGTGCGTCCGGGTCGACGTACCCCTTCTCGACGAGGATCGACTCGAGCGCCCGTACCCGGGCGTCGACCGGCCGCAGCTCTCCCGACATCACCCTGACGCTAATCATGCGGGGGTCGTCCGTCGAGTGCCGTGTGCAGGTCACCGGGCCGTCGCCCGCGTGTCCCCCGCGAGTCACCGGCGTGTCGGCCGCCGGACGACGACGGCCCGGCACCGCGGAGGCGGTGCCGGGCCGTGCGTGCGGGAGGCAGGACGTCAGGCGTCCGCGAGCGCGGACTCGAACTCGTCCGCCTTGAGCGGGGCGAGGTCGGAGACCCGCAGGAAGTCGCCGAGGGTCGTGCCGGTCGCACCCGAGTCGACGTTCTTCGGCCCGCGGCCGGCCCGGACGTCGTCCAGGTTGATGGTGCGCAGGTCGTAGGAGAACCGCGTGACGTCGGAGGTGTTCGGTGCCGACGCGTGCAGGTGGTTCGACGAGAACATGAAGACGTCGCCGGACTGGCCCGCGATCCGGATCTCGCCGCGGGAGTCGAAGTCCTCCAGCGGGAGCGGGTGCGGGCGGGTGTCGGCGGTCTTGTTGTCCGCGGCGGCGGTGCGGTGCTTCGCGACCCACTCGTCGTAGTCGTACTGGTTCGAGCCGTTCTTCACCGGCTTGTCGAAGTAGTCGGTGTACATGCTCATGACGTTCTCGCCGACGACGTCGAAGACCGGCGTCCAGTAGTTCACGAGCTGCTGGGGGTGGCCGTACCACATGTCGCGGTGGGCCTTGTAGTTGTAGGAGACGCCCGCGGTCAGGAACTGGTCGGCGGGGATCACGCGCAGCCGGGGGATGTCGAAGTAGGTGCGTTCCGGGTCGACACCGAGGTCGATCGCGAACTGCTGGCACAGCTCCTTGGTGCGCTGCCCGTTGGTGAACTCGCCCTTGAGCGGCTCGACCCGGCGGATGAACTCGTCGACGTCCATCTCGTACTGCGCACGCTCGGGGTCCAGCTCGCCGAAGGCACGGGCGATCAGGTCCTTGGCGTGGTCGGCCAGGGCGTTCGCACCGCCGATGCCGGAGTAGAGGAAGAAGTTGCCCTGGAACAGGGACTCGCGGCGCTCGTCGTCGCCGATCCGGCGGTTCAGGTAGACCGTGATCAACGCGTGCTCCTCCGTGCGGGAGTCCGGGTACACCCCGGCTGACGAGGGCGGACGTTAGCGCACACGATCGGGTGGTCTTCTACGAAGGAGCGTAGTAGTCGGGTTCTGCGACGGGGTGTCGGAATCGTCCCGTTCGCGGTGCGGCAGCCGTCACCACCCGGCCCCGCCCGCGGTCACGGGGCCAGGCGTATCGTCGTCCTCCGGCACCCAGGCCCGGGCCCACCGTGAGGCCCGCGTCCCGGGCAGGGGTCTGTCCCGCGTCCCGCGCACCACCAGCCCCACCCCGAGGAGCCAGCGCCGCCGTGGCCATCCTGTCCGGTCTGCTCACCTCAGCACTGTCCGACACCGGCCTGCGGGCCGCGGTCGACGCCGCCCGTGCCGCGGACACCCGTACCGCCGAGACCCCGGCGGTGAGCGTCGAGGGTCCGGCCGCGCTCCGCCCGCTGCTCGTCTCCGGCCTCGCCGAGGACGGCTGCGTCCTGGCCGTGACCGCCACCGACCGGGAGGCCGAGGACCTGGCGGCCGCCGTGTCCGACCTGCTCGGGCACGGCGAGGCGCTGGACGCGGCCGCCGACACCGTGCACGACAGTGCCGGCGCGCCCGTCGTCGTGCTGCCGTCCTGGGAGACGCTGCCGCACGAGAAGCTGTCGCCCCGCCCGGACACCGTCGCCCGCCGGCTGACGATCTTCCACCGGCTCGCCTCGCCGGCGACCGCACCGCGGGTCGTCGTCACGGCGGCACGGAGCCTGATCCAGCCGGTCGCGCCCGGGCTGGGCGCGCTGGCGCCGGTCTCCCTCGCGGTCGGCGAGGAGCACGAGTTCGAGCAGCTGCTGGAGCGCCTGGTCGAGCTCGCCTACACCCGCGCCGAGATGGTGACGACCCGCGGTGAGTTCGCGGTGCGCGGCGGCATCCTCGACGTCTTCCCGCCGACCGCCGAGCACCCGGTACGCGTCGAGTTCTGGGGCGACGAGGTGTCGGAGATGCGCGCGTTCTCGGTCGCCGACCAGCGTTCGGTCGGCGAGGTCGGTCGGGTCGAGGTGCCGCCGTGCCGGGAGCTGCTGCTGACCGGGCCGGTCCGGCAGCGCGCCGCCGAGCTGGCCGCCGAGCAGCCCGAGACCGCGGGCCTGAACCGCAACCCGCTGCGCGAGCTGCTGGAGAAGCTGTCCGAGGGCATCCCCGGCGAGGGCATGGAGTCGCTGATCCCGGCCCTCGTGGGCGGCGAGATGCAGCTGCTGTCCGACCTGCTGCCCGCCGGGTCCCGCGTGCTGCTCGCCGACCCGGAGCGGATCCGCACCCGCTGCGCGGACCTGGTCCGGACCGGGCAGGAGTTCCTGGAGGCGTCCTGGCTGGCGACCGGGTCGGGCGGCGAGGCCCCGATCGACGTCTCCGGATCGGCCTACCGCGACCTCACCACGACCCTCGCGCAGTCCACCGCGACCGGACGCCCGGTGGTCTCGCTGTCCCCGCTGCTGTCCGGTGCCGACGACGTCGTCGTCCCGGCCGTGCACGAGATCGAGCCCTACCGCGGCGACACCGACCGCGCGATCACCGACCTGCGCGCGCACGTCGCCACCGGTGGCGCGGCCGTGCTGGTGCTGGCCGGGCAGGGCACCGCGGACCGCTCCCTGGAGCAGCTGCGCGACGCCGAGGTCCCGGCGTCCAAGGTGGACACCCTGCCGGACGCCCCGGAGAAGGGCGTCGTCACCGTCACCTGCGGCCGGGTGCTCAACGGCTTCACCGCCACCGAGGTCGGGCTCGTCCTGATCTCCGAGGCCGACCTCACCGGCAGCAGGGCCGGGCTCGACGCCGCCCCGCGCAAGACCACCCCGCGCCGCCGCAACGCCGTCGACCTGGCGGTGCTGCAGCCCGGCGACTACGTCGTCCACAACCAGCACGGCATCGGGCGCTTCGTCGAGATGAAGGAGCGCACCGTCCAGGGCGCCACCCGCGAGTACCTGGTGCTGGAGTACGCCAGCTCCAAGCGCGGGCAGCCCGCCGACCGGCTGTTCGTCCCGACCGACGCGCTCGACGAGATCAGCCGCTACGTCGGCGGCGAGCAGCCCTCGGTCAACAAGCTCGGCGGCGCGGACTGGGCGAAGACCAAGGGTCGCGCCCGCAAGGCGGTCAAGGACATCGCGGCCGGGCTGGTCCAGCTCTACGCGGCGCGGCAGGCGTCCCCGGGGCACGCCTTCGGCGCCGACACCCCGTGGCAGCGCGAGCTCGAGGACGCCTTCCCCTACACCGAGACCCCCGACCAGCTCTCGGCGATCGACGAGGTCAAGAAGGACATGGAGCGGCCGGTCCCGATGGACCGGGTGATCTCCGGCGACGTCGGTTTCGGCAAGACCGAGATCGCCGTCCGGGCCGCGTTCAAGGCGGTCCAGGACGGCAAGCAGGTCGCCGTCCTGGTGCCCACGACGCTGCTGGCGACCCAGCACCTCAACACCTTCGCCGAGCGGATGCGCCAGTTCCCGGTGACGGTCCGCGGGCTGTCCCGCTTCACCGACGCCGCCGAGGCGAAGGAGACGATCGACAAGCTGGCCGAGGGCACCGTCGACGTCGTCGTCGGGACCCACCGGCTGCTGCAGGGCGCGGTCCGCTGGAAGGACCTCGGCCTCGTGGTCGTCGACGAGGAGCAGCGGTTCGGCGTCGAGCACAAGGAGCACATCACCGCGCTGCGGGCGCACGTGGACGTCCTCACGCTGTCCGCGACGCCGATCCCGCGGACCCTGGAGATGAGCCTCGCCGGCATCCGGGAGATGTCGGCGATCACGACCCCGCCCGAGGACCGGCACCCGACCCTGACCTACGTCGGCGCCTACGACGACAAGCAGGTCGCCGCCGCCGTCCGCCGCGAGCTGCTGCGCGACGGCCAGGTGTTCTACGTGCACAACCGGGTCAGCTCGATCGACAAGGCGGCCAAGAACATCCAGGACCTCGTCCCGGAGGCCCGGGTCGCGGTCGCGCACGGCCAGATGAACGAGGAGCTGCTGGAGCGCACGGTCAACGCGTTCTGGCACCGCGAGTTCGACGTGCTGGTGTGCACGACGATCGTCGAGAACGGCCTGGACATCTCCAACGCCAACACGCTGATCGTCGAGCGCTCCGACACGCTCGGGCTCTCCCAGCTGCACCAGCTGCGCGGCCGGGTCGGCCGGGGCCGGGAGCGGGGCTACGCCTACTTCCTGTTCCCGCCCGCGCACCCGCTCACCGAGACCGCGCACGACCGGCTCGCCACCATCGCCCAGCACTCCGAGCTGGGCTCCGGTGCCGCCGTCGCCATGAAGGACCTGGAGATCCGCGGCGCGGGCAACATCCTGGGTGCCGAGCAGTCCGGGCACATCGCGGGCGTCGGGTTCGACCTCTACATCCGGCTGGTCGGGGAGGCCGTCGCGGCGTTCCGCAAGCAGGCGGGCGGGGAGACCGGGGCGTCGGTCGAGGACGAGCAGCTCGTCGAGGTGCGGGTGGACCTGCCGGTCGACGCGCACGTCCCGCACGACTACGTCGACGGCGAGCGCCTGCGCCTGGAGGTCTACCGCAAGATCGCCGAGGCGCCCGACGACGCGGCGCTGTCCGCGATCGTCGAGGAGCTGACCGACCGCTACGGCGAGCCGCCCACCCCGGTGCGGAACCTGCTGGAGGTGGCCCGGTTCCGGCAGCTCTGCCGTCGCCTGGGCGTCCGCGAGGTCGCCTCGGCCGGCACCCAGCTGCGGATCGGCCCGCTGCAGCTGCCGGACTCCGCGCAGCTCAGGCTCCGGCGGCTGTACCCGAAGGCGCAGTACAAGGCGGCCGCGCAGATCGTCACCGTGCCGAAGCCGGTGCAGGGCGGGCGGATCGGCGGATCGCCGGTGCGCGACGTCGAGCTGCTCGGCTGGTGCGCGGAGCTGCTGCTGCAGATCGTGCCGTCGTCGACCCCGGTGCACAGCTCGTCGGGCTGATCCCCGCACCGGCCGGGGCTGTCGGTGGCGCGGGCTAGCGTGGCCGCATGCCCGCCTTCCTGCGCCATCCACACCTGCACGACGACACGCTCGTCCTCGTCGCGGAGGACGACGTGTGGACCGCCCCGGTCGCGGGCGGGCGGGCCTACCGGCTGACCGCCGACGAGGTCCCGGTCACGGCGCCGCGGATCTCGCCGGACGGTGCGGCGGTGGCCTGGACCTCCCGGCGCGACGGCATGTGGGAGGTCTACCGGACCGCGCTCGACGGCGGCGGCGTCACCCGGCTGACCTGGTGGGGCGACGCGTCCACCCGGGCCGCGGGCTGGACCCCGGAGGGCGGGGTCGTGGCCCTGTCCGCGCACGACGAGGCGACCGCCCGGTGCCGGGCGTACGCCGTGCCCGCGACCGGTGGCACGCCGCGGCTGCTGCCGTACGGGTCGCTCACCGCGGTCGCGTTCCAGCCCGGCGGTCCCGCGGTGCTCACGCAGGTCGAGGGCGGCCGGGACGCCGCGCACTGGAAGCGCTACCGCGGCGGCCGGGCCGGCAGGCTGTGGCTCGACGCCGGTGGCACCGGCGACTTCGTGCGGGTGCTGGCCGGGCTGGACGGGCAGCTGGAGTCCCCGATGGTCGTCGACACCCCGGGCGGCGCGCGGCTGGCGTTCGTGTCCGACCACGAGGGCTGGGGCAACGTCTACTCGGTCCCGCTCGCCGACCCCGGCTCCGGCCTGCGCCGGCACACCGACCACGGCGCCGGGGGAGCGGTCCCCGACTTCTACGCCCGGCACGCCTCGACCGACGGCCGCCGGGTCGTCTACGAGTGCGCCGGGGAGATCTTCCTGCTCGACGGGCTGGACGCCGGATCACGGCCGCGCCGGATCGACATCCGGCTCGGCGGCCCGCGCTCGGCCCGTGACCCGTTCCGCGCGTCGATCCCCGGCGACCTGGGGCCGGTGCGGCCGGACCGGAGCGGCCGGGCCGGCGTCGTCGGGGTGCGCGGGACCGTGCACCGGCTGACCCACCGCGACGGCCCGGCCCGGGCACTGCTGGCCGAGCCCGGGGTCCGGGCCCGGCTGGCGCACCCGCTGGGCGACGACCGCGCGGTGTGGGTGGACGACGCCGAGGGCGAGGACGCGGTCTGCGTCGCCCCGCTGGACCCGCACGCACCCGGTGCCCCGGAGCGGGTGCGGTACGCGGCGGGCGGGCTCGGCCGGGTGCTGGAGCTCGCGCCGTCACCGGACGGCGGCGCGGTCGCGCTGACCACGCACGACGGCCGGCTGCTGGTGCTGCACACCGGTGTCCCCGCGTCCGGGGCGGAGAACCCGGACGGGGTCGTCGACGGGGCCGCCGGGGACGGGGCCACCGCGGTGCCCGAGCGCGCCGCCGGTGAGCTGCGGGAGCTCGCACGGGGCGCGGCCGGGGAGCCGTTCGACGTCGTGTGGTCACCGGACTCGTCGTGGCTCGCGTGGTGCGACCCGACCGAGGCCGGGCTGTCGCGGGTGGTGCTGACCCGCCTCGACGACGGCGGCCACACCGAGGTGACCCACGGCCGGTTCCACGACAGCGACCCGGCGTTCACCGCGGACGGCAAGCACCTGGCGTTCCTGTCCCGCAGGGTGTTCGACCCGTCCTACGACCAGCACTCCTTCGACCTGACCTTCGGGACCGGCTGGAAGCCGTTCCTGGTGCCGCTCGCCGCGCGCACGCCGTCGCCGTTCGGGGAGAGCCCGGACGGCAGGCCGGTCGACCCGGGCGACGAGGGTCCGGAGGACCCGCCCGCGACCCCGCCCGACCCGGCGGGCGGCGACGAGGACGACGGCGGCACCGACCGCGCCGCGGCCACCGACGCGACCGCGACGGCGGCACCCGCGGCGGCGGCCCCGGCGACGGCGGGCGCGGGGCGCAGGCGCGGCGACGACGGCCCGCCGGAGGTCGTCGTCGACATCGCCGGGCTCGCCGACCGCGTCGTCGGGATCCCCGTCGAGGCGGCCCGCTACCACGGCCTCACCGCGATCTCCGGCGGTCTGGTCTGGCTCCGGCTCCCCGGCGGTGGTGTCCTCGGCGACAGCCTCCCGGACCCCGACGACGAGCGGGAGCGCGCCGTCCTGGAGCGCTACGACCTCGCCCGGCGCTCGGTCACCGTGATCGCCGACCCGGCGTCCGGGTTCGCCGTCAGCGGCGACGGGAAGCGGATCGTCGTGCGGGACCGCGGCAAGGTCCGGCTGCTGCGCGCCGACCGCAGCGGCTCGTCGGCCCCCGACGACGGCGCCGGCGACGAGTTCGAGATCGACACCTCCCGGCTCGTCGTCACGGTGGACCCGTCGGCGGAGTGGCGGCAGATGTTCGACGAGACCGCCCGGCTGATGCGCGACCACTTCTGGGTCGAGGACATGGCCGGGGTCGACTGGGCCGCCGAGGTCGCGCGCTACCGGCCGCTCGTGGACCGGCTCGGCAGCCACGACGACCTGGTCGACCTGCTGTGGGAACTGCACGGCGAGCTCGGCACCTCGCACGCCTACGTGATCGGCGGGCGGCCCGCCGGCGACCCGACCGGCCGGCCCGGGCTGCTCGGCGCCGATCTCGAACCCGCCGGCGACGGCTGGCGGATCACCCGGGTGCTGCCGCCGGAGACGTCCGCGCCGGCGGCCCGCAGCCCGCTGTCGGCACCGGGCGTCGACGTCCGGGCCGGGGACGTGCTGCTGGAGGTGGGTGGCGCCCCTGTCGACCCGCACTGGGGTCCGGCGCCGCTGCTGGTGTCCGCCGCGGGCCGCACGGTCGAGCTCACCGTCCGGTCCGGCCCCGGCCGCGACGACGCGGGCACCGTGCGCCGGGTGGCGGTCCGTCCGCTGCGCTCCGACGCCGAGCTGCGCTACCAGGACCGGGTGGCCCGGCTGCGGGCCGAGGTCGACGAGCGCTCCGGTGGCCGGCTCGGCTACCTGCACGTGCCGGACATGATGGGGTACGGCTGGGCGCAGCTGCACCGCGACCTCGCCCGGGAGACCGCCCGCGACGGCCTGGTGCTCGACGTGCGGGGCAACCGCGGCGGGCACACCTCGCAGCTCGTCGTGGAGAAGCTGGCCCGCACCGTGATCGGCTGGGACCTGCCGCGGCACCGGGCGCCGTCGACCTATCCGGAGCAGGCGCCGCGCGGACCGGTCGTGGCACTCGCCGACGAGCGCTCCGGCTCCGACGGCGACATCGTCACCGCCGCGATCAAGCGGCTCGGGATCGGGCCGGTCGTGGGCGTCCGCACCTGGGGCGGGGTGATCGGCATCGACGGGCGGTACGGGCTCGTCGACGGCACCCGCATCACCCAGCCCCGCTACGCCACCTGGTTCGACGACACGGGCTGGGGGATGGAGAACCACGGCGTCGATCCGGACATCGAGGTCGTCGTGACCCCGCAGGACCGGGCCGCCGGGCGGGACCCGCAGCTCGACCGGGCGATCGAGCTGGCGCTGCAACGGCTCGACGAGCACCCGCCCGCCCGGCCGCCGGACGTCGCGACCCGGCCCTCGATGGCGCGCCCGGCGCTCCCGGGCCGCCCGGGGAGCTGACCGGATCCGGCCGCCGGACGCCTCGCCCGTGCCGTTGCACCGCGACGGGGCGGGCGAGGGAGATCGGCGCCACACCCCGTGAGAAGGTGGAGCCCGTGCGGACACGCAGGATCATCGCCGCCCTGGTGGTCGCCGGGGCGCTCCTGGCCGGGTGCGGAACCGGGCCGAACCGGGTCGACTCGGCGGCCGTCGTCGGGGAGACGTCGATCCCGCTCGACGACGCCCAGGCCGCGATCAGCTCGGTGCTCACCCGGCCCGGTCTCGTCGAGGGGCTGACGTCGCAGGGCGGTTCCCAGGCCGACATCGGCCGTGCGGTCGTGTCCCAGCTGGTCATCCGGGACCTGCTCGACCGGCTGCCCGCCGAGCAGACCGGTTCGGTCACCGAGCAGCAGGTCCAGGAGCAGATCGACCGTGCGGGCGGCGAGCAGGCCGTCGTCGCCGGGTCGCTGTCGGTCGGCGGGCCGCAGGCCTCCGCCCGCGACGACCTCCAGCTCGCCGGGCTGGCCCGCTCGGAGCTCGACCGGCTGTCGGTCACCGCCGACATCGCCGTCGCGCAGACCCGCGAGGAGGCCGAGCAGCTCGCCCGCGAGATCGCCGCGGGCGGTGCCCGTGCCGACAGCGCACTCGCCGGAGCCGGTACGGCGCAGCGTGACCTCGCGATCCGCCCGGCCGAGACCCCCCAGGCCGCGCTGACCCCGTTGATCGGGCTGCCGGCCGGGCAGGTCGCCGCGTTCCCGCTCGGCACCGGCCAGGGCTGGGTCGTGGTCCGGGTGACCGACCGCCGTCTCGGTGAGCCGGTGCCGGGGGCGAGCGCCACCGCGGGCCTCGACCAGCAGACCCTGGCCGAGGCCGGTGTCCGGCTGCTCACCCCGACCGCCCTGGACGCGGGGGTGGAGCTCAACCCGCGCTACGGCGTCTGGGACCCGGTCCGGATGGTCGCGGCGCCGACGGCGGCGGACGCCTCCCTCGTCCTCCCGGTCGCGGGCGCCACGCCGGCCCCGGCGGCCACGCCGTGACCGCGGTCGTCGTCACCTGCCCCCGGCGGGGCGCCGCGCTCCCGGCGGCCGCGCTGCCCGCCCTCCGGGCCGCGGACCGCGTGCTCGCGGTCCCGGGCCTCGACGCCGGCGCCGCCGCCGGCGCGCAGGACTGGGACGGCACCGATCCCGGCGGCCTGCCCGACGGCACCGTCCTGCTCGTCCCCGCGGGCCACCCCGCCGCGACGGCCACCGGAGCGGTGCCGCCGCCCGCCGGGCACGGCGTGCTCGACGCGGTCGCGGTGATGGACCGGCTCCGCTCGCCCGGCGGCTGCCCGTGGGACGCCGAGCAGACCCACGAGTCGCTGCTGCGCTACCTCGTGGAGGAGTGCTACGAGCTCTACCAGTCGATCGAGGACGGCGACCGCACCGAGCTGCGCGAGGAGCTCGGTGACGTGCTGCTGCAGGTGCTGTTCCACGCCCGCGTCGCTGCCGAGCACGCGGACGCGCCGTTCGGGATCGACGAGGTCGCCACGGGCCTGGTCGACAAGCTCGTCGGCCGGCACCCGCACGTGTTCCCGGCCGGTGACGACGCCGGGGAGGAGGTCCGCACCGCCGCGGACCAGGACCGCCGGTGGGACGAGCTGAAGCGCGCCGAGAAGCAGCGCGAGTCCAGCCTGGACGGTGTCGCGGCCGCTCAGCCCGCCGTCGCGCTCGCCGCGAAGCTGGCGTCCCGCACGGCGAAGGCCGGCCTGCCCGCCGACCTGCTGCCGGGCGGCGAGGAGACCGGCGAGCACCTGTTCCGGGTGGCCGCCGCCGCGCAGCTCGGCGGCGGCGATCCCGAGGCTGCGCTGCGCACCGCCGCCCGGGCGTTCGACGCCCGGGTCCGCGCCGCCGAGAAGGCCGCCGCGGCCGCCGGGAAGGACCCGCACGCGTTGACCGCCGAGGACTGGCGGGCCTTCTGGGACACCCCGTAGCAGCACCGTTCCCGGCCGCGTCGGTACGGTGGACGGAGTGGCTGTCCGCGTCGTCCTCTCGATGCTCGGTGTCCTGTTCGCCGGGGTGCTGGTGCTGGTGGTGCTCGCCACCCTCGTCGCCGGCCCCGGTTCCAGGACGTCCCCCTCGGACCCGGTCGACCGGGACGCCCCGCCACCCGCCGTCGCCCCACTCGGGGCGGGCACCGACGTCGTCGCGTGGTCCCGGGACGCCGCCGGGGACACCCGGATCCCGCAGCGCACCCTGCAGGCCTACGCCACCGCCGAGCTCCGCCAGCGCGAGCGGGCCCCGGAGTGCCGGCTGAGCTGGTCGACACTGGCCGGGATCGGCCGCGTCGAGTCCCGGCACGCGCGGATCGGAGGTGCCACGACCGGACCGGACGGCCGGGCCGACCCGCCGATCGTCGGGATCGCGCTGGACGGGACGGACGGCACCCGCCGGATCGCCGACACCGACGGCGGGCGGCTCGACGGCGACCCGGTCCTGGACCGCGCGGTCGGCCCGATGCAGTTCCTGCCCGAGACCTGGGGGCGGTACGGCGCCGACGGTGACGGCGACGGTGTCGCCGACCCGCAGCAGGTGGACGACGCGGCGCTCGCCGCGGCCGGGCTGCTCTGCGCGGGCGGCCGCGACGCCGGCGACGGCGACGACTGGTGGGACGGCGTGCTCGCCTACAACGCGTCCGGCAGCTACGCCCGCGACGTCTGGTCCGCCGCCGCCGACTACGGCCGCCGCACCGCCCGGTCCTGAGCCCTCGGCGGGATCACGCCAGCAGTGAACGGCCCCAGTAGTCGTCGCCGTCCTGCAGGCCGGGCGGGACGGCGAACACGGCCGACCCGGTGTGCTCCAGGTACTCGCTGAGCGTGTCGGAGCGGGCGAGCCTGCGCTGCACGGGGACGAACTGGCGCTGCGGGTCGCGCACGAACGCGACGAAGAACAGGCCCGCGTCGAGGTGGCCGCGGCCGTCCGAGCCGTCGACGAAGTTGTAGCCGCGGCGCAGCATCCGCACCCCGCCGTTCTCCTGCGCGGAGGCCAGCCGGATGTGGCTGTCGTCGGGGATGACCGGGCCCTCCGGGCCCGTCGCGGCCAGGTCGGCGAGGTCGAACTCGGCCGTCCCGGTCAGCGGGGCACCCTCTCCCTTGTCCCGGCCGATGATCTGCTGCTGCTCGTCGAGGTTGGTCCGGTCCCAGGTCTCGATGTGCATCCGGATCCGGCGCGCCACGAGGTAGGAACCGCCGCGGAGCCAGGCCGGGCCCTCGTCGCCGATCCAGACGTGCTCGTCGAGCAGGTCGGGCTCCTCGGCCTTGAGGTTGTTGGTGCCGTCCTTGAACCCGAACAGGTTGCGCGGGGTGGCCTGCCCCGTCGACGTCGAGGACGTCCGCCCGAACCCCAGCTGTGACCAGCGGACCTCGGTGACGCCGAAGCCGTCGCGTACGAGGTTCCGGATCGCGTGCACGGCGACCTGCGGGTCGTCGGCGCAGGCCTGGATGCACAGGTCCCCACCCGACCGGGCCGGGTCGAGCTGGTCGCCCTGGAACCGGGGCAGCTCGGCGAGCGGGGCCGGGCGCCGGTCCGGGATCCCGAGCTTGGTGAACAGCGACGGCCCGACGCCGAAGGTCAGCGTCAGCGAGGCCGCCGCCAGCCCGAGCGCCTCCCCCGTGTCGGCGGGGGCGACGTAGCGGTTGGCCGGGACGGCGCCGCCGTCGGTGGTCTCCAGCCCGGCCGTCATCCGTTCCGCGGCCGTCGTCCACCGCCGCAGGAGGTCCCGGACGGTGTCCCGGTCCGTGCTGGTCAGGTCGAGCGCCACGAAGTGCAGCCGGTCCTGGGCCGGGGTGACGATCCCGGCCTGCCGGCCGCCGCGGAACCCGACCGTCCGCGCGCCGGGGGCACCCGCGCCGGTCAGGCCGTACGCTGCGGCACCCGCGCCGGCCAGTGCCACGCCGGCACCGGCCAGCCCGAACGCCTGCCGCCGGGAGAGCCGGGCACTCATGTGGTGACGGTTCCGGCGACCTTGCTGACCGGCTCGGAGAGGGCGTCGACCGCCGCGCTCATCTTCTTGATGTCCTCGGGGGTCAGCGCGGTGTAGAGCACGTAGCCGTCACCGGAGCGGTAGCCCTGCAGCAGGGTGTCGACGGCCTGGAAGCGCTCGTCGAGCACCGGGCCCAGTGCGGGGTCCTTGGCGTCGATCACCGGGCGCAGCGCCGCGACCGCGGCCTGCGAGCCCTCCACGTTCGCCTGGAAGTCCCACAGGTCGGTGTGCGAGTAGCGGTCCTCCTCGCCGGTGATCTTGCCGGTGGCGACCTCGTCGAGGAGCTCCTTGGCGCCGTTCGCCAGCTGCACGGGCGTGAGCACGACGGTCGTCGTGCGGGTCGCGAGGTCGCCGACGTCGGCCGTGAGCTGGTCGGCGACGGCGGGCGAGTCCGGCTGCAGTCCGGTCACCCAGAGGTCCTTCTCCAGCCGGTGGTACCCGGTGAAACCCACGCCGGGGTCACGCTCGTCGTCCTCGCGGCCGTCGATCCTCGGGTCGATGTCGCCGAACGACTCGGCGACCGGCTCGATCCGCTCCCAGTAGGTCCGCGCGACCGGGTACAGCGCTTTCGCCTTCTCCACGTCGCCCGCCTTGACGGCGTCGGCGAACTCCTGCGTCTTCGGGACGAGCGCCCCGACCTGGGAGGCGACGTACCGCGAGTAGCCGGCGGTGGCCTCGGCGAGCCGGGCGTCGGAGTCGGTGGAGCGGGCGACCGACCCGGTGACGGTGAAGGGTGCCCGGATGCCGTCGCCGGACATGCCCGGCTTGCAGGCGGTCGTGTACGACCCGCCGTCCGGGACCTCGACGATCAGGTCGCGGGACAGCCCCGGGCCGATGTTCTCGACCTCGCCCATGATCCGGTCACCGGTGCCGTAGAGGTAGAACTCGGTGACCTTGGAGCCGGCGTTGGTGACCCGGAAGGTGATGTTCCCGGCGGGGGCCTCGGCGGTCGCCACCTCGCAGGCGGTGTCGGTGTTGTTCACCTCGATCGGGCCGCCCTCACCCGCCGCCGTGGGCGCGGTGGAGGTGCAACCGGCCAGGACGGCGACGGCGGCGAGGGACGCGAGGCCGGTGGCCGTGCGCATCTGCGGGGACATGGTTCTCCTGCGGGGCGAGAAGGTGCCGGGGGCGGAACGGGTCACGAGGTGGTGGAGGGCGTACGGCGCGCGGGACGGCGGGCCGGGCGCAGGAACAGCACCAGGACCACCACGACGTAGACGGACCAGACGACGGCCTCCAGCACGGTCGTCTGCGGGGAGAAGTTGAAGATCCCCTTCAGCACGGTGCCGTACCAGGAGTCCGGCGGGACGGCCGCGCTGACGTCGAAGGCGAGGGTGGTGAGGCCGGGCAGGATCCCGGCCTCCTGCAGGTCGTGGACGCCGTAGGCGAGGATCCCGGCGGCGACGAAGATCAGCAGGAACCCGGTGACGGTGAAGAACCGCCCGAGGTCGATCCGCAGCGCGCCCCGGTAGATCAGGTAGGCGATGGTCACGGCGACCGCGATCCCGATCAGGAACCCGGCCAGGGGGCCCGCGGTCTCGCCGGCGGCCTGCGCGGCGGCGAAGAAGAAGACCGCGGTCTCCAGCCCCTCCCGGCCGACGGCCAGTGCGGCCACGACGACGACGGCCCACGGCCCCATCGCGACCGCCCGGTCCAGCTTCCCCTCCAGCTCGGCCGACAGCGTGCGCCCGTGCGACCGCATCCAGAAGATCATCCAGGTGACGAAGCCGACCGCGAGGATCGACAGCGAGCCGCCGAGCGCCTCCTGCGCCTCGAACGTGAGCGCCTGCTGGGTCAGGGTGAGCCCGAGGGTGACCCCGACGCTGACGACGACGGCGGCCCCGACACCCAGCCAGACCCGCGGCAGCTCCGCGCGGCGCCCCGTGCGGACGAGGAAGGCGACCAGGATCGCGACGACGAGCGAGGCCTCCAGGCCTTCGCGCAACCCGATCAGGGCGTTTCCGAGCATGACGGGCCGCTCCTCGGACCTCTCGTCGCTGTCGGCAGACGCGAGGTCAGGGTGCGCTGCCCGGCGCGAAGGCTAACCTCACCGCCGATGCGGAGGAAGGGTCATGTCTGCTTCCTCCCGTAAGATCCCCGGAGCGCCGTTCGTGCTGGTCAGGACCTCGGGTCCGACGGCCGGTCGCCGCTCAGCGCGATCCGTGCGCGGATCTCCCCGAGCGCCTCCTGGTACTCCGGGCGGGGGTCCATCGCGGACGCGATCTTGAGCTGTGTCTCGGCCTCGGTCAGCCGCCCCTGCCGCTGCAGGGTCTTCCCGAGCGCGAACCGCGCGTAGTGGTCCGCCGGTTCGATCTCGATCACCCGGTGGAACGCCGCCTCGGCCTTCCGCAGCTGAGCCGAGTCCAGATAGGCCCGCCCGGCCAGCAGGTGCACCGAGGCGTCGGTGGAGTCGGCCGGATCACCGGGGCGGAGGGCGGTCCGCAGCGCGTCCAGGGCCTCGAGCGGCCGGTGCCGGGAGAGCAGCTGGTCGGCGCGCCGGAACGCGGCGACCGGGTCCGGGGAGTTCGCGCGGGGACTGCTCATGGTCACCCCACGTTAGGTGTGATCCAACGGCAACGCGAGGCTTGACAGCGCGCCGAGGGTGACCAGCGCATCCCCCGTGCCCCCGCGGTCGATGACTACGCTGGCGCACCGGACGCGACCCCCATGAGAACAGGAGTCACGGTGGCGGTCATCGAGCAGGTCGGGGCACGCGAGATCCTCGATTCGCGGGGCAACCCGACGGTGGAGGTCGAGGTCGCACTGGACGACGGCACGCTGGCGCGTGCCGCGGTCCCGTCGGGCGCCTCGACCGGAGAGCACGAGGCCGTCGAGCTGCGCGACGGCGACAAGAACCGGTACGGCGGGAAGGGTGTCGAGAAGGCCGTCGCGGCCGTCCTCGACGAGATCGGCCCGGAGCTCGTCGGTGTCGAGGCGGTCGACCAGCGGCTGGTCGACCAGCGTCTCGTCGACCTCGACGGCACCCCGGACAAGTCGAAGTTCGGCGCGAACGCGCTCCTGGGCGTCTCGCTGGCGGTGGCGAAGGCCGGCGCCGAGTCGTCCGGGCTGGAGCTGTTCCGGTACGTCGGCGGCTCCAACGCGCACGTCCTGCCGGTCCCGATGATGAACATCCTCAACGGTGGTGCGCACGCCGACACCTCCGTCGACGTGCAGGAGTTCATGATCGCGCCGATCGGCGCGGAGACCTTCCGCGAGGCGCTGCGCTGGGGTGCCGAGTGCTACCACGCGCTGAAGTCGGAGCTGAAGGACAAGGGACTGTCGACCGGCCTCGGCGACGAGGGCGGGTTCGCCCCCGACGTCAAGGGCGGCACCCGCGGGGCGCTGGACCTGATCGCGGCCGCAGTGCAGCGGGCGGGCTACACCCTGGGTACCGACGTCGTGCTGGCCCTCGACGTCGCCGCGACCGAGTTCCACTCCGACGGCAGGTACGCCTTCGAGGGCAAGAAGCTGACCGCGGACAAGCTCGCCGAGGTCTGGCGCGAGCTCGTCGACGCCTACCCGCTGGTGTCCATCGAGGACCCGCTGGACGAGAACGACTGGGACGGCTGGGTCGCGCTGACCGAGGCGGTCGGCGACAAGGTGCAGCTGGTCGGCGACGACCTGTTCGTCACCAACCCGGAGCGGCTGGAGGACGGCATCGCCCGCGGCGCCGCGAACGCGCTGCTGGTGAAGGTCAACCAGATCGGCACCCTGTCGGAGACCCTCGATGCGGTGACGATGGCGCACAACGCGGGGTACCGCTGCATGATGAGCCACCGTTCCGGGGAGACCGAGGACGTCACCATCGCGGACCTGGCCGTCGCGACCGGTTGCGGTCAGATCAAGACCGGCGCCCCGGCCCGGTCCGAGCGGGTGGCGAAGTACAACCAGCTGCTGCGCATCGAGGAGCTCCTCGGCGACGCCGCCCGCTACAACGGCGAGCTGGCGTTCCCGCGCTACGTGGTGCCCGGCCAGGCCTGAGCGGCCGGGACCCGCGGATCCGGGTGCCGTGTCGAGGTCTCCTCGGCGCGGCACCCGGACCGACGCCCGATCGGGCGGCATCCTGGGGGTGACGCACACGCTGCGGCACCATCGGGCCGGTCCGGGGTGCCGGCCGGACCGGGGGAGGGGAACGCATGGGCGAACGGCGCAGCCGCAGTCGTGACACGCGGGCGCGTGCCACCGGGGCCGGCCGGAGCCGGGCCGCGGCCACGCCGCGGAGGTCGCCCTCCCGCTCGTCGGGGGCCCGGAACGGGGACCGGTCCCGCAGCGCGTCCGGACGCTCACGTCCGGCCGGGCCGCCCTCGGCGCGGCCGCGGCTGACCCGGGCCCGCTCCAAGGCCGGCGAGGTCGTCGCCCGCACCACCGGCCTCCTCGGCCTGTCGTCCACCAAGCGGGCCGCGATCCTCGCGATCGTCGTCTGCGCGCTGGCGCTCACCGTGGCCGTCCCGCTGCACAACTTCGTGGCCCAGCGCCAGGAGCTGGCCGCCGTGTCCGAGCAGCAGCAGGCGCTCGAGGCCGACGTCGCCCGGCTGTCGGCGGACCGTGCGCGGCTGTCCGACCCCGCCGAGGTGCAGGCGCAGGCGCGCACCCGGCTCGGGATGGTCCAGCCCGGCGAGACCCCCTACGTCGTGCAGTTCCCGGTCCCGCAGGAACCGGCGCCCGAGGACGGGCAGGCCGAGCCCGGCGTGCCCTGGTTCCACACCCTGTGGGACGACGTCTCGGGCGAGCAACGACGATGAGACCGTGAACGTCTCGCAGGACCCCCGTCCCCCCGGCCTGGAAGCCGGCCCCGTGGCACAGGCCGACCTCGACGCCGTCGCCCGGCAGCTCGGACGTGCCCCGCGCGGGATCCTCGCCGTCGCCTACCGCTGCCCGTCCGGGCACCCGGCGGTCGTGCAGACGGCGCCGCGGCTGCCGGACGGCACCCCGTTCCCGACGCTCTACTACCTGACCTGCCCGCGGCTCTCGTCCCGCATCGGGACGCTGGAGGCCGAGGGCCGCATGAAGGAGATGCAGGACCGGCTCGCCGTCGACCCGGACCTCGCGGACGCGTACCGGCGGGCCCACGAGCAGTACCTGGCCGAGCGCGACGCGATCGAGCCGCTGTCCACCCATCCGGACGTCACCGCCGGCGGGATGCCGGACCGGGTGAAGTGCCTCCACGTGCACGTCGCGCACGCGCTCGCCGCCGGGTCCGGGGTGAACCCCTTCGGGGACGAGGCGATCGCCGAACTCGGGGCGTGGTGGCTGCCCGCCGGGGAGTGCTCCTAGCGCCCGGGCGTCGCCCGCTCGAGGAGGGTGCCGACCGCGTCCGACCCGGGACGGGTGCCCGCGGTGCGCAGCGGGCCGTCGCCGTCCAGCCGGGTGGCGAGGAGGACGTCGGCCACCGCGGCCGGCGCGTGCCGCACCACGAGCGAGCCCTGCAGCGCCAGCGCCGCCAGCTCCGCGAGCCGGCGGGCCCGGCGCTCCTGCGGAGCAGCCAGCTCGGCCCGCAGGGCGGCGATCACGGCGTCCAGCCGCGGGTCGCTCCCCGCGCCGAGGTCGATCTCGGCCAGCAGCGCGTCGACGGCGGCGGGCTCGCGGGCGATCGCGCGCAGCACGTCGAGGGCGGTCACGTTGCCCGATCCCTCCCAGATCGAGTTGAGCGGCGCCTCGCGGTACAGCCGCGGCAGGTCGGACTCCTCGACGTAGCCGTTGCCGCCCAGGCACTCCAGCGCCTCCGCGACCACGGCCGAGGTCCGCTTGCACACCAGGTACTTCGCCGCGGGCAGCGCGAGACGCAGCAGCGCCGTCTCGCCCCGGTCGACGGCCCCGGCCAGCCGGAGCGCCAGCACCGTCGCGGCCTCGGACTCGGCCGCGAGCTCGGCGACCACCTCCCGCATCAGCGGCTGGTCGGCCAGCCGGGCACCGAACGCCGACCGGTGCGCCACGTGGTGCGCGGCCTCGGTCACCGCCGCCCGCTGGGTCCCCGCGGCACCGAGGACGCAGTCCAGCCGGGTCATCGAGACCATCTCGATGATCGTCCGGACGCCGCGGCCCTCCTCGCCGACCCGCCACCCGGCGGCACCGGAGTACTCGATCTCCGACGACGCGTTGGACCGGTTCCCGAGCTTGTCCTTGAGGCGCTGGAGCCGGATGGCGTTGCGCGTGCCGTCCGGCAGGACGCGGGGCAGTACCAGGCAGGTGAGCCCGCCCGGGGCCTGCGCGAGGGTGAGGAACAGGTCGTTCATCGGGGCGCTGGTGAACCACTTGTGGCCGGTGAGGCGGTAGCTGCTGTCCGGCTGCGGGACGGCGACGGTGCTCCCGGACCGGACGTCGGACCCGCCCTGCTTCTCGGTCATCGACATACCGGCCAACAGCCCGGACTTGGTCGCGGGATCGGCCAGGCCCGGCTCGTAGCTGCGCGCGGTCAGCCCCGGCAGGTACGCCGCGGCGAGCTCGGGGGCGTGCTGCAGCGCGGGCACCGCGGCGTAGGTCATCGAGATCGGGCAGAGGTGGCCCTGCTCGACCTGGGAGTGGAGGTAGAACCCGGCCGCCCGGGTGACGTGCGCGCCGGTGCCGGGTGCGGCGGCCCACGGCGCGGCCGCGAGGCCGTGCTCGACGCTGACCCGCATCAGCTCGTGCCAGGACGGATGGAACCCGACCTCGTCGATCCGGTGCCCGGTGCGGTCGTGGGTGTGCAGCTCGGGCTCGTGCGCGTTCGCCGCGCGGGCGTGCTCGCGGTGCGCGGCGGTGCCGATCCGCTCGGCGAGCGACTCCAGCGCGGCCCGGTCACCGCCCTCCCGGTCCGACGCCTCGACGACGGCCGGGTCCGCGCCCAGCAGGTCGCCGTCCGCGCGGGGCGGGACCTGGTTCGTCACCTCGTGGGTGCCCAGGTCGGACAGCGGTGCAGGGGTCCCCGGCCGGGTGTGCGTCGTCGTCACTACTCGAGGGTAACCCGGCCTGGCCGCCCGGTCCGAGGCTTCCGCGTACGGTGAGCGCGACCGTTCTTCGACGCTGGGAGTGCCGATGTCGCGGGTGGCCGCCATCGACTGCGGGACCAACTCGATCCGCCTGCTCGTCGCCGACGTCACCGAGGCGTTCGACGGCCGCAAGGAGCTGCGTGACCTGCACCGCGAGATGCGGATCGTGCGGCTCGGCAAGGGCGTCGACGCGACCGGCAGGCTCGACCCGGAAGCCCTCGAACGGACCCGCGCCGCGCTCGTCGACTACGCCGTCGCCGCCCGCCGCAAGGGCGCCGAGCGGGTGCGGATGGTCGCGACCTCCGCGACCCGCGACGCGTCCAACCGCGAGGACTTCTTCGCGATGGTGCGCGACACCCTCGGCGTCGAGGCCGAGATCATCACGGGCGACGAGGAGGCCCGGCTGTCGTTCGTCGGCGCGGTCGGCGATCTCGAACCGGACGACGGCCCGTTCGTCGTGACCGACGTCGGCGGCGGCTCGACCGAGGTCGTCGTGGGGGAGCTGCGCGACGGTGTCGCCGAGGTGACCGCGGCGAAGTCGGTGGACATGGGATCGGTACGGCTGACCGAGCGGTGCCTGCCGTCGGACCCGCCGTCGGAGTCCGAGATCGCCGCCGCCCGCGCGGTCGCCGCCGAGGTGCTGTCGTCGGCGTTCGAGGCGGTGCCGGTCGAGGGCGTCCGTACCTGGGTCGGCGTCGCCGGGACCATCACCTCGCTCTCGGCGATCGCCCAGGAGCTCCCCGCCTACGACCGCGACCAGGTGCACAACTCCACGCTGACCCGCGAGGAGCTGCACCGCGTCGCGGACCTGCTCATCCACTCGTCGCGCTCGGAGCGAGAGAAGCACGGGTCGCTGCACCCGGGACGGGTCGACGTCATCGGGGCGGGCTCGCTGGTCGTGCAGGCCCTCGCCGACGAGCTGCACACCCGCGCGGGCGTCGGATCCGTGGTCGTGTCCGAGCACGACATCCTGGACGGCATCGCGCGCTCGATCGCATGACCCGGGACCTGCCCGGCCCGCTCGACCTCCTCGACCGGGACATCTCCGGGTGCCGGGCGTGCCCGCGGCTGGTCGAGTGGCGGGAACGGATCGCCGTCGAGAAGCGGGCCGCGTTCCGCGACCAGACCTACTGGGGACGCCCGGTGCCCGGCTTCGGCCCGCCGGACGCCCGGATGCTGATCGTCGGACTCGCACCCGCCGCGCACGGCGCGAACCGGACCGGCCGGATGTTCACCGGGGACCGCAGCGGCGACGTGCTGTACGCGGGGCTGCACGCCGTCGGGCTCGCGTCGCAGCCCACGGCCACGCACATCGGGGACGGGCTCGAGCTGTACGGCGTCCGGATCACCGCCCCGGTGCACTGCGCGCCACCCGCGAACAAGCCGACGCCCGCCGAGCGCGACACCTGCCGGGGCTGGCTGGAACGCGAGCTGGACCTGCTCGCCCCGACCGTCCGCTCGATCATGGTGCTCGGCGGCTTCGGGTGGCAGGCGCTGCTGCCCGTCCTCGCCGGCGCGGGCTGGACGGTGCCCCGCCCGGCGCCGAGGTTCGGGCACGGGGCGTCGGTGACCCTGCATCCCGCGGACGACGACCGGGAGCCACTGGCGATCGTCGGCTGCTACCACGTGAGCCAGCAGAACACCTTCACCGGACGCCTGACCCCGGCGATGCTGGAGCAGGTCCTGGCCGACACCGCCCGCGCCGCAGGACTCTCCCCGGCCGGACGATGACCCGTCCGGCCCCGTCCGATCCTCGCCGAGATGCAGCTCGGCGTCGTCCGATGATCCACACATCGCGCTGAGCCGCATCTCGGCGAGGATCTGCGTCGCGGGGCTCAGCCGGTGGTGAAGCGGTGCAGCCGCATCGCGTCCTGCAGCGCCGGCAGGTGGCCGGCGGCGGAGAGCAGCGGCCGCAGCCAGATCCTCGGCTCCACGAGCGTCACCTCGTCGTAGACCGACACGTCGTCGCGCTCCCGCAGGCGCGGGTGCCGGTGCGCGAACCCTGCCGGGTCCCAGCCCCAGCGGAACTCGGTGCCGACGGCGCGGAAGGTCGGCGTCCAGCGGGACACCCCGACCGTCCAGGGCGCGACGGCGTCGAACGCCAGCACCGACCGTGGCGTGCCCTGCACGACCCGGTCGACCGTGGCGTGCACGTCCTCCGGCGGGACGTACATGAACAGCCCCTCGGCGACCACCAGCGTGGGCCGGGCGGGATCGACGGCGTCCCACCAGTCGTCGTCGGTGATCGACCCCGGGACCTGCAGGACGTGGCCGGGGAGGTCGTAGAGGCGGCCCCGGACGTCCATGACCTCGGGCTGGTCGACGTCGAGCCAGCGGCACGACTCCGGCACCCCGACCCGCAGCGGACGGCTGTCCAGGCCACAGCCCAGGTGCAGGACCTGGCCGCCGGGCTCGGCGTCGAGGAACTCGCGGGTCCAGCGGTCCAGCATCGCGGAGCGGCAGGCGATGGTGGAGACGTCCCCGGTGAACTGCCAGAGGCCCCCGACGTCGTGCTCGATGCGGTCCCAGACCTCCTCGGCGTACGGGTCGCCCAGGATCGGGCGCCGGGACCGGGCGTCCTGGCGTCGCATGTAGAGGGTCAGGAGCAGGGTGGCCGCGGCTCCGCGCAGGTCCACCTTCTCGGTGCTCGTCATCCCGGCCTCCCGCCTGGATAGGCTGGTGCGGCGCCCCCGTAGCCCAACGGCAGAGGCAGGCCCCTTAAAAGGGTCCCAGTGTCGGTTCGAGTCCGACCGGGGGCACCCCGATCCGGCCCCGACGCTACCTCTCTGACCAGGGGCACCCCGCCGGACCGTGCGGCGGAGCGGTGCCTGTCCGCCGTCGGATCGTCGGTCTGCACCGGACCTCCGACCGCAGTCACTGCCGAGCGCCGATGAGTCCTTCGTCCCGTGCCGGTCTCCTCGTTCGTGCGGGCCACGCGCAGCCCGGACGAGCCGTCCGACGAGGAGACCGCCATGAGCGCATCCACCACTCACGCCCTCGACCACCGGTTCACCGGCACCCTCCGGAAGAGCGACGCACCGGGTGGGTGGGTCCACCTGCGCACCGGCTGGTCCGCCGAGTTCTTCGGTACCCGGGGTCTGGTCAAGGTCCGGGGCACGATCGACGGCCACCCGTTCCGGGGCTCCTTCATGGCGTTGGGCGACGGAACCCACAAACTGCCGGTGACCGCCGCGGTCCGCGCGGCGATCGGCAAGCAGGTGGGCGACACCGTCACCGTCCACCTGGAGGAGCGCCTCGAACGTCGGTGAACGTCCCGCGGCGCGTTCCGCGGAACGCAGCCCCTCGCCGAGATGCAGCTCAGCGTCGTCCGGAGATCCGCGATTCGCGCTGAGCCGCATCTCGGCGGGAGCCGGACGTGCCCGGACGGTCGGCCGGGCGAGCTCGGTCCCGGTGCGCTCGGACACTCCCGGGCTCTTCTCGTGCTGGCCTGCGGTCCGCCAGCTACGGCCGGCCCATGAGGATGCGCGCGAACCGCACCTCTCGCCCGCGCTGACTGTCCGACGGTCTCAGCAGCTCGAGTAGCTGCTTCGACACTCGTGGCCGGGCCCAGCGCGTCGCCGCAGGCATCCACCTGTGGAGCGCACCATGCATGATGTGCGCTCACACGGCCTCCAGGACGAAGAACAGGAAGCACAGGAACGCGCCCGACGGCATGGTCGCCACCTGGTCGGGGAACGCCTCCCGGGCGCCGTGCGCTACCGGTGGTTCGCTGACGACCGTGATCCGGAAGCCCGCCGCGGTGAAGGCATCGGTCATGGCGTGGAGCGGCCGGTGCCAGAAGGTCATCGGGGCGGTCCGGCCGCCGAGATTCCAGGTGAACGACCAGGGCCGGAGCGCGAAGTAGTCGGCGCCGGACGGGGCCTGCATCTGGCTCTGGAACGGATGGTCGACGGCCACGATGAGCCTTCCGCCGGGAACAAGGACACGTCGCAGTTCGGTCAGCGGGCCGGACCAGTCCTCGAGGTAGTGCAGGACCAGCGACGCGATCACGTCGTCGAACGCTGCATCGGGGAACGGCAGTGGGTCGCGGAGATCGATGAGCTGTAGGGCCGCGTCGTCGCCGAGCCGACGCCGGGCGAGAGCGAGCATCGCGGAGCTGGAGTCGACGCCCGTCACGGTCGCGCCGCGGTCCCTCAGAGACGCGAGCAGGGGGCCCGACCCACAGCCGGCGTCGAGAATCCGTCGACCCCGGACGTCACCGGCCAGGTCGAGGAGAGCCGGCCGTTCGTAGTAGCCGTTCACGAGATTGTGCTCGGTCTCGGCCGTGTACGCCTCGGCGACGGCGTCGTAGTCGTTCGCCACGGGCCGACCCGACGGTCCGGAAGGATCTTGGGAGGTGTCGGGCACGCGGCCGAGCCTGGCACACCGTCCGTGGCGGTCGGTCCGCGTTCCGCGGAACGCAGTCCCTCGCCGAGATGCAGATCAGCGTCGTCCGGAGATCCGCGATTCGCGCTGAGCCGCATCTCGGCGGGGGCCGGACGTGCCCGGACGGACGGGCGGCGCGGCCGGCGGCACACCGACGCCGGTCAGGAGTCCCTGGTCCGCACCCGGAAGCGGAGCAGTGTGACCGGCCCCGACTGCCTGTTGCCCACCGGCTCGAGGTCGATCCTGCCGAGCCCCGGGGTCGAGAACCGGACGCCGTCACCGAGCAGCACCGGCAGGACGTACACCAGGATCTCGTCCACGAGTCCCCGCCGCAGGCACTGCGAGGCCACGTCGGCCCCGAGGATCTCCAGGTCCTTCCCGCCCGCGGCGGCGCGCGCCGTGGCGACGGCCTCGTCGAGACCGCAGGTGAGGAACGTGACGCCCGGTTCCGGCTCGTCCGGCGGGCGGTGCGTCAGGACGAACACCGGCCCCCCGTCGTAGTCGGTGTCGGTGCCGCCGTGCGCCATCCGCCTGCCGACCTCGTGGGTGCCCCGGCCGGCCAGCATGGCGCCGGTGGCCTCCATGACCTCGGGGAACCCCGTCTGGGTCCGGTACTCGAGGACCCAGTCCATGGCGTCGCCGGGACCGGCGATGAAGCCGTCCAGCGACATCGCCCGGTTCACGACGACCTTGCCCGCAGCCGTGTCGCTCATACCCGTGTCGACCCGGCGCACGTCACGAACTCATCGGTCCAGGGTCGTCTCGGGGGCGGAGACCGGGAGCTGCCGGTCGTCCTCGGTCACGACCCGTCCCGCGACCGGCATGGTCCTCGCCGTGGCGAGGACCGCGAGCCTCGCGCGGAGCTCACGACCGGTGAGCGGCGACGGCGTCGGCCCCCGCGGTGTCCTCGTCCGCGCGCAGGCCCGCGGACGACGCCGTCGACGTCGGCGGCGGGGCGGTTCTGGCTCAGCTTGAACTTCGCGTCGATCCGCTCGATCCGGACCTCGACACCGACGACGGCACGCAGCTGACCGCGGTAGAAGCGTTCCGGGGCGTCGTCGACCCGCCAGGGCGCCGCCCGGCCGGCCTCGTGCAGGTCGGTCAGCCGCCGGACGACGCCGTCGAGCCAGTCGACGTCGTCGTGCACGGTGACCGTGCCGCGGACGTGGGCGGTCACGTAGTTCCAGGTCGGCACGACACGGCCGTGCTCGGCCTTCGAGGCGTACCAGGACGGGCTGACGTAGGAGTCGGGACCGCGCAGGATGACCAGCCCGCGCTGCCCGTCCATCCGGGTCCAGTGGTCGTTGTTGCGGGCGAGGTGCCCCAGCAGGACGTTCTCGGCGGGGTCGTGGACGAACGGCAGCAGCGTGGCCTCCGGCCCGTCGGGACCGCAGGTGACCAGGTCCGCGGCGCCGTGCCGGGCGAGCAGCTGCTGCACGGCCTCGTCGTCGGGTGCGAAGTGGGACGGCACGTACACGGCGCGGCGGGTCTCCTCGGTCGTCGGATCGGTGACGCCGAGGATGCCCGGGCCGGTGGCCCCTGACGACGGCCGATCCCGCCGGATCCCAGGAGGCCATTGCGCGGTCCCGGCCCCGGACCGATGAGTTCCGCACCCGGCCGCGGTCCATAGGGGAGGGACGGCGCACCGTGCGCCGCGGGAGGGACGAATGGGTCGCCTGCGCTACATCGTGATCATGTCGGCGGACGGCTACCTGGCCGACCCCGACGGCCGCTACGACTGGGCGATGCCCGACGACGAGGTCCTCGCCTTCGTCACCGAACGGGAGCGCACCGCCGACACGCACCTCTACGGCCGCCGGATGTACGAGGAGATGGTGGGCTGGGAGGACGTCACCTCCGGCCGGCCCGAGCCGGACCTCGAGTTCGCCCGGACCTGGCGGGCGGCGACGAAGGTCGTCTACTCGGCGACGCTGCCCGCCGTCACGACGGCCCGGACCACCCTGGAGCGCACCTTCGACCCGGTGGCGGCGCGCGCGGTCGTCGACGCCGCGCCGAACGACGCGTCGATCTCCGGCCCGACGCTCGCGGCGGCGGCGCTGCGGGCCGGCATCGTCGACGACGTCGAGCTCTACCTGGTGCCGCAGCTCGTCGGCGGTGGGCTGCGGGCGCTGCCCGACGGCGTCCGGACGGGGCTGGAGCTCGCCGGGGAGCGGCGGTTCGGCAACGGCTTCGTGTTCCTGCACTACCGGCGCAGGTAGGGGTGGTTCAGCGCGGCGGTGCGAGCCGGTCGAGCATCGACACCAGGGTCCGCCGGGCCCGTTCGATCGGCGCCCCGTGCTGGACGACGTCACCGGACAGGCCGGCGGTGAGTGCCATCAGCGCGTAGCCGTCGGTCTCCGGGTCGGGTGATCCGGCGTCGGCGACCACCCGGACGGCGAGAGCCAGGATCTCGTCGTCGCCGTCGGTGAGGACGGCCTGCGCCTTCTCGTCCGTACGGCGGCTGGCGAACGCGTCGTGGATCCGCAGCGCGTCCCGCGACTCGGGGTGCCCGCCGAGCAGTTCGTCGAGGATCGTCGCCAGCACCTCGCGCTCCCCGCCGGTCGTCGCCCGGGCCCGCGCCTCGATGCGGGTCTCCATCCGCCGGTGGGAGAGCTCCAGCGCGTGCAGCAGGAGCGCGTCCTTGCTCGCGAAGTAGTGCTGCACCCGGCCCATCGAGATCCCCGCCCCGGCCGCGACCGATCGCAGCGACACGGCCTCGGTGCCGTCCCGGGCGACGATCGCGAGCACCGCCTCCGCGATCTCGGTGCGGCGGGCCTCGTGGTCGACGGAGCGCGGCATGCCGCCCACCGTAGCAATGCGATCGCATTGACACGATGTCCGCGGGAGTGTTGCAATGCATCTGCATTGCAATGAGGGGAGTCATCGTGAAGACAGCGCAGAACGCACTGGGGTTCGCCGGGATCGTGTTCGGCCTGATCCCGCTGCTGCAGTACCTGTTCGCCGGCGGGATCGGCCTCTGGCGGTTCGTCGTGGGGGACGCACCGCCGCTGCCGTGGCTCTACCCGCTGGTGGTGCTCGTGGTGGCGGCCGTCGGGGTGGTCGGCCTCGACCGCGCCGAGCGCGCCCGGCACTGACCGGTCAGGCCCCCGCGCCCCGCAGCACCCGCAGCTGGCCCAGCTCGGCGACGTTCTTCATGAGCTCGGCGTTCGCCCAGCCGAGCATCTGCCGGACGTCGTGGCCCTCCGGCCAGGGGAACCCGACCGGGCGGTCCCGGTCCGCGGTACCGAGGGCGTCCGACCAGGACGCGGCGAGGGCGCGCAGGGCGGTGGCCACCCCGGCGGAGCTGCCCGGGTAGACGACGTCGTCCCGGTCGCGCCGCGGGACCCCGGTCAGCTCGTCGAGGGCGGTGCCCCACCACCACAGCAGGTGCCAGGCGATCCAGGCGCCGGTCGGGGCCGGCACAGGATCGGGCTCGGTGCCGTCGGCGGGGAAGTCGGGCGTCCACCGGCCGTCCGGGCCGCGGTGCACGGTCCAGTGCAGCGGCGCCGGGGCCCAGGCGAGGTCGTCGTCGGTCAGCCGTTCGAGGTGGTACTCGGCCAGTGCCCAGGTCAGGTCGAACTGCTCGCGCAGGAGGTCGGTCACGGCGGGCGATCCTGGAGGGCGGGCCGGTCCGGCGCCAGCGGGTTCGCGACGCTCAGCCGCCCGGGCGCTCCGCCCGCGCCGCCAGCATGGCCTCGGTCGCGGTGCGGACCTCCGCCTCGTCGACCTCCTCGGCACCGGCGGCCGTCACGGTGATCAGGTTCGGGAACAGCCCGCGGGTGAGGTCGGGGCCCGCGGTGGCGGTGTCGTCGTCGGCGGCGTCCCACAGCGCGTTCACGGCGAGCGAGATCGCCCCGGAGCGGTCGGTGTCGGGGCGGTGCAGCTTCTTGAGCGACGCCTCGGCGAAGTACGACCCCGAGCCGATGCTCGTGTAGCCGGAACGGTTGCGGGCGATGCTGCCCGACGGGTCGAACGTGACGATCCGAGCCGGATCGGCGTCGGCCGGGTCGTAGCCGACGAACAACGGCAGCGCGACGAAGCCCTGCATCGCCGCCCCCAGGTTCTCCCGGACGACGGTGGACAGCCGGCGGATCTTGCCGTCCTGGCTGATCGGGGAGCCCTCGACCTTCTCGTACTGCTCCACCTCGGCCGCGAACATCTTCAGCATCAGCAGCGCGTGCCCGACCGACCCGGCGAAGCCCGCGGCCGACGTGTCGTCGATCGCCATGACCTTGACCAGGTCCTTCTGCGCGATCACGTTGCCCGAGGTCGCTCGCCGGTCGCCGGCGAGCAGCACACCGTCGGCCCAGGTGAAAGCGATGATCGTCGTGCCGTGCGGGGCGCGGAGATCGGCGGGCACCCGCTGCGCGGGATCGCGCGGCAGGTTCACCGGCAGCGACTCGGGGGCGTGCACGCGGAGCTGTTCCAGGAACGACGGGCCGGTCATGGAGGGAGCGGGCTCCTTCGGGTCGGGGCTCTGCGGTGATCCTTCCCTCCCGCGCGCCGCGGGTCCAGCCGGATCGGGTGCAGACTCGTCCCCGTGGACGCGCGGGTACGGACGACGGACTTCTGCACGCGGTACGGCCTGCGGGCGCCGGTCCTGGAGGCACCGATGGCGGGCGCCTGCCCGCCGGAGCTGGCGGCCGCGGTCGCCGCGGCGGGCGGAATGGGCGCCGCGGGCGTCGTGAACGACCCGCCGGAGCGGATCGCGGCCTGGGCGCGGCGCTTCCGCGAGCTCGCCGGGGACGCCCCGTTCCAGCTGAACCTGTGGATCCCGGACCCGCCGGTCGAGGCCGCGACCGGCCCTGCCGACGCGTTCCTGGCCGGGTTCGGCGGCCGTCCGGCGCCCCCGCCCGGCCCCGGCCCGGACGTCGACGCCCAGTTCGGCGCGGTGCTCGAGGCCCGGCCCACCGCCGTCTCGACGATCATGGGTCTGCTCCGCCCCGACCAGGTCGCGGCCGCGCACGACGCGGGCATCGCCTGGTTCGCCACCGCCACCACCCGCGACGACGCCCTCGCGGCCGAGCGGGCGGGCGCGGACGTCGTGGTCGCGCAGGCGATGGAGGCCGGCGGGCACCGCGGGACCACCGACCCCGCCGACGCCGAGTCCACCGTGGTCGGGCTGTTCGCGCTGGTCCCGTGGCTGGCCGACGCGCTCACGGTGCCGGTCGTCGCGGCGGGGGCGGTCGCCGACGGCCGTTCGCTCGCCGCCGCGCTGACCCTCGGCGCGAGCGCCGCACAGGTCGGGACGGCGCTGCTGCGCACCCCCGAGGCCGGGATCGACGACGGCTGGGCCGCGACCTTCGACGGCCTCGCCCCCGAGGCGACCGTGACCACGCGGGCGTACACCGGGCGTCTGGCCCGTGCCGTCCCGACCGACTTCGTGCGGGCCTGGGCCCGGCCGGACGCCCCGGCCCCGGCGCCCTACCCCCACCAGCGACGCATGGTGGCCCGCTACCGCGCGGGCGAGCCCGGCCGGGTGGACCGGGCCAACCACTGGGCGGGCCAGGCCGCGGCGCGCTCGACCACCGACCCGGCCGGGGACGTCGTGGAGCGGATGTGGCGCGAGGCGGACGCGCTGCTGCCCTGACCCGGGCGGCTCACTCCACCATGTCGTCGAACTCGCCCTTCTTCGCGCCGTCGACGAACGCCGAGATCTCCGCGGGCGTGTAGACGAGCACCGGGCCCTCGGGGTCGCGGGCGTTGCGGACGGCCACCTGGCCGTCGTCGAGCACGGCGAACTCGACGCTCTCGTCGTCGGCGGACGCACCGGCCGGGCGACGCCACGTCACCGGTCCGAGATCGGCGGCGCGGGTTCCGTTCGGGTGGCTCACAGGGGCCTCCAGGAGCGTTCGACCAACTGCGGAGTGTCACAAGTGGGTGTGCGTTCGCACTTGCATCCGCAACGAGCATCGTCGACCATAGGAGTGATCCACCGCGAAGGAGTTCCGAAAATGCGCCGGTCGACGCACGGATGTGACTCCGGACGGTCGTCGTCGTGACAGCCGACCGGAGTACTGACGCGGACGAGCTCGATGTGCTGACCTTGACGTCGGTGATCGACAATCGTGCACACAAAGTGATCGGTTCGGAACTCTGTGCACCGCACGCGACGCACACCGGACGGTTCGAGGCGCTCTGCGGACATCTGGTGTCGCCGGCGCCGCTGATCGAGGCCGACGGCGCCCCGTGCGACCGGTGCACCGAGCTGGACCCGACCCCCGCGACGGCGCGGCCACGACGCCGTCGCCGGCGGCGCGGCTGGGGTCTGCGCAGGCTCCTCCCGGTCTGAGTGACCGGGTACCCGGGTCAGCGGGCGAGCCGGTCCGGATCGGGCTGCTCGCGGTGTCGCAGCGGGCCGCGGGAGCGGCGTTCCAGGAACCGCCTGCCGGCGTGCGAGAGCTTGCTGAGTGCGTTCGGCCCGCGGCGACGCTCGATCGCCGCGCCGAGCTTGCCGAGCAGCCAGGCGAGAACCGGCGCACCCACCGCCAGCAGCAGCCACACCCGCAGGTGCCGGGACAGCAACGCCCACACGGTCCGGCCCACCTTCCTCGTCGTCCTCGTCCTCCCGCGACCGTAGTACGCCGGTCGCGTCGGCGCCCGCTACGTGACCGGTCGGGCGCCGGCTCGTTGATCAGGGCAGGGCGGGTTCGGCGGCCCCCGGCCGGACGCCCGGGTCACGAGGAGGTCCCCCGTGCTCGTTTCGGGTACCGGAGGTGTGACGGCACTCGCCGTCGCGCTGCTGCTGGTCGTCGTCGCGCTGCTCAGCCCGCCCGGCCGCCGTGCGGCCCACGCGGTGTTCAGCTCCGTCGGGCGCTGGCCGGGGCTGATCCGCTCCGAGCTGCGGGGCGACGCGCCGCTCGAGGCGGGGGAGCAGGCCGACCGTCGCGACGACACGACGCCGGACATCCCCGCCGTGCGCGACGAGCCGCCGGCGACGCGCACGTTCCCGCAGGTGGGACGCCCCGAGTGAGGAGCCGGGTCGGTCCTGGTGGAGTGCCCTGTCGCCCGGTGACCGGCAAGCGGTAAATTTTCTTTTACCGGCGGGAACCTCCGGCGCTCCCTCGACGTTGCACAGATGCGAGGGCCCGCCGATGGCGGGTCCCGCACACGTCCGTCGAGGAGGATCCAGGTGCGCTCCACGAGCAACCCGGCGTTCCGCAACCTGCCCACCAGTGGGCAGGGCGGCTACGCCACGTTCGGCGGCTCGGGCGGCGGCATGATGGGCGGAGCCACCGCCTACGCCGGCGCCCAGTCGTCCCAGATCGACCCGCGCGCCGCGCAGGAGACCGGTCGGCCGATCACGATCGACGACATCGTCCAGAAGACGGCGATCAGTGCCGTCCTGGCGCTCGTCTCCGGTGTCGTCACCGGGATGCTCGGCCCGATCGGCATGGCGATCGGCATCGCCGGCTTCGTCGTCGGTCTGATCGTGTCGCTGGTCGTCATCTTCAAGCAGAAGCCCAGCGCCCCGCTGACCATCACCTACTCGGTCGCGATGGGTGCCGCGCTCGGCGCCATCTCCGCGATGTTCCCGACCGTGGCCTTCCAGGCCGTGATCGGCACCGCGGGCGTGTTCTTCGGGATGCTGGTCCTCTACAAGACCGGCGCCGTCAAGGTCACGCCGCGGTTCACCAAGTGGATCATGGGCGCGATGATCGGCGTCGTCGTCCTGATGCTGGCGAACCTGGTCATGAGCTTCTTCGTCGGTGGCGGCCTCGGCCTCCGCGACGGCAGCCCGCTCGCGATCCTGTTCAGCCTCGTCGTGATCGGTGTGGCGGCGTTCAGCCTGATGCTCGACTTCGACGCCGCCGACAACGCCGTGCGGTCCGGCGTGCCGGAGAAGTACTCCTGGTACATCGCGTTCGGCCTGATGACGACGATCGTCTGGCTGTACATCGAGATCTTCCGCCTGCTGAGCTACTTCCAGCAGAACTAGCGGCAGGTCACACGACGACCCGGCCCCTGCGGGCCGGGGAGCGGGCCGGAATCGCCCCCTCCGGTCCCACGCGCCGCGGACGCCCTCACGGGTGTCCGCGGCGTCGTCGTACCGGGGCCCTTCGTGCGCCCGGCCGGGCGCTTCCCGGTGTCCCGGGCCGGGCGTACCGTCGGGCGGATGCCCGGGAACGACCCGGTGCTCGCCGGGCTCGCCGTCTTCCTCGGTGTCTCGTTCGGTCCCGCGGTACTGCTGTGGCTGCTGGTGCGCCTGCCCGCTGTCCTGCGGTGGGTGGCCCGGTCCTGGCGACGACGACGGCCACCGCCGCCGGTACCCGCCGGACCGCCGCTGGAACGGCTCGTCGCCGATCTCCGCCGGCTCGACCGGATGCGCCGCGGGCCACCACCCACCACCCGGGTCCGCCGGCTCGCGCTGCTCGCCGCCTACGACGACGTCCTGCTCGCCACGTGCCGGGCCACCGGCGTCGACGACCCGCCGCTGCGGGCGTTCGTCGAGCGCGGCGGCGTGACGGGGACGCTCGACCCGGGTCGTGATCTCGCACGGCTGCGCACCGAGGCCGAGCTGGAGGCCACCGGGGTGCGGATCGACCCGCCCGGCCCGTCGGCGGCCTGAGTCCGCGGGCGGGTCAGCGCGCGCGGACCATCGCCGCGAGCCCGTCCGGCAGCTGCTCGACGGTGTCGGACAGGTCCGCCCACGAGTCCAAGGTGCCCAGCACGGCGGCGACCCGCGCGTCGGCCTGCTCGATGTCGGAGTCACCGGTCGCGCCGGACACGGCGTCGACGAAGGTGCGGCGATCGAAGCCGCGCGCCTGCCCGGTCGCCTGCGCGAGCAGCTCCGAGGAGAGCTCGGTGGGCAGGGCCGGGGCCAGCTTCTCGGCCTCGCCGCGGCTGATCTGCTCGCCGAGACGGTGGAAGGTGGCGCGGGCCAGCGCCTCGGCCTCGGACGCGGTGTCGACACCGGCGCGGTCGCGGACCCGGGCGACGAAGGCGTCGAGACCGGGGGTGGAGTCGGCGGGGTGCGGGTCGTTCGCGGAGATACGGACCTCCTCGGGTCACATCGGTACGGCGGGCGTCGGTGCCGCCGACGGCGGCCTACCCGGTGCCGCCGGCACGAAACGGACCCCGGACCACGCACGGGTGCCCGGCCGGCACGACCGACGGGCGGTCACGACGCCTCCATGTCCTCGAGCGCGCGGCCCTTCGTCTCCGCGACGTACCGGACCACGAAGATCAGCGACAGCACGGCGAACAGCGTGTAGAGGCCGTAGGCGAAGCCGAGGGAGAACGCGGCGAGCGCCGGGAACGTCACCGTGATCAGCCAGTTCATGGCCCACTGACCCGCGGCGGCCAGTGACAGGCCGGCGGCCCGGATGCGGTTGGGGAACATCTCGCCCAGGAGCACCCACACGATCGGCCCCCACGACATGCCGAAGCCGATGACGAACAGGTTCGCCGCGACGAGCGCCACCGGGCCCGCGGCACCCGTCAGCTCGAGCCGGCCGTCGGCCCCGGTCCCGGCCGTGGCGAAGCAGACCGCCATGGCGCCGAGGGACACCGCCATCCCGACCGAGCCGATCAGCAGCAGCGGCCGCCGTCCGATCCTGTCGACGAGCGCGATGGCGATGAGGGTCGTCGCGATGTTGACCACCGAGGTGAACACGCTGATCCCGAACGACGCGCTCTCGGCGAACCCGACCGCCTGCCACAGGTCGTTCGAGTAGTAGAAGATCACGTTGATGCCGACGGCCTGCTGGAAGATCGAGAGGAACAGCCCCACCCAGACGACCGGCCAGATCCCGCCACCGGGCCGCCTCAGGTCGCGCCACGACGGCGTGGTCGCCGTGTCCAGCGTCGACCGGATCCGGTCGATCGTGATGTCCAGGTTCTTCTCGCCGAGCAGTGCCGTGAGCACCGTGCGGGCCTCCGGGATGCGCTGCTGCGCGATCAGGAACCGCGGCGACTCGGGGATGGTGGTGACCAGCGCCCCGTAGACGACCGCCGGGACGGCCATGCACAGGAACATCCAGCGCCAGGCCTCCATGCCCAGCCACAGCTGCTGGTCCGCGCCGCCCGCCGTCTCGGCCAGCAGCCAGTCGACCAGCAACGACAGGAAGATGCCGCTCACGATCGCCAGCTGCTGCAGCGACCCGAGCCGCCCGCGGATACGGGCCGGCGAGGTCTCGGCGATGTAGGCCGGTGCGATGACCGACGCGATCCCGACGCCGAAGCCGCCGATCACCCGGCCGAGCACCAGGATCTCCAGGTTCGGGGCGATGCCGGTGACGACGGCGCTCAGCAGGAACAGCACCGCCGCGATCTTCATGACCTGGAGCCGGCCGACCCGGTCGGCGATCCGCCCCGCCGAGAAGGCCCCGACCGCGGCGCCCAGCAGGGCCGAGGCCACGGCGAAGCCGAGCGGCCCCTCACCGATGGAGTAGACCTCCTTGATCGAGCTGGTGGCGCCGTTGATCACGGCGCTGTCGTAGCCGAACAGCAGACCGCCCAGCGCGGCGACGGAGGCGATCCGCACCACGCCGGTACCGGCACCCTCGTCGTCGCCGTCGAAGACGGACGGCTCGTCATCGATCGAACGGTGTTCGCTCATGCGCAGGGCTCCCTCGGCCGGCACCCGGAGACAGCGCTCGTCGGCGGCGCGCCGGAGCGCCCCGCCGACGGGCGTGGGAAGGGGGTGTGGTGTGCAGTGCTCGTGCGGACTGCTGCGGCCGCCGATCGGGCGTCCGCGTCGAGGAGTGACCGTAGTCACCGTTCAAGAAATAGGCAAGAACCTCAGGCGAAGACGCGCGATGTGTTCATCACGTGGAGATGCCGGCGGCGTCGAAGGCCAGGGCGACGCCGCCGAGCGCGTGCGCCCGCGCTCCGAAGGCCGCCGTCGTGAGCTCTAGCTGGTCGACCGCGCTCGGGATCCCGCGCCGGGCGATGACCTGCTTGATCGGCTCGAGCAGCAGCTCGTCCGCCTGGGCGAGCTCCCCGCCGACGATCAGCAGCTCGGGGTTGAGGATGTTGCACACGTCCGCGATCGCCCTGCCGACCTGCAGGCCGACGTCCCCGACGACCCGGGCGCACGCCCGGTCGCCCGCACGTGCCCGGGCCGCGATGGCGCCGATCGTGAGCTCGCCCCCGACGACGGGGCGGAGCAGCTCGATGACGTGCCTGGCGGCGATCAGGGTCTCCAGGCACCCCCGGTTGCCGCAGCGGCACAGTGCGCCGAACTCGTCCACGGTGGTGTGCCCGATCTCGCCCGCCGTGCCCGTGGGGCCGCGGTACAGCCGGCCGTCCATGATCAGTCCCGCGCCGACGCCCTCGGAGAGCTTCAGGTAGACGAGGCTGGCCACACCGGCACCCCGGCCCCAGCGGGACTCGGCGATCGCGCCGAGGTTCGCGTCGTTGTCGACCACGACGGGACGGCCGAACTTCTGCTCCGCGAGCGCCGCCGCCGGGAGGCCCACCCAGGTGGGCATGATCGTCAGCGAGCCGACGCTGCCGGACCTGACGTCGATCGGGGCGGGCAGGCCCATGCCGATACCCGCCAGGTCGCCCAGCTCCGTACCGGTCTCGGCCAGCGTCTCCCGCAGGAGTCCGGCGGCGATCTCCATGCCCTGCTCGGCGGGGAGGTCCGGTGCGAGGTCGGCGCGCCGTTCGGCGGTGATCCGGCCGTCGGGGGTGGCGATCGCCACGGTCACGTGCCGGTGGCCGTAGTCGACACCGGCGGCCGGCGCGGCGGGGACGTCGGCCCGCAGGCGCACCCGTCTGCGCCGTCCGGTCTCGGACACCTCGACCACGCCGTCGCGTTCGAGCTCCCGCACGATGTTCGACACGGTCGCCGGAGCGAGGCCCGTCGAGCGGGCGAGATCCGCCTGCGTCGCCGCGTCCCCGGTGCCGGTCAGCTCCGAGACGACCCGGTCCCGGTTCGCCCGGCGCAGCGCGGTCTGCGAGCCCGGTCGACCGTCCGGGAACCGGACGTCCATGCCGCGCCACCTGCTTCCGTCGGACGGCGTCTCCTGTCCGAGCCTATCCCGCGTCCCCTGTGTTCAAGAAATGAACGTTAATCGTCCGATCGGCCCTGGACGCCGACGGCGGGTACCCGGTGCCGCCGGGACGACACCGACCCTCCGGACGACACCGACCCTCCGGACGACACCGACCCTCCGGACGACACCGACCCTCCGGACGACACCGACCCTCCGGACGACACCGACCCTCCGGACGACACCGACCCTCCGGACGACGACGGGCCGGCCCGCACGGTGCGGACCGGCCCGTCGTACCGCGGTGCGGAGCTACGACAGGCGCTCGAGCACCATCGCCATGCCCTGGCCGCCGCCGACGCACATGGTCTCCAGGCCGTAGCGGCCGCCGGTGGAGCGCAGGCCGTTGAGCAGCGTGGTGGTGATCCGGGCGCCGGTCATGCCGAACGGGTGGCCGAGCGCGATCGCCCCGCCGTGCACGTTCAGCTTCTCCTCGTCGATGCCCAGGTCGCGGGCGCTGGGCAGGACCTGCGCGGCGAACGCCTCGTTGATCTCGACGAGGTCGATGTCGTCGATGGTCAGCCCGGCGCGCTGCAGCGCCTGCTCGGAGGCGCCGACCGGGCCGTAGCCCATGATCTCCGGGGAGAGCCCGGTGACGCCGGTGGAGACGACCCGGGCCAGCGGGGTGAGCCCGAGCTGCTCGGCCTTCGTGTCGGACATGATCACGAGGGCCGCGGCGCCGTCGTTGAGCGGGCAGGCGTTGCCCGCGGTGATCCGCCCGTCGGGCCGGAACACCGGCTTGAGCTCGGAGATCTTCTCGTACGTGGTGCCGGCGCGGGGGCCGTCGTCGGTGGAGACGACGGTGCCGTCCGGCAGGGTGACGGGGGTGATCTCGCGCGCGAAGAACCCGTCGGCGATGGCCTGCTCGGCGCGGTTCTGCGAGCGCACCGCGAACCGGTCCATGTCCTCGCGGGAGACGTCCTTGTGGCGGGCGAGGTTCTCCGCGGTCTGGCCCATCGCGATGTAGGCGTCGGGCAGCAGGTTCTGCTCGCGCGGGTCGGTCCAGGTCTCGGAGCCCTTCTCCGCCGTCTCCACGGTCCGGGCCTCGGCGTCGGCGAACAGCGGGTTGTGCGTGTCCGGCCACGAGTCCGAGGTGCCCCGCGGGAAGCGGGACACCGTCTCGACCCCGGCCGAGACGAACACGTCGCCCTCGCCCGCCTTGATCGCGTGCAGCGCCATCCGGGTGGTCTGCAGCGACGAGGAGCAGTACCGGGTGATGGTCGTGCCGGGCAGCGAGTCGTAGCCGAGCTGCACGGCCACGATCCGGGCCAGGTTGTTGCCCTGCTCGCCCCCGGGCAAGCCGCAGCCCAGCATCAGGTCGTCGATCTCGGTGGGGTCGAGTGCGGGCACCTGGTCCAGTGCGGCGCGCACCATCTGCACGGTCAGGTCGTCCGGGCGCATCCCGGCCAGGGAGCCCTTGTTCGCGCGGCCGATCGGGGACCGGGCCGCGGCGACGATCACGGCTTCGGGCATCGTCGTCCTCCTCCATCGCAGGATGTGTCCGGACCGAGACTACTCAGCGGTAACAGCGGTGCCCGCCCGGACGTGACGAACCTGTCAGGGGTGGCGGGCATGCTGCACCCATGACGTCGTGGGGAGAGTTCCGGGCGGCCGAACCCGAGTTCGCCGGTCTGGCCGAGCGGATCCTGCAGCGGGGGGTGGCCCTGGTGATCGCGACCCTGCGCGCCGACGGCTCGCCCCGGGTCTCCGGCATCGAGGTGGTGCTCGACGACGCGGGGCCGTCCACGGAACTCGCCTTCGGATCGATGCCCGGCTCCCGCAAGGGTGCCGACCTGCGGCGGGACCCGCGCTTCGCACTGCACGCCGCACCCGCCGACCAGTCCGGCGGCGATCTCGGTGACGGTGACCTCAAGGTGTCCGGGCGCGCGGTCTGGAACGGTCCACTGTCCGGCCCGGTCGCCGGCGACGCGTTCCGGGCCGACCTCTCGGAGGTCGTGTGGACCGGCCTGAACGACGCCCGGAACCGGCTCGTCGTGCGGTGGTGGCGGCCGTCGACGGGGCTGCGGTCGGTCGAACGTGAGTGATCGGTGCGAGGATGCGCACATGCGCTACGTCGAACACGTCGTCGACCTGGTCGGGAACACACCCCTCGTCCGGCTGGGGGCGACGGCGGAGGGGATCGCCCCGCCGGTCCTCGCCAAGGTCGAGTACCTGAACCCGGGCGGCTCGGTGAAGGACCGGATCGCCCTGCGGATGGTGGAGGCCGCCGAGGCATCCGGGGAGCTCCGCCCCGGCGGGACGATCGTCGAGCCGACGTCGGGCAACACCGGCGTGGGGCTGGCCATGGTCGCGCAGCGCAAGGGCTACCACTGCGTCTTCGTCTGCCCGGACAAGGTCGGCGAGGACAAGCGCAACGTGCTCCAGGCGTACGGGGCCGAGGTCGTCGTGTGCCCGACGGCGGTCGACCCCGACCACCCGGACTCCTACTACCGGACCTCCGACCGGCTCGTCGAGGAGATCGACGGCGCCTGGAAGCCCAACCAGTACGCCAACCCGGCGAACCCGGAGTCCCACTACCACTCGACCGGCCCGGAGATCTGGGAGCAGACCGACGGGAAGATCACGCACTTCGTCGCGGGCATCGGCACCGGCGGCACCATCTCGGGCATCGGGCGTTACCTCAAGGAGGTCTCCGGCGGTGCCGTGAAGATCATCGGCGCGGACCCGGAGGGCTCGGTCTACTCCGGCGGCACCGGGCGTCCGTACCTGGTCGAGGGCGTCGGTGAGGACTTCTGGCCGACCACCTACGACCGCGACGTCTGTGACGAGATCGTCGCCGTCTCCGACACCGACTCCTTCCACATGACCCGCCGGCTCGCCCGGGAGGAGGCGCTGCTCGTCGGCGGCTCCTGCGGGATGGCGGCGGTGGCCGCGCTGCGGGTCGCCGCGACGCTCCCGGCCGACGCCGTGGTGGTCGTGCTGCTGCCCGACGGTGGCCGCGGCTACCTGGGCAAGGTCTTCAACGACCGGTGGATGGCCAGCTACGGCTTCCTGCCGCCGTCGGAGGGCGCCACCATCGGCGACGTGCTGCGCCGCAAGGACGGGTCGATGCCCGCCCTGGTGCACGCCCACCCGAACGAGACCGTCGCCGACGCGGCGCTCTACCTGCGCGAGTTCGGCGTCTCGCAGATGCCGGTCGTGAAGGCCGAGCCGCCGGTGATGGCCGCGGAGGTGGCGGGGGCGGTCGTCGAGCGCGACCTCCTCGACGCGTTGTTCACCGGCCGTGCGCAGCTCGCCGACAGGCTGGAGGACCACATGTCCCCGCCGCTGCCGACGCTCGGCGCGGGCGAGTCGGTGCAGGACGCGATGGAGGCGTTCGCGAAGGCGGACGCGGCGCTGGTGCTGATGGACGGCAAGCCGGCCGGGGTGGTCACACGCTCCGACGTCATCGGGTTCCTCGGCAACGGCTGACGTCGGGGGCGGGAGTAGCCTCCGCGGACATGCAGGGCTTCTCCACGCGTGCCATCCACGCCGGTCAGGAACCGGACCCCACGACGGGTGCGGTCACGACCTCCATCCACACCAGCTCGACCTTCGCGCAGGACGGCGTCGGCGGCACCCGCAGCGGGTACGAGTACTCCCGCAGCGCCAACCCGACCCGGACGGTGCTGCAGGAGTGCCTCGCCGCTCTCGAGGGCGGCCGGCACGCGCACGCGTTCGGGTCGGGCATGGGGGCCACCGACACCCTCCTGCGGATCCTGCTGCGGCCCGGTGACCACATCGTCATCCCGCACGACGCCTACGGCGGCACGTTCCGGCTGGTCGACAAGGTGCTGTCCGGGACCGGCATCGAGTACACCCCGGTCGACCTGGGTGACCTCGACGCCACCCGGGCCGCGATCCGGCCGGCCACGAAGGTGATCTGGTCGGAGACCCCGACCAACCCGCTGCTCGGCATCGCCGACATCGCGGGTCTCGCCGGGGTGGCCCGGGAGGCCGGTGCGCGGCTCGTCGTCGACAACACCTTCGCGTCGCCGTACCTGCAGACGCCGCTGGCGCTCGGCGCCGACGTCGTCGTGCACTCGACGACCAAGTACGTCGGCGGGCACTCCGACGTCGTCGGCGGTGCACTGGTGACCGACGACGGCGAGCTCGCCGAGCGGATCTCCTTCACCCAGAACTCGGTCGGGTCGGTGCCGGGGCCGTTCGACGCCTGGCTGACCCTGCGCGGGGCGAAGACGCTCGCGGTGCGCATGGAGCGGCACTGCGACAACGCCGAGCGGATCACCGAGATGCTGGGCTCGCACCCGGCGGTGGCGTCGGTCCTCTACCCGGGCCTGCCGTCGCACCCCGGGCACGAGGTCGCCGCGAAGCAGATGCGCCGGTTCGGCGGGATGGTGTCGTTCCTGGCCGCCGGTGGGCGGGACGCGGCCCTGCGGATCTGCGCCGAGACGCGGCTGTTCACCCTGGCCGAGTCGCTCGGCGGGGTGGAGTCGCTGATCGAGCACCCGGGCCAGATGACGCACGCGTCCACCGCGGGGTCGATGCTCGAGGTGCCGGACAACCTGGTGCGCCTGTCGGTCGGCATCGAGGACGCCGACGACCTGCTCGAGGACCTGCGGACCGCCCTCGACATCGTCCGCTGACCCGTCCCGCCCCGGGGCAGCGCGGCGTCAGCTGCGGGACTGCTCCGGGGAGGGCACCGGGTCGGCGACCGCGGGCGGCGGCGGTACGACCAGGTCGCCGGGCTCGATGCACCCACCGACCAGCGACCAGGTGCCGTCGGTCCGCGGCTCGTAGTGACCCGGGTCGTCGCAGCCCGCGTCGCGCACCGTCGCCACGGCCAGCACGGTCAGCCCGGCGGCCAGCAGCAGGGGCACGGTCGTGCGCAGCCGCGTCATCAGCGAGTCCCTCCCGACACCGGACGCGCAGCTACTGGGGAATCACGCCCGGTGAGACACCACCGAGGCTACCGCCGCGGGTGCGAGACTGCCCGGATGGTCGCCCCACCGGACGCCCCCGTCACCCCACCGGTCACCTCCGCCGACGTGTTCGCCGCTCGTGAGCTGCTCAAGGGGGTCGTCCGCACCACCCCCGTCGCGGGCGCCCGCGCGCTCTCCGACCTCACCGGCACGCCCGTCCATCTGAAGTGCGAGAACCTGCAGCGCACCGGCTCGTTCAAGATCCGCGGTGCGTACACCCGGATCGCCCGGCTCACCGCCGACGAGCGGGCCGCGGGGGTGGTCGCCGCCTCGGCCGGGAACCACGCCCAGGGCGTCGCACTCGCGGCGCGGCTGCTCGGCGTGCGGGCGACGGTGTTCATGCCCGAACGTGCCGCACTGCCCAAGGTCGATGCGACGCGCGGCTACGGCGCCGACGTCGTCCTGACGGGGCGGACGGTCGACGAGGCGGTGGAGGCGGCGTCGGCGGCCGCCCGGGAGTCGGGCGCCGTGCTGGTGCACCCGTTCGACCATCCCGACGTCATCGCCGGTCAGGGCACGGTCGGCTGCGAGATCCTGGAGCAGGTCCCCGACGCCGGGACCGTGCTCGTCTCGGCCGGCGGCGGTGGGCTGCTCGGGGGGATCGCGGCCGTGCTGCGCGAGCACCGGCCGGAGACACGCATCGTCGGGGTGCAGGCCGCGGGAGCCGCGGCGTGGCCGTCGTCGCTCGCCGCCGGCCGGCCGCTGCCGCTCGGCGGGATGCGGACGATGGCCGACGGCATCGCCGTCGGACGGCCGGGGGACGTCACGTTCCCGCAGGTGTCGGCCCTGGTCGACGAGCTCGTCACGGTCGGCGAGGACGCGCTGTCCGGCGCGCTGGTGCACTGCCTGGAGCGCGCGAAGCTGGTCGTCGAGCCGGCCGGTGTGGCGCCGGTCGCGGCGCTGATGGCCGAGCCCGGCCGCTTCCCGGGACCGGTGGTGGCCGTGCTGTCCGGCGGGAACGTCGATCCGCTCGTGCTGTTGCAGGTCATCCGGCACGGACTGGTCGCGTCGTCGCGCTACCTGACCCTGCACGTGCAGATCCCGGACCGGCCCGGCGCGCTCGCCGAGCTGCTGGCCCGGGTCGGGACGCTCGGCGCGAACGTCACCGACGTCGCGCACTCCCGCATCAGCGGTGCGTTGCCGGTGGGCGAGGTCGACGTGGAGCTGAGCCTGGAGACGCGCGGCCCGGAGCACCGCGACACGATCGTCGCGGGCCTCCGCGACACCGGGCACGCGGTCACCGCGCCCTCCTGAGCTGCTCCGGCACCTGTCCTGCCCCACCGGGACACGGGACGCCGACGGGGCCCGGCCGAACCGGCCGGGCCCCGTCGTAGTGTGTGCGCCGGATCAGCCGGTGAAGGCCTCGACCTCGACGAGGCTGACCTTCATGCTGCCGCCGTCGGGCAGCTGGTACTCGCGGGTGTCGCCCGGCTTCGCGCCGAGCAGCGCCGCGCCGAGCGGGGAGTTCGGCGAGATCACCTGCAGGTCGCCGTGGCTGCCCTCCTCGCGGGAGCCGAGCAGCACCTTCTCGGTGTCGTCGTCGTCCTCGTACTTGAGGGTGAGCACGGTGCCCGGCGCGGCCTCGTCGGCGCTGCTCGGGGCGGTGCCGACCTGGGCGGTGCGCAGCAGCTCCTGCAGCTGGCGGATCCGGGCCTCCTGCTGGCCCTGCTCCTCGCGGGCCGCGTGGTAGCCGCCGTTCTCCTTCAGGTCGCCCTCCTCGCGGCGGGCGTTGATCTCGGCGGCGATGACGGGCCGGTTCTCGATCAACCCGTCCAGCTCCGACTTCAGCCGGTCGTAGGCGTCCTGGGTCAGCCAGGTGGCCTGGGTATCCGTCACCGTCATCAACTCCTCCAGGAAAACAGGGCGTGTTTCCGCCGGGCGCCTGGCGCCGGCGGGGCACACGGGGGTGGCGGCTCCGGACGGCACGCCCCGAGTAAGGAAAAACACGACCCGCGGGCGGGCCGTGTGGGAGTCACCTTAGCACGGGGCGCACCGCTCGGCGCAGCCGTTCGATGAACGGAGCGCGGGCCGCGGAAGTTCCCCACACCCCGGTTTTCGCAGGTGACAGCTTCAGTGACGACGTCAGGGAATCGCTTCCGAAGTGACGCGGAACCGTCCACCGTGTGTCGGTGGATCCTCTCGCCGACCGTGGGCCGATCGGGAACAGCCGGGCGCCGACGGGTGTTGGAGAACGCGGGCGCTGCCCGCTCGGAACGATCCTGTCGGTCCCCTCTGCCAGGATCGTCCCCGAGTACGACCTCGCCTCCCGCGCCCGGTGCGCGGGACCCGAGCCCGGTGACCGTGGAGGAACCCGACCCGATGACCCACACCGAACCCGTCCTCGCTCCCGGGGAGCGTCCGCGGCTGATGACGGTGCACGCCCACCCCGACGACGAGTCGTCGAAGGGCGCGGCGACCACGGCGCGGTACGCGGACGAGGGACACGACGTCATGGTCGTGACCTGCACCGGCGGCGAGCGCGGCAGCATCCTCAACCCGGCGATGGAGCGGCCGGACGTGCTCGAGAACATGACCGCGGTGCGGAACGCCGAGATGGCGCGGGCCGCCGAGATCCTCGGCGTGCAGCACGTGTGGCTCGGCTACGTCGACTCCGGGCTCCCCGAGGGCGACCCGAAGCCGCCGCTGCCGGAGGGGTGCTTCGCCGTCGGCGACGTCGAGGAGCAGACCGCGGCGCTGGTCCGCGTCATCCGCGAGTTCCGTCCGCACGTGATCGTCACCTACGACGAGAACGGCGGGTACCCGCACCCCGACCACATCCGCACCCACGTGATCTCGATGGCCGCCTGGGAGGCCGCGGGCGACCCGACCCGCTTCCCGGAGGCGGGCGCGCCGTGGCAGCCGCTGAAGCTGTACTACGGCCATGGCTTCTCGCGGACCCGGCTCGAGGCGTTCCACCAGGCCATCCTGGAGTCCGGGCAGGAGTCGCCCTACGCCGAGTGGCTGGCCAACTGGACGTCCGACCGGCCGGACCCGGGCACCCGGGTGACCACCAAGGTCCCGTGCTCGGACTGGTTCGGCCGCCGCGACGACGCCCTGCGTGCGCACGCGACGCAGATCGACCCGGACAGCCGGTTCTTCTTCACCCCGCTCGAGGTGCAGGCCCGGGTGTGGCCGACCGAGGACTACGAGCTGGTGCACTCGCTGGTGGAGACCACCACCCCGGAGGACGACCTGTTCACCGGCATCCCGTTCGAGCTCGCCGAGACGGCCGGGGAGCAGCGCAGGGCGGGCTGACCCGGCGGTAGCCTGGTCACGGGCCGTCCGGCGGCCCGGGCGTGCACGGTCATGGAGTTCGGAGGCGTACTGCGGTGCTGATCGACAACGCGGTGGCGACCGTGCAGATGGTGGCGACGGGCTTCGTGGTCCCCGCGCAGGACCGCCCGCCGCCCCCCGGGCAGCTGCCCGAGTGGGGGAACGCCGCACCCGTCGGACTGGCGATCGTGCTGGTCCTCCTGCTCGCGACCGTGCTGCTCATCCGCAACATGAGCAAGCGGATCAAGCGACTGCCGGAGTCGTTCGAGGAGCAGCCGGCCGCGGGCACCGACGACGAGGCGGACTCCCGCAGCTCCTGACCGGGGTCTGACAGGGTGGCCGGCATGCCGAACCGGCTCGCGACCTCCACCAGTCCGTACCTGCTCCAGCACGCCGACAACCCGATCGACTGGTACCCCTGGTCGACGGAGGCGTTCGCCGAGGCCCGGCGCCGGGACGTGCCGGTGCTCCTCTCCGTCGGCTACGCGGCCTGTCACTGGTGCCACGTGATGGCGGGGGAGTCGTTCTCCGATCCGGGCGTCGCCGCCGTCGTCAACCGGTCGTTCGTGGCGATCAAGGTGGACCGGGAGGAGCGCCCGGACGTCGACGCCGTCCACATGGCCGCCACCCAGGCCATGACCGGGCAGGGTGGCTGGCCGATGACCTGCTTCCTCACCCCGGACGGTGAGCCGTTCCACTGCGGCACCTACTTCCCCGCCGAGCCGCGGCACGGTCTGCCGTCGTTCCGGCAGGTGCTCGACGCCGTCACCTCGGCCTGGGCGTCCGACGGCGACCGGGTCCGGTTCGCCGCCGGGCAGATCGCCGAGCAGCTGGCGGAGCAGGCCGCCGCGGACCCGGAGCCGGTCGTCGTCGGGGAACAGGCCCTCGACGACGTCGTCGAGCAGCTCGCGGCGCAGCACGACGACGAGCTCGGCGGGTTCGGCCGGGCGCCGAAGTTCCCGCCGTCGATGGTCTGCGAGTTCCTCCTCCGGCACCACGAGCGGACCGGCTCGGACCGGGCGTGGCGGTTGGCCACCGGCACCTGCGAGGCGATGGCGCGCGGCGGGGTCCACGACCAGCTCGCCGGGGGGTTCGCGCGCTACTCCACCGACGACGCCTGGGTGGTCCCGCACTTCGAGAAGATGCTCTACGACAACGCCCTGTTGCTCCGCGTGTACGCCCACCTGGGGCGCCGGGGATCGGTGCTCGCCGAGCGGGTCGCCGTGTCGACCGCGGAGTTCCTGCTCCGGGACCTGCGCACACCGGAGGGCGGGCTCGCCTCCGCGCTGGACGCGGACGCCGGTGGCGTCGAGGGGCTCACCTACGTGTGGACGCCGGACGAGCTGCGCGCGGTCCTCGGCACCGAGGACGGCGACCGCGCCGCCGAGCTGCTCGGTGTGACCGCGGCCGGGACCGCCGACGGTGGCGCCTCGACCCTGCAGCTGCGCCGCGACCCGGACGACGCCGCATGGTGGGAACGGACCCGCTCCGCGCTGCTCGACGCGCGGTCGTCGCGTCCGCAGCCCGCCCGCGACGACAAGGTCGTGACCGAGTGGAACGCGCTCGCCGTCGTCGCGCTGGCCGAGGCCGGAGCCGCGTCTGGGCGTACGGAGTGGGTGCGGGCCGCCGGGGAGATCGCCGACCTGCTGCTGGACGTCCACGTCGTCGACGGCCGGCTGCGCCGCTCGTCGCGGGACGGTGTGCCCGGGCCCGCCGACGCCGTCCTCGCCGACCACGCGCTGCTCGCGGCCGGGCTGCTGGCGCTGCACCAGGCGACCGGCGACCCGCAGCGGCTCACCGCGGCGCTCGACCTGCTCGACACGGCACGGGAGCGGTTCGCCGCCGACGACCGGCCCGGGGCGTACCTGGACACCGCCGCCGACGCCCCGGACGCCGCGCTGCTGCCGCACCGGCCCCGCGAACTGACCGACAACGCGTCACCGTGCGGGTCGTCCGCGCTGGCCGAGGCGCTGGTGACGGCGTCGGTCCTGGCGCCGCCGGAGCGTGCGGCGGGCTACCGGGCGGCCGCCGAGGAGATGGTGCGGACGGTCGGGACCCTGGTGCCGCGCGCGCCGCGGTTCCTCGGGCACTGGCTCTCCGCGGCCGAGGCGCTGGTCGCGGGCCCGGTGCAGGTCGCGGTGGTCGGCGAGCCCGGGACCGGGCCGCTGACGGACCGGGCCCGGCGGGCCGCGCCGGGCGGCTCGGTGGTCGTCGCAGGGGCACCGGAGGCGGACGGCGTCCCGCTGCTGGCCGACCGCGGGACCGTCGACGGGCTGCCGGCCGCGCACGTCTGCCGCGGGGTGGTGTGCGACCTGCCGGTCACGACGCCGGACGAGCTCGCGGAACTCCTCGCGCGGTGAGCGCTTGCTGTGTAATCCTGTAATCATTCGACGCGGAGGTGCGTGATGATGACAGGACGAGGACGTAGCCGGGGCGGTTGGCAGCAGGCCGACCTCCCGCCGGCCGACGACGCCGCGGCGTGGTTCTCCGGGCGGCTGCCGGACGGCTGGTTCACCGGAGCGCCGGAGGTGACCTGCGACCGCGACGAGATCGTCGTCGTCGGCGAGCTCCCGCCGCTCGACGGCGAGCAGGCCGGTACCGACGAGGGCCGTGCGGACACCGCCGCCGCGGAGGCCGGGCGCATCGCCCGTTTCCGTGAGGAGACCCGCGACGAGCGGATCGAGATCGCTCGCCAGGCGGAGAGCCGCTACCGGCGCAAGGTGGCGTGGGGCGCGCGTCTCGGGGAGACGCGGGAGCTGTTCACGACGATCTCGGTGCCGGTGATGACACGGCTGCGTCAGCCGGAGCGGGTCGTGCTCGACACGCTGGTCGACGCCGGCGTCGCCCGGTCGCGCTCGGACGCGCTGGCCTGGTCGGTGCGCCTGGTCGGCCGGAACGCCGACGAGTGGCTGTCCGAGCTGCGGTCGGCGATGGCACGGGTGGACGACCTGCGGGCGGAGGGCCCCGCCTGAGCGAGGTCCGCAGCATCCGGCCGCGACCGCGGCGCGTGCCGGGTCAGCGCAGCAGGACCAGCCAGATCGCGACGTGGTGGCAGGCCCAGGCCAGGACGGTCGCCGCGTGGAACAGCTCGTGGTACCCGAACGTCGCGGGCCACGGGTCCGGCCGGCGCAGCGCGTACACGACCGCGCCCGCCGTGTAGAGCGCCCCGCCGGCGATCAGCAGGACGAACGCGGCGACCCCGCCGCCGTCCAGCAGGGCGGGCAGGACGAACACGGCGACCCAGCCGAGGGCGACGTAGATCGGGACGCCGACCCAGGACGGTGCGGTCGGCCAGGCCAGCTTCAGCGCCACGCCGGCGAGCGCGCCCACCCACACGACGGTCAGTACCCAGGTCGCGGTGCTCGTGGGGAGGGCCAGCACCGACACGGGTGTGTAGGTCCCCGCGATGAACAGGAAGATCATCGAGTGGTCGAGGCGCTTCATCAGGCGCCGGTGGGCGGGGTCGGCCCAGGTGCGCCGGTGGTAGAGGGCGCTGATCCCGAACAACCCGAACGTCGTGAGCGTGTACACGGCCGTCGCGAGCGCGGCGGACGTGCCGACGAGTGCGCCGGCGACGCTGATCAGCGTCGCGCAGGCGAAGACCGAGGCGACCAGGCTCCACAGGTGCAGCCAGCCCCGCATCCGGGGCTTGACCGGAGCGGACGGAGAGGTGCTCACGGGAGACACGGGCCGACGCTACGCGGTGCACCGGTCGTCGTCCCGCGGGGCGGACGAACGCCACACGCGGCGGGGCCGGACTAGGCTCTGCGCACGTGGCCGTCCGAGACCTGCTCTACACGGTGTACGAGCGCAGGATCCTGCGCCAGCTCGACGGGGCCGAGAGCCCGAAACACGTCGCGCTGATCCTCGACGGCAACCGGCGCTGGGCGCGGGAGGCCGGACTGGCCGATCCCGCGGAGGGACACCGCGCCGGGGCCGCGAAGATCGCGGAGATGCTCGGCTGGTGCTCGGAGGCGGGCGTCGAGGTGGTGACGGTGTTCCTGCTGTCGACCGACAACCTCGACACGCGCTCGCCGGACGAGCTCAAGGACCTCCTGGAGATCATCGGCGGGGTCGTGGACGACCTCTCCGGGCCCGACACCCCGTGGCGCCTGCGCGTCGTCGGAGCCATGGAGCTGCTGCCGAAGTCGCTCGCGGACCGGCTGGCGGCCGCGGTGGCGCGGACGGGGGAGCGCGGCGGCCTGCAGCTCAACGTCGCCGTCGGCTACGGCGGCCGGCAGGAGATCGCGGACGCGGTGCGCAAGATGCTGCTGAGCCAGGCCGAGGCCGGACGGACGATCGAGGAGCTCGCCGAGACCCTCGACGTCGACCACATCGCGGAGCACCTGTACACGTCCGGACAGCCGGACCCGGACCTCGTCATCCGGACCAGCGGGGAGCAGCGCCTGTCGGGCTTCCTGCTCTGGCAGTCGGCGCATTCGGAGTTCTGGTTCTGCGAGGCGTACTGGCCCGAGTTCCGACGGGTCGATTTCCTCCGCGCTCTGCGCGACTTCGCCGCACGACACCGACGTTTCGGCGGCTGACCAGAATTCGTGCGTAACCTTCCGGGTCCTCGCTCGTTGCAGCATTTTCGCGAGCGGGTTCCCGGCGGTCCGGGAACGGGAAAGGCCCCGGGGCGAACCCCGGGGCCTTCCCGTGCGCGGTGCGCGGGCGACTTACTTGTGGCTGCCGCCGTGCTTGCCGGACTCCGAGGAGTTCTGGTTGACCTCGTCGCCGTTGTCGGAGGCGTTGGTGCAGTCGACACCGTTGTCCGAGGTGACGCCCGAGGAGTTCTCGGCCTCGGAGAACAGGCCGCCCAGGGCGCCCTGGACCAGGCTGTTGCCGTTGAACGCGGTGCCGCAGGCCTGCGGGGACACGTTCAGGTTGTTGCCCGAGATGTTGACCAGGCCGGCCGAGTCCTTGCTGGCCAGCTGGTCGGCGTTGTCGCCGAGCTGCTTGTTGACCTCGGACTTCGAGTACGACTTGTTGTCGCTGTTCTTCTTGTAGTCGACGTCGGTCTTGTCGCCGGCGAACGCCAGCGGGCTCAGCGCGACCATCGACGCGGCACCGGCCGCCACAACGATTCCAGCCTTCTTCAGCACAGTCCGTCTCCTGTAGTCGGAGAGCGCGCACGGAGTCGCCGCACACACTCTCAGTACCTGTCGACGCTCGAACCGGGGAGCCCGCATCGACTGAGCGTCAATCTAACGGAGGCTTCCGGCGACGACAATCTGACCCTCCGTATTTTTCAGCGGGCGTCGCCGATCCATTCGTGTACCTGCGGATTTCTGGATGATCCCGACAGATGTCGGAGAGGCGTTCGGGCGTGTCGCGGCTGGGTGGAGCGGCGCAACGGTCGGCGGCTGATCGGCGTAGCCGCCCCGGGGGCATCGTGAGCGCCCGTCCGGCTCGTCCCGGATCCCGGCCGCTGCGGCGCTCGGGCGCCGGTGATCGGAGGCCGGAGCGCCGGGGATCGTTGCGTCGGCCGTCGGGGTCGGGCGCGATGGGCCGTCCGTGCCCGGATGAACCTCGCCGAGATGCAGGTCAGCGCGATGTGTCGATCTCCGAGGTGCGCTGAGCTGCATCTCGGCGGGGTCGGGCGCCGTGGGCGCCGCGGAAGGGAAGGCGCTGCAGGGAGGCGGGCGGGAGATGCTGGGCGGCGGGCCCTGCTGCGGCGGATTCGGTGAGTCCCGGCCTGTCCGGGCCGAACAGGCCGAGCCGGCCGAACCGGCCGAGCCGAGCCGGACGGGGCCGGGCGGGGCCTAACCGAGCTGGGTCGAACCGAGCGGGGCCGAATCGGGCGGGGCCGAGCCGAGCTGGGGCGAGCTGGGGCGAGCGGGGGCGAGCCGAGTCCGGGGTGGGCTTCGGGGCCATCGTCCGGTTCAGTGCTGCGGGTCGCGCCGGCGGGTGGAGCGCCTCTGACGGTGAGGCTCGGCCGCGGTGCCGCAGGGCGGACCTCGCGGCGGGACCCCGTGCGGGAAATCGCTTCCCCAAGCAGCGACTTCAGCGGACCCCACCCTCGGTCGGGAGGTCCGGGCCCGGGCGAACCTGTCCGCTGAGCGCCCCGACCAATCCGGCGCGACCCACCGTCGGTGTCGAGGCGACTGACGAGACGGTCACGGAACGTAGCTAGATGCGGGCGATACGGACGATCTACTCCCAGTTATCGGACACGGTCGTGTCGAAGGCGTCCGCCGTTCCGTGAAGAGTCACGTGTGGTGATCGGACGCGGCTGGATCAGGAATCGCCCGGAAACGCGAAAAAGGCCCCGGAGCGAAATGCTCCGGGGCCTTTCGGCGAACTGATCGAGATCAGTTGATGCTGTCGCCCGCGCCCGACTCCTGCGCGCAGTTGTCGGACTGGTCGGTGACCGAGTCGCCCGACTTCGCCTTGGCGTCGCCCAGGATACCCAGGGCGCCGGTGACGCCGTTGAGGGCGGAGGCGTCCTCGACCGGAACCTGAACGCCGAGGACGTTCACCGGGACGTTGTTGTTGCAGGCCTGGATCGGCACGTTGACGTTGTTGCCGTTCAGCCCGGCGATCAGGCCCTTGGCGTCCTTGTCGATGACGTTCTCGGCGCCGTGGTGGTGCCCACCCTTGTGGCCGTGGTCGTCACCCTTGTCGCCGGCGAAGGCGAGGGGGGAGACGGCGAGCAGGGACGCGGCGGAGGCCGCAACCACGATTCCAGCCTTCTTCAGCACAGTTCTTCTCCTGTAGAGTCTCTGAGTCCGCCCGAAGGCCGGTCTCACGCCTGTCGGCACGTTGACAAGTGGGGGAGCCCGTACCGACTGCCGAGAAATCTAGCGGTCGTATTCCGCCCGAACAAACTCGGCCACACCATCGGGGGACCCTATTACTTTGAGTTCGGATACTCCCTCGATCGGGCATTCTTCGAGCGCGCCGGCTGTGGGTTCGGACGCAGGTTTCGGTGACGTTACGTGCCCACTGGCCACCGAACGGACGCGTACCCCGCGGCTCGGGGCGTCGTTCAGCTGCGACCCGCCTACGCTCCGATGATGACCCCGGACCCGCTCCTGGTTGCGACGGTCGAGCTCGCCGTGCGTCTCGACCGGCTGCGCCCCGGGATACTCGACGGGCCCGCACCGGACGCGGCACTCGCACGCCGGGTCGCCGACGAGCCACCGTCCGAGCCGGGTCGTCTCGTGGCCGACGCGGCCCGGCTCCGGGCGGAGCTCGCGGGATCGGGGATGCCGGCTCCGCGCCGTCGTCATCTGGACGCGGGCCTCACCGCACTGCACTGCCAGGCCCGGCTGCTGGACGGGGACCGGCCCGGCTACCTCGCCGAGGTCAGGGACACCTTCGGGGTGACCCCGCGCCGTACGGACACCGACGAGTACCGCGAGGTGCACCGGAGGCTCGGCGCGCTGCTGCCGGGCCGGGGGCCGGTGGTCGCGCGGATGCGCGCGTACCGGGAGGGCGACGTCGTCCCGCCGCGGCGGCTCGGTGCGGCGGTGACGGCGGTGACGGCCGAGCTGCGTCGCCGCACCCGGGACCTGCTGGGGCTGCCGCGGGGGGAGGACGCCGTCGTCGCGCTCGTGGCCGACCGGCCGTGGACCGCCTTCACGCGCTACCGGGGCGGCCTGCGCAGCAGGGTGTCGATCACCGATGCCGCGCGGATCCGTGCCGGCGCGCTGCTCCCGTTGCTCGCGCACGAGGTCTACCCCGGCCACCACACCCAGTACTGCCGGGCCGAGGTGGCGGTGGCGCGCTTCCCCGAGCTCGCGCTGCGCCTGGTGCGCAGCCCGCAGGGGCTGATCGCCGAGGGCGCGGCGGAGGCGGCCGCGGGCGTCGTCCCCGGGCCGGGCTGGGGAGCGGTCGCGGCGCGGGCGTTGGCCGGCGCGGGGGTCCGGATCGACGGAGACCTCGCCGAGCGGGTCGAGAGCGAACTGGACCTGCTCGGCCGGGTCCGGCAGGACGCGGCCCTGCTGCGGCACGTCGACGGCGCGGATCCGGACGAGGTCACGGCGTACCTCGCACGCTGGCTGCTCGTCCCCGAGGCGCGGGCACGGCGGATCCTCGCGTTCCTCGACCATCCGCAGTGGCGGGGGTACCCCGTCACCTACGCCGAGGGTGCCCCGCTGGTCCGGTCCTGGCTGGCCCGGCATCCCGGCGGCCCGGTGGCCGGTCTGCGGGCGCTGCTGGACACCCCGGTGCTGCCCCCCGACCTCGTCACCGAGGGTGGCGACGCGAGAGGCAACGGTTCCGGTACGACAGCAGTCACGGCGCCCGCGCTGCTGCACCCGGAGTACTGCGCGTCCGACGAACGGTAGGCGCCCGTTCGTGTCGCCGCAGGTCGCTGCGACGGCAGACGGTAGCAATGTTGCGATGAACGGCAGGTTACAACTCTGCCATCAGGGTTCTCTGCGGCTGACCGACGGAGAGTTGCTATTGACCGCACGAGGGTGACCACTAGTAGCGTCCTCGTCGACGGGCCGTACCCGATGCGGCTCGTCCGGGAGGCCCTGAACGTGGTGTCGAACGCACCCGAGAGGGCCGGCACCCGGCCCTCGTGGGCGTGCCGGCCGGTGGACCGCCACGGTCCTCCGACGCCGTCACGACCCGCATCAGGGCCGGCCGGCCCGACGCAGAGCGGGCGTGGTGCCACGCCCGTGAGGGAGCACCCGTGACCGATCGTCCCGCTCTCACCGACAGGTCTCCGCTGACGGAGCCCGTCGGGGACGCCCCGGCAGGTACCACCCGCTGCTACGTGCTCGACACGTCCGTCCTGCTGTCCGACCCGTGGTCGTTGCTCCGCTTCGACGAGCACCAGGTCGTACTGCCGCTGGTCGTGATCTCCGAGCTCGAAGCGAAGCGTCACCACCCCGAACTCGGGTGGTTCGCCCGGACCGCACTGCGCCAGCTCGACGAGATGCGCGTGAAGTTCGGCCGGCTCGACGCACCGATCCCGGTCGGTGACAAGGGCGGGACGTTGCACGTCGAGCTGAACCACTCCGACCCCACGGTCCTGCCGGCCGGGTTCCGCACCGACTCGAACGACTCGCGGATCCTGGCGTGCGCGCTGAACCTGAAGGCCGACCCCGCATCCCCGGGGGAAGTCACCCTGGTCACGAAGGACATGCCGCTGCGGGTGAAGGCGGCCGCGGTCGGGCTGGACGCCGACGAGTACCACGGCCAGGACGTGCTGTTCTCCGGCTGGACCGGGATGACGGACCTGGAGGTCGCCCCCGAGGACGTCGACGCGCTGTTCCGCGACGGCGTCATCGATCACGACGAGGCGCGCGAGCTGCCCTGCAACACCGGGCTGCGGCTCACCGGGGCGTCGAGCGCGTTGGGCCGGGTTACCGCCGACAAGCGGGTGAAGCTCGTCCGCGGTGACCGGGAGGCGTTCGGGCTGCACGGCCGTTCCGCCGAGCAGCGGATCGCGCTCGACCTGCTGCTCGACAACGAGGTCGGGATCGTCTCGCTCGGCGGGCGGGCCGGGACCGGCAAGTCGGCGATGGCCTTGTGCGCCGGGCTGGAGGCGGTGCTGGAACGCCAGCAGCACCGCAAGATCGTGGTGTTCCGGCCGCTCTACGCCGTCGGCGGGCAGGACCTCGGCTACCTGCCCGGCAGCGAGAGCGAGAAGATGCAGCCCTGGGCCCAGGCCGTCTTCGACACCCTCGGAGCGCTGGTCAGCCAGGACGTCATCGACGAGGTCATCGCCCGCGGGATGCTCGAGGTGCTGCCGCTCACCCACATCCGTGGCCGGTCGCTGCACGACACCTTCGTGATCGTCGACGAGGCGCAGTCGCTGGAGCGCAACGTGCTGCTGACGGTGCTGTCGCGGCTCGGCGCCGCGTCCCGCGTCGTGCTCACCCACGACGTCGCGCAGCGCGACAACCTGCGCGTCGGCCGGCACGACGGCGTCAACGCCGTCATCGAGAAGCTGAAGGGGCACCCGCTCTTCGCGCACGTCACGCTGACCCGCAGCGAGCGGTCGCCGATCGCCGCACTGGTCACCGAGATGCTGGAGGGGCCGAACTCCTAGACACCGCACCGTGGCCCCCGCACACCCGGTGTGCGGGGGCCACGTCGTGCCGGGGCCCGGTCGCTACAGGCCGTGCGGGGTGCCCTCGGTGAACCCGGCCGTCGTCTGGACCCCGACGACGGACCGCTCGTGCAGCTCGTCGAGGGTGCGGGCGCCGGCGTAGGTGCACGCCGACCGGACCCCGGAGCAGATCTCGTCCAGGAGGTCCTCGACGCCGGGCCGCTCCGGGTCGAGCTGCTGCCGCGACGACGAGATCCCCTCCTCGAACAGCGACTTGCGAGCGCGGTCGAACGCGTTGTCCCCGCGGGTGCGGGCACCGACCGCGCGCTTGGACGCCATGCCGAACGACTCCTTGTAGGCGCGGCCGTGCTCGTCGCGCAGCAGGTCGCCGGGCGACTCGTACGTCCCGGCCAGCCAGGAGCCGATCATCACCGACGCGGCTCCTGCGGCCAGAGCCAGCGCGACGTCGCGCGGGTGCCGCACGCCGCCGTCCGCCCAGACCACGGCGCCGCGCTCGCGGGCCGCCGCAGCGCATTCGGCGACCGCGGAGAACTGCGGGCGCCCGACGCCGGTCATCATCCGCGTGGTGCACATCGCACCCGGGCCGACCCCGACCTTCACGATGTCGGCACCCGCGTCGACCAGGTCGGCGACCCCGTCGGCGGTGACGACGTTGCCTGCCGCGACCGGGACGGGCGCACCGGACTCCGCGACGACCCGCCGCACCGCACCCAGGGCGTCGAGCATCTTCTCCTGGTGGCCGTGCGCGGTGTCGACCACCAGGACGTCCACGCCCGCGTCGAGCAGCGCCTTCGCCTTCACCGCGACGTCGCCGTTGATCCCGATCGCGGCCGCCGTGCGCAACCGGCCCTCGCCGTCGAGTGCGGGGGAGTAGATCCCGGCCCGGATCGCGCCGAGCGGGGTGAGCAGCCCGGCCAGCTGGCCGTCGTCGTCGATCCCGAGCGCGACCTTCCCGCGCCGGGTGTCGAGCTGCTCGAAGACGTCGCGCGGCGCGGTGTCCAACGGCAGCAGCACGGGGTCCGGATCGAGGACGTCGGCGAGCCGGGTGAACCGGTCGACGCCGGTGCAGGCGGCCTCGCCGACCGTCCCGACGGGGCGTCCGCCGTCGTCGACGACCACGACGGCGTCGTGGGCGCGCTTGGGCAGCAGGTTGAGCGCGTCCGCCACGGCGTCACCGGTGCGCAGCACCAGCGGGGTGTCCCACACCGGGTGCCGCGACTTGAGCCAGGACACGATCCCGGCGACGGCGTCGGTCGCGACGTCCTGGGGCAGGACCGTCAGGCCGCCCCGGCGGGCGAGGGTCTCGGCCATCCGGCGGCCCGCCACGGCCGTCATGTTCGCCGCGACGACCGGCACCGTGGCACCCGTGCCGTCCGGGGTGGCGAGGTCGACGTCGAACCGGGAGGCGACCGAGGAACGGCGCGGGACGAGGAAGACGTCGTCGTAGGTGAGGTCGTGGTCCGGCGAGCGGTCGTCGAGGAAGCGCACGGTGTCGGAATGATACGCGCCACGACGGGTGCGGGGTGCGCGTCGGGCCCGTCACCCGCACGTCACGTTCGCGGAACCCTCGGGCAACCCGTCCTCCCTACCGTGGAGTACATGCCGGTGCCGTCGCCGATCCCGCAGGTGCGTGCCGCGGACGCGCGCCGGGTGCGGGACCTGTTGCGGATCGCCGTCGCGGGCCGGCCCCGGGCCGCCGGCCTCCTGCCCCGGGAGGACGAGCTGATGGTCGCCTTCGGGGTGTCCCGCTCGGTGGTGCGGGCCGCGCTCGCACTGCTCTCCGACGAGGGTCTGTTGCGGCCGGGTCCGGCCGCGCACCGGATCGTCGCGACCCCCGACTACCGGGGTGGGCACGACGTGGTCACCGACCCGCACCGGCCGCCGCGCTGGCTCGGCCGTGCCGGGATCACCGCACCCGACGTGCTCGCCGGCTGGCTCGGGGTACCGCCGGGCAGCCCGGTGCTGCGCACCGAGTGCGTGGCCGGCACCGCCGGCGGCGGCACGGTGCTCGAGACCCACTACGTCGCGACGCCCGCCGCCGCCGAGCTGCTCGCCGTGCCCGACACGGGACCGTTCGACCGGCTGCTGGCCGACGCCCGCCTGGACCCCGGTGTCGTCCGGACCCGTTCGGGGCCGGTGCCCGCGGACCCGGACACCGCGGGCCTGCTCGGCGTCGCACCCGCGACACCACTGCTCGGCATCGAGCGGACCGTCGCCGCCCCCGGTGGCGGGGTGCTCGCCGCCGGGGTGCTGCGCACGCACGCGGGCCCGGTGCCGCCCGCCGCCCGCACCGCCGGCGACGGCCGCCCGGAGGGCGCGCTCCCGGCTCCGGTGGCGGCCGTGTGGTGACTCAGCCCGACAGCAGCGCCCGCACCGCGTCGAGGGTGTCCGCCTCCTCCGGGGTCTTGTCGGGCCGGTAGCGCAGGACCCGCGCGAACCGCAGCGCCACCCCGCCGGGATAGCGGGTGCTGCGCTGCGCACCGTCCAGCGCGATCTCCACGACCAGCTCGGGACGCAGGTACACCACGCCGGGCTCCTCGGCGCGCGTGTACCCGGGGAACGTCGTGGTCTGCCAGGCCAGCAGCTCGTCGGTCATCCCCTTGAACGTCTTGCCGACCATCACGGGCTCGTCGCCACCGGGGTCGCGGGCCCCGAGGTGGATGTTCGACAGCGACCCGGTGCGCCTGCCGTAACCCCACTCCGCGCTGAGCACGACGAGATCGAGCGTGTGCACCGGCTTGACCTTCTGCCAGGCCTTCCCGCGCCGGCCCGCCGCGTACGGCGTCGCGAGGTCCTTCACGACGACACCTTCGTGCCCTGCGCCGAGCGCCCCGTCGAGCACGGCCGCGGCCTCCTCCGCCGACGGCCGCCGTGCCCCCGGCATCCGCAGCGACGCGTGCCGGTCGGCGGCGAGCAGCCCGGCGAGCGCGTCGAGCCGGGTCTCCAGGGGCTCGTCGACGAGGTCCCGGCCGTCGAGATGCAGCAGGTCGAAGAAGAACGGGCTGAGCATCACGCCCTCGTCGTCGGTGTCGGACCCGAACCGGCTCATCGTGTCCTGGAAGGGGCGGGGACGGCCGTCGTCGTCGAGGGCGAGGGTCTCCCCGTCGAGCACCGCGGTGTCGCAGGGCAGCCCGCGGGCCAGATCCACGAGCTCGGGCACCCCCGCGGTGATCTCGCGCAGGGTGCGCGTCCAGACGCGGACCTCGTCGCCGCGCCGGTGGACCTGGATCCGGGCGCCGTCGAGCTTGTGCTCGACGACGACGTCGGCGCCGAGCGAGGTCAGCGCGGCGTCGAGCGAGTCGCCGGGGGAGGCCAGCATCGGCCGGACCGGGCGCCCGACCTCCAGACCGACCGCGGCGAGTGCCGTCTCGCCGCCGTCGAGCGCGGTCGCCGCGGTCTCCGGGAGCCGGCCGGAGAGCATGAACGCGCGCCGGACGGCCGCCTGCCCCGCGCCGGAGGCGGCCGCCACCGCGTCGACCATCAGACCCTCGAGCGCGCCCTGCCGCAGCTCGCCGGTGAGCAGCCGGTGCAGGAAACGTTGCTCGTCGGCGGTGGCGGCGCCGTACAGCTCCGCCAGGAGGTCGCGGCGGCGCTGCGCGGAGCCCTCGCCCGCGGTACCGGCCAGCTCGTCGAGCAGCGTGTCGACGGTCCCGACGTCGAGTGCGGGCTCCGCGGCCGCCGGGACGTCGACCGCCGAGAGGGTCCGCCAGCCGGTCCCGATCCGGCCCTGCCGCGGCACCCCGGACAGCCACGCGACGACGGGCAGCACCTCACCGGGCCCGGCCGCGCGCAGCAGCCCGGCCAGCGCGGCGGTCTTCTCCGTGCGGGCGCGGGTCGCCCCGACCGCGGCGGAGGTGGCGACGACGTCGTGGAACAGCACGAACTCATGAAAGCAGCGACCACCGACAGTCGCGCGGCGTCGAGCCGGGCCCGGACCCGTCGCCGTCCCCGGACACGGGCCGGTCAGGTATGGCTCAGGCGCTGCGTGCCGTGCGTCCGTCCCCGGGACCCGGGCCGTGCCGCGCGGCCGGTGCGCTCATCGGCGGGCGGCCCGACGGCCCGTGGACCGGACGGCGACCCGCGTCGGCCCGCACCGGATGCGCCCCGGACGCCGCGGCCGCCGGTACGGGGTGCGGACCCGACACCGCGGCCTGCGACCGGGGACCGGGCCGGTCGGCGGCGCCCGGCAGGATCGCCTGCCGCCACAGCTCCGCCACCGTCACCGTCCCGCGGCAGGACCCGTCCGGCGCGACGACGACCAGGTCGTCGTAGGCGCGGGCGGGGTCGCCGGACAGGCTGAGCTCCAGCGCGCGGGACAGCGGGGTGCGTTCGTCGACCGTGCGCGGCGGGTCGGCCAGCTCCCGCGCGGGCTTGTCGGCCCACAGCGCGTGCCCGAACTTGCCGGTCATGCTCAGCAGGAACCGGCTGCGGTCGAGATAGCCGACCGGTCGCCGGGCCGCATCGACCAGCACGACGCCCGCCGAGTCCGGGTGCTCGCGCATCGTCTCGCGGGCGACGTCGCCGGTGACGTCCGCGCCGACCGTGACGGCGGGCGCGGCCAGTCCCCGGACCGGCGGGCCCGCGGGGGCGGGTCCGGCCGGGCCGGGTGCGGCCGGACCCACGGTGGCCGGACCGGTCGTCCGCACCGCCGCACCGCCCGGTGCGGCACGCAGCAACGCCAGCAGCTCGGGCAGCGTCGCCGGATCCGCCGTGGGCTCGGGCCTGGCCCCACCCAGCAGCGGTCCCTGCGCGACGGACACCCCGGTCGCGTACAGCCCCGTCAGCCGGTCCGGGTCCCGGACGCCGGTCGCGGCCACCGGCACCCCGACCGCCCGCGCGACCTCCAGTACGGCGCGCACGGCCGCCCCGGTGCCGGCGTCCAGGACGCCGTCGGCGAGCTCCGGCTCCAGCTTCACGACGTCCGGGCGGACGGCCGCGACGAGCTCGGGCCCGAACGCCCGTCCGCAGCCGTCGAGCCCGATCCGGAACCCCCACCGGCGCAGCTCCGCGAGTGCGGGCACCAGCACCTCGGCCGGGGCGGCCGCCGCGATCGGCGGGCCGATCTCCAGCAGCGGGGCGACCGCGCCGACCGACGTCGCGCCGACGGTGAGCACGGCCCGCAGCCGGTCCCGCGCGTAGAGCACCGTGTCGGCGGCGACGTCGACCTGGAGCGGGACGACGCCGTCGGCCGCGCGGGCCGACGTCACCGCCGAGACGACGGTGCTCGCGTCCAGCTCGGCGATCTGCCGGGCACCCCACCCGCGGTCCCTGGCCTGCACGGCGACGGCGTCGTGGACACGCCGCGGCACGATCTCCACGCCCGCGAAGCGTCCACTGCGCAGGTCGTGCACGGGCTCGTACGCGAAGCGCTGGTCGGGCATGCGGCTGATCCGTTCGGATGGTGATGATCGGCAATCAGCCACACCGTGTCACGAGGAAGTGGACCGAACGGGGGCCACGAGGTGAACAGGAGATGGCTTGACCTGCAGCGACGGAGCGGTCGCGGTCCGCAGTCGGAGACCTACGAGCGCTTCTCCCCGCGCGTCATCGCCAGCACGTCGAGGGCGCGGTCGAGCTCGTCCTCGGTGAGCCTTCCGGACTCCACGTGACCGCGCTCGATCACGACCTCGCGGATCGTCCGCCGCTCCTTCAGCGCCTGCTTGGCGATCGACGCCGCCTCCTCGTAGCCGATCGTCGAGTTCAGCGGCGTGACGATCGACGGCGACGACTCGGCGTACTCCCGGGTGCGCTCGAGATCGGCCTCCATGCCGTCGACGACCTTGTCGGCCAGCAGCCGGGACGTGTTCGCCAGCAGCCGCGCGGACTCCAGCACGTTGCGCGCCATCACCGGCATCATCACGTTCAGCTCCAGGTTGCCCTGGCTGCCGGAGAAGCCGACGGTCGCGTCGTTGCCCATGACCTGGGCGCAGACCATCATCGTGGCCTCGCAGATCACCGGGTTGACCTTGCCCGGCATGATCGAGCTGCCCGGCTGCAGGTCCGGCAGGTGGATCTCGGCGAGCCCGGTGCGCGGGCCCGAGGACAGCCAGCGCAGGTCGTTGGCGATCTTGTAGAGGCTCACCGCGACCGTCCGGAGCGCGCCGGACGCCTCGACCAGCCCGTCCCGGGAGCCCTGCGCCTCGATGTGGTCGGTCGCCTCGGACAGCTGGTCCAGCCCGGTGGCCTCGCGCAGATTCGCGACGACGGCGCCGCCGAACCCGTCCGGTGCGTTCAGCCCGGTGCCGACCGCGGTGCCGCCGATCGGGAGGACGGCGAGCCGGGGCAGCGCGTCCCGCACCCGGTCGGCGCCGTAGCCGGCCTGACTGGCCCAGCCACCGGCCTCCTGCCCGAGGGTGATCGGCACGGCGTCCATGAGGTGCGTGCGGCCGGCCTTCACGACCTCGGACCACTCCGCCGCACGGCGGCGCAGCGCCGCCTCGAGGTGCTCCAGGGCGGGGACGACCTCGGTGGCCAGCGCCTCGGTCGCGGCGAGGTGGATGGTCGTCGGGAAGACGTCGTTCGACGACTGCGACGCGTTGACGTGGTCGTTCGGGTGCACGTCGGTACCGGCGCGGCTCGCGATCGTGGCGATGACCTCGTTCGCGTTCATGTTCGACGAGGTGCCGGAGCCGGTCTGGAACACGTCCACCGGGAAGTGGTCGTCGTGCCGGCCCTCGGCCACCTCGTCGGCGGCCGCGGCGATGGCGGCCGCGCGGTCGTCGTCGAGCACGCCCAGCTCGCCGTTCACCCGGGCGGCGGCCGCCTTCACCAGGCCGAGCGCGCGGATCTGGGCGCGCTCCAGGCCGCGCCCGGAGATCGGGAAGTTCTCCACGGCGCGCTGGGTCTGGGCCCGCCACAGCGCTTCGGCGGGAACCCGGACCTCACCCATGGTGTCGTGCTCGATGCGGTAGTCGGAGCTCATACGCGCAGGTCTACTCCACCGCGACGGTCCCCGCTCCCTTAGGTGAGGCTCACCTCATCAGGGCAGTGGGGGAGCTTCGCCCTCGACGCCGTCGAAGTCGACCGAGGAGAACTCGCGCAGCTTCGTCAGCCGGTGGTAGCCGTCGATGAGGCGGACGGTGCCGGACTTCGACCGCATCACGATCGACTGGGTGGTCGCGCCGCCACCGCGGTAGTGGACGCCGCGCAGCAGCGGGCCGTCGGTGATGCCGGTGGCGCAGAAGAAGACGTTCTCGCCGCGGACCAGTTCCGCGGTCGTCAGGACCTTGTCGAGGTCGTGCCCGGCGGAGACCGCCTTGCTGCGCTCCTCCTCGTCCTTCGGCCACAGCCGGCCCTGGATCTCGCCGCCCATGCACTTCAGCGCGGCCGCGGTGATGATCCCCTCGGGGGTGCCGCCGACGCCGTAGAGCATGTCCACACCGGATGTCGGACGGGCCGCGGCGATGGCGCCCGCGACGTCGCCGTCGGAGATGAACTGGATCCGGGCCCCGGCCTCGCGGATCTCCTTGACGATCTGCTCGTGCCGCGGGCGGTCGAGGACACAGACCGTCACGTCGGCGACGTCGACGTGCTTGGCGCGGGCCACCTTGCGGATGTTGTCGGCGACGGGCGCGGTGATGTCGATCAGATCCGCCGCCTCCGGCCCGACCGCGATCTTCTCCATGTAGAAGACGGCCGACGGGTCGAACATCGCGTCCCGCTCGGCGACGGCGAGCACCGCGAGGGCGTTCGGCATGCCCTTGCTCATCAGGGTGGTGCCGTCGATCGGGTCCACGGCGACGTCGCAGAACGGGCCCTCGCCGTTCCCGACCTCCTCGCCGTTGAACAACATCGGCGCCTCGTCCTTCTCGCCCTCGCCGATGACGACGACGCCGCGCATCGACACCGACGAGATGAGCTGGCGCATGGCGTCGACCGCGGCGCCGTCACCGCCGTTCTTGTCACCCCGGCCGACCCAGCGACCGGCCGCCATCGAGGCCGCCTCGGTGACGCGGACCAGCTCCATCGCGAGGTTGCGGTCCGGCGCCTCGCGGCGGCGGTTCGTCGTCGGGTTGGGGGGCTGGCTCACTGACGTCTCCATTCACGGCGGCGTGCTCGGTCCCGGCCAGGGGACCGGCGGCCTCCGATCCTCGCACGTGACCGGGTGGGGGAGGAGTGATGAGCGACCGACGCCATGCCTGGGGGACGATGTACCGGTGAGTTCGCCACGGGATCCGAGCACGTCCGCGTCCGGGGGAGCCGACGAGCAGGGACGGTCCGACGACGCCGCGACGCCCGGCCGGTCGGACGACGCGGTCGCCGACACCGGCGCCGACACCGGCGCGGCGGGCGAGGCCGGGCCGTCCGGCGCGGCGGGATCCTCGGGCGCCGCCGCTCGTCCGGGCGCCGGTGGCCGGGAGCCCGCCGGGCCGTCCACCCGGTCCGCCCCGCGGGTGGGGCCGCGCGCGATGCGGAAGCCGGAGCGGGGCGAGACGTCGGTGCGGGACCTCATCGGCGCCGTGCTGATCCTGATCCCCGTCGCACTGCTGATCTTCTCGGTGGGTGGCTCGTGCTCCTTCGCACCGACCGGCCCGGTCGAGGACCCCGACTCCGGGCCCACCGTGAACGTCGAGGCCCGCCTCGCCGACTTCGCCCGCGGCTCGGCGTTCCCGTTGCGGGTGCCGGAGGTGCCGTTCCGCGCGAACTCGGCGGACCGGGGGCCCGTCGGGGGCGGTGGGACAGCGGTCCGGATCGGCTACGTGACGCCGGGCGCGGACTACCTGAGCCTGGTGCAGACCGACGCGTCGGTGGAAGGGGTGCTCGTGACCGAGTCCGGTGCCGCCGGGCGCGGGGAGGGACCCCCGCTGCGCCAGGGCACGATCGACGCCGGTGGCCTGACCTGGGAGACCTACCAGCGTGAGGGCGGGGAGCCGTTCCGCGTCACGACGCTGCCGGGAGCGCCGGAGGTGCGCGTCCTGGTGACGGGATCGGCCCCGGAGGAGGACTTCCGCACCCTCGCCGGAGCCCTGTCCACCGCCCGGACCCTCCCCACCGGGACCTGACCCCGGCGCCGGCCGACCGGCCCGGTCCCCGTGACCACCGTGCCCACCCCCGCCGGGACCCGCGTCGACACAGGCCCCGCGTCGACGCAGGACCTGCCCGTGTCGGATCCCGGTTCGCACGGGATCGGTTCGCTCGCACGGGGTCGGACCTCGTGCGAGCGACGAGACCTCGTGCGAGCGACGAGACCCCGTGCGAGCAGCGGGAGCTCGTGCGGGCGGCGGGAGCTCGTGAGCCACGGGACTTCGTCCCGAACGGACTCCGCTACGCCGGGGCCACGGCCCGCTCCGGATCGGTCGCGGCCCATGGCTCGCACGGGATCCCTCCGTTCGCACTGGATCCGATCCCGTGCGAACGAAGGGACCCCGTGCGAAGTGGCGCAACCAGCGGGCGGGCGGGCGGTGTCATGGGTCGGTCATGTGTTGTGGGTGCCGAGCCTGCGGCGGAGCCGGGCCAGCAGGTGCTGCGGGTCGGCCAGGTCCTGCCAGGTCCAGCGGACCACGTCCAGCCCGAGCTCGCGCAGGTGGTCCTCCCGGATCTTCTCCTGGACGACGACGTCGCCGGGATCCTGACCGGGGCGCAGCAGGCGTCCGTACTTGACCTCGCCGTCGAACTCCCCGACGACCGGGCGCCGTCCGCTCCACCAGAAGTCGACGGTCGCGACATGCATCCCGTCCCGGTCCCTGACCTCCCGCTGGAGCACCGGCACCGGTAGGTGGTTCCGCGCGAACAGGACCCGGCTGCGTGACTCGCCCGGACTTGCGGCGCACCCGTCCGCGAACGCCACGACGCGGGCCGCGCGGGTCACCCCGTGCCGCCCGGCAGACGCGCGGAGGACCTCCTCGAGCGCGGGACGGTTCGTGCCGGTCTGCCGCAACGCGGCGTCCGCGACGACGACCCCCTGGTCGAACGTCGCCGCCCGGGCGATGTCGACGGCAGTCCGTGCCGGTGTCGTCACGGGGATCCCGCGGATCACGGTGACGTCGCCCGGAGGGAGCGGTGCCGCGTGCAGGTGCAGGTCGTGTCCGCGCCGCGCGCCGCTGGGGCGGTCCCGGGTCAGGTGCACGCGGTCGAACGGCAGGTCCCACAGGTCGACGGCGTGCAGGACCGCGGCGGAGACGTGGCTGACCACGGCCGGCGCGTCGAGCCGGGCGACGACGCCACGGATCGCGAGGACGTGCCGGGCCGTCAGCCGCTCGACGTGCTCGGCCCGGGACCGCGCCGGGGCCGGCGCGACCGGGCCCGGCACGTACATGCCGCGGCACACCGCCTGCAGACGGCCCGCCCGCACCAAGGCCCGGATCGCGGGATCGCCGAGTCCCACCGCATGCAGGTCGGCCCGCCGGAACGGCCCCAGTCCGGGGAGCGCATCGGAGCTGGTCATACCCCGACCCTGCCCCCCAGCAGCACCCCTACGACCCCGAATCCGCTCCCTGTGGACAACCAACCGCGCCTCGCACGGGATCGGTCTCCTCGCACGGGATCGGATCCCGTGCGAACGACGGGAACCCGTGCGAACGACGGGAACCCGTGCGGACGACGGGATCCCGTGCGAACCAGGGGCTCAGGTCTCGTCGGCGGTGTCGTCCCCCGACTCGGCCTCGGCGAGCCGATCCTCGATGCGGGTACGGGCACCGGCCAGCTGGTCCTCGCAGCGGCGGGCCAGGGCCTCGCCGCGCTCCCACATCGCGACGGACTCGTCCAGGCCGAGGCCGCCCACCTCGAGCGCGCGCACGACCTCGACGAGCTCGTCACGGGCCTGCTCGTACCCGAGGGTGTCGACGGCAGGTCGCTCGCTCATCCGGTCTCCTTCGCTGTGCCCGAGGTCGTGGTGGTGCCCGAGGCCCGTCTGCTGTCGTCGTCCGGGCCCGTGACGGTCGCCGCGACCGCGCCGTCGGCGACCCGGATCCGCAGCCCGGTCCCGGCCGGTGCGTCGGCGGCCGACCGCAGCAGCGGCGGGACATCGTCCCCGGACCCGGTGAGCTGGACGATCGCGTACCCGCGGGCCAGCGTCGCCGTCGGGCCCAGCGCGGTCAGGCGTGCGGTCAGGTGCTCCAGCTCCGACGACGACCGGTCCAGCCGCCGCAGCACCGCCCGGTGCGCGGCGGCGCGGGCGTCGGCGATCTCCCGCTCCCGGGACCCGACCAGCCGCAGGGGCTCGGCCAGGGCGGGCCGGCGCCGCAGGTCGTCCAGCCGTCGTTGCTCGCGGTCGACCCAGCCGTGCAACGCGTGCCGGGCCCGGTCCCGCAGCCCGGCGATCCGCGCGGTCTCCTCGCCGAGGTCGGGCACCAGGCTCCGGCCGGCCGCGGTCGGGGTGGAACAGCGGACGTCGGCGACGTGGTCGACGAGCGGGGTGTCGGGCTCGTGCCCGATCGCCGACACGACCGGCGTCCGGCAGGCCGCGACGGCCCGGCAGAGGGTCTCGTCGGAGAAGGGCAGCAGGTCCTCCACGCTGCCGCCGCCGCGGGCGAGGACGATCACCTGCACGTCCGGGTCGCGGTCGAGGGTCCGCAGCGCGCCGACGACCTGCTCGACGGCGAGCCCGCCCTGCACCGCGACGTTCTCGATCCGGAACCGCACCGCGGGCCAGCGGGCCGTGGCGCCCGAGACGACGTCGTGCTCGGCGGCCGAGTCCCGGCCGGTCACCAGGCCGATGGTGTGCGGGAGCAGCGGTGGGCGGCGCTTCAGCGCGGGATCGAACAGGCCCTCCGCGTCGAGCAGCCGGCGCAGCCGCTCGATCCGGGCGAGCAGCTCGCCGAGACCGACGGCGCGGATCCGGTCCACCCGAAGGCTGAGCGTCCCGCGCCCCAGGTAGAACGAGGGCTTGCCGTGCACGATCACCCGGCTGCCCTCGGTCACGGCACCGCCGGAGTCGCGCACCAGCGACGAGGGCGCCGTGAGCTGCAGCGACACGTCGGCAGCCGGGTCGCGCAGCGTCAGGAACGCGGTGCCGGTCCGGGCATTGACCTGCGCGAGCTGACCCTCGACCCACACCGCTCCGAGCCGGTCGACCCACTCGGCGATCTTGCGGGCGACCGTGCGGACGGGCCAGGGGTCGTCCTCGGAGGTGGTCACTTCTCCTGGGAGAGCGTCGCGATCCGGTTCGTCAGCATCGTGACGAACGGCGGCCGGTTCTCGTGCGCGGTCTCCCACGCGAGCAGGTCGGAGAGGTCATCGAGGCTCAGCGCGCGCATCTTGCCGCGCAGCTGGGGGACCGTCATCGTCGGGTACTCCGGCACGGCCTGCGGTGCGCCCGCCGCCGCCTCGGCGCGGTTCGACGCCGTCGCGGGCCGCCCGGGGCGCTCGATCGGGATGCCGGAGCGGGACGGCCGCAGCGTGGACACGGAGCCGTTGCGCGGGCCGTCGCCGGGCGTGGCCGACGACGACTCCGGCGGCAGCGGCGGCGCGATCGGCTCCGCCTCGGGCAGCCGCAGGTCGGCGAGGTCGTCGTCGAACGTGGCCCAGTTCGGGACGTCGTCGGCGGGGCGCAGCGCGCCCAGCGCGCGATCACCCTTGATCGCCAGCTCGGTGACCGTCTGCTGCAGGCGCATCGAGACCTGCAGGGCCTGACTGACCGCGGTGACCGGCAGCTCGACGGCGTGCCGGGGCAGCTCACGGGCCTGCTCCACGGCCGTCACGACGAGGCCGGCGGCGATCCGCACGGGGAACGGCAGCGGTGACATGTGGCTCATTGTCCAGCAGTGGCGCGTGCGTGTCGCGGGGGACCGCCGTGGCGTGTCCGGTCGGGCCCGTCACGTACCGCTGCCCGTGCCGATCGTGGTCCGTACGCTGGTGGCATGTCCGGTTCTGCGAAGCAGGTCCTGCTCGCCAAGCCCCGCGGCTACTGCGCGGGCGTCGACCGTGCCGTCGAGGCGGTGGAACAGGCGCTCGACCAGTACGGCGCGCCGGTCTACGTGCGCAAGGAGATCGTGCACAACAAGCACGTCGTCGAGACGCTGCGCGACCGCGGTGCGATCTTCGTCGAGGAGGCCTCCGAGGTCCCCCAGGGTGCCCACGTCGTGTTCTCCGCGCACGGGGTCTCGCCCGCCGTGCGCGACGAGGCCAAGGGGCGTGAGCTCAGGACGATCGACGCGACCTGCCCGCTGGTGACCAAGGTCCACCAGGAGGCGAAGCGGTTCGCCCGCGAGGACTACGACATCCTGCTCGTCGGGCACGCCGGCCACGAGGAGGTCGAGGGCACCTCCGGTGAGGCGCCCGAGCACATCCAGCTCGTCGAGTCGGCCGCCGACGTCGACAAGGTCACCGTCCGCGACCCGGACAAGGTCGTGTGGCTGTCCCAGACCACGCTGAGCGTCGACGAGACGATGGAGACGGTCCGTGCGCTGCGGGAGAAGTTCCCGAAGCTGCAGAACCCGCCGTCGGACGACATCTGCTACGCCACCCAGAACCGCCAGGTCGCGGTGAAGACGATGGCACCGCGCTGCGACCTCGTGCTCGTCGTCGGCTCGCGGAACTCGTCGAACTCGGTGCGGCTGGTCGAGGTGGCGCTCGGCGCGGGCGCCGGATCCTCGTACCTGATCGACTACGCCAAGGAGATCGACGAGACCTGGCTCGAGGGCGTGCAGACGATCGGCGTGACGAGCGGCGCCTCGGTCCCCGAGGTGCTGGTGCGCGGTGTCGTCGACCATCTCGCCGAGCGCGGCTTCGGCTCGGTCGAGGAGGTCGACACCGCCGAGGAGACGCTGGTCTTCTCGCTGCCGCGCGAGCTGCGCCCACCGCGCCAGCCCGCGACACCCTGACCCGCCGCGACCCGCCGCGCGGACTCCGCGCCGGCCGAGAACGGACGAACGCCCCCGGGACCCGATCGGGTCCCGGGGGCGTTCGTCGTGTGTGAGGGGATCAGGCCGGGGGCGCGCCGCGCTCCGCCTGGACCTGCTTGCCGGAGACGACCTGGACCTGGTCGCCGATCTGCAGGTGGTTGAACCACGCGACGGCGTGGTCCTTGGTCAGCCGGACGCAGCCGGCCGACGGGGTGTCGGTGCGGCCCTCGTGGAAGGCGATCCCGCCGTCCTGGAAGAAGACCGACCACGGCATCGGGGCCGGCTCGCCGTTGGTGGCGGTGTACTCCCCGCTGTGGTGCAGCTGCTCCTTGCGGTAGACCCGCAGCGAGTGGCCGATCGGGGTCTCCTTGCCGGGACCGCCGGTCGCGACCGGGACCGGGCCGTTGACGACCTTGCCGGCGTCGAACAGCCAGGACTGCTTCGAGTCGAGATCGACGCAGGCGCGGGCGGTCACGGTGCACGGGGTGCCGGGCACCAGGGGCTGGTCGCGGAACGCCTGCGCCGCCGGCGTCGAGGCCAGTGCCGTACCGACGCCGATCAGCGCGATCGCCGCGGTGACGAGCGCGACGAGGATCGCGGGCCGGGGGAGGCGGGTGTTCCGGGTGGTGGACATCGTTCTCCAGGTCGTGCGACGGGCGTCGGGGAGCGGGCGGTCACGCCTGCCCCCGGAACATGTGACGCCCGGACCGGGGGGCGGGTTGCCTCGATTGTCCGGTCGGTTGCCCCGGACGGTGTGACCGGGGTACCCCCGGACCGCCTACCAGCGGCGACGCCGGCGGGACCGGATGTGTGATCCGTCCGGTGTGCCGGGCTCCGTCAGCCGGAGTCGCGGCGGGTCCGCCCGGAGGGGTTCCGCCGTGTCGCGCCGGACGGTCGCGCTCCTTCCGACCGGGACGTCGACCGGCCCCCGGCCTCGCCGGTACCGCCGGACCGCGCCGCACCCGGGATGCCGGACCGTCCGGACCCGGACCGCCCGGTACCGGACGAGCGGGAGCCGGCCACACCACCCGCGCCCGCGGAGCCGCCGGAGCCGGGTGCCCCGGACCGTCCCGACCCGGAGCGGTCCGACACGGAACCGCCCCGGCCGGCGTCGGCACGGCCGGTCGAGCCGGTTCGGGCGGCGCCGTCCCCGGCCCGGCCGGTGGATCCCCGTCGCGGGGACCGCTCGGTCGCGCCGCCCGCGCCACCGGGACGGCCGCGCCCGTCGGCGGACCGGCCCGTCGTCGTGCCCCGTCCGGAACGGCCACGCCCGGGACGTCGTTCTCCGGGGCGCTCCGTGTCCGCGTTGCGGGCCCCACCGCGGCGGCTCCGGCCGGCGCCGGGGGTACCGCCGGGACCGTCCGGGTCGTGGCCACCCGGGTCGCGGCCGAGCCGCGCCCGCAGGCGTCCCACGGAGTCGTCCGGGCCGAGCCGCTGCCGCAGCAGCCGGAAGCCGGTGACCAGGAGGACGACCGCCGTCGTGACCGCCATCGCCGGGAACGCGTTGATCAGCGGGGCACCCGCCATCAGGACGCTCTCCGCCGCGCCGCCACCGGTCGGCGCGCCGATCAGCACCGCCGTCAACGGCACGACGACGGCCAGCAGCAGCGGTGGCTGCACCGCCGGGAGGAAGATGCTGCGCCGTCGCACCCAGGAGACGGCGAGCACACACCCGAGGAGGTACCCGACCTCGAAGACCCGGCCCACGGTCCCGATCCGGAGCAGGTCGACGAGCACCCCGACGGCCGTCGTCGCGACGGCGATGCCGATCGCGGCGAGCGGCGGGATGCCGAGGACGGGACGGAGGAGCGACCGCTCCCGGACCGGCCAGCTGCCACGGGCAGGAGCGGGGGACCGGGACGCGGATCCGCCGGGCCGGCGGGCCGAGCTCGTGCGCGTGGTCACCCGGTCAGCCTAACTCCCCCCGCGGTGCGGGCCCGGACCCGTCGGCCGGCCCACCGTCGCCGAAGGGGCCGTCCGGGTGGAGGTGCGGGTCGCCGGCGTGGTCGGCCCGGCCGGGCCCGCTCCGGCCGTGCTCGGCCCGGGCCGCGTCGGCCCACGGCGTGCGGACCCGCTGCTGCCGCTCCTCGGCGTCGCCGCGGCCGAGGTCCTCCAGCGACACCAGCGAGTCCCCGGCGGAGGCGACCAGCTCCGGCGCCGAGACACCGCGCGGGGTGCGGTCCACCGTGGTGGGCCCCTCGAGCTCGGTGTCGGCGACCTGCAGCTCGGTGAACTTGCGGGCGCTCACCAGCACCCGCGCCTCCAGCGACGACACGGTGCGGTTGTAGCTCTCCACCACCGAGTCGAGGCTCCGGCCGAGCTTGGCGACGTGCGTGCCCATGGTCGCGAGCCGGCCGTGCAGCTCGCGGCCGAGCCGGTGCACCTGTGCCGCGTTGCGGGCCAGTGCCTCCTGCTTCCAGCCGTAGGCGACGGTGCGGAGCAGCGCGACCAGGGTGGTCGGCGTCGCGAGGACCACGTTGCGGCCGAACGCGTGCTCCAGCAGCCCGGGATCGGAACGCAGCGCCGCCTCCAGGAACGGGTCGCCCGGCACGAACAGCACGACGAACTCGGGTGTCGGCTCGAACGACTCCCAGTACGCCTTGCCCGCGAGCTGGTCGACGTGGGTGCGGAGCTGCCGGGCGTGCGCCGTGAGCTTCTGCGCGTGCACGTCGGGGTCGGTGGCCTCGACGGCCTCCAGGTACGCCGCGAACGGGACCTTGGCGTCCACCACCACCTGCTTGCCCCCGGCCAGGCGGACGAGCATGTCCGGGCGGACGCCGCCGTCCTCGCCGTCGGCGGAGACCTGGGTGGAGAAGTCGCAGTGCTCGACCATCCCGGCCATCTCGGCGACCCGCTGCAGCTGCATCTCGCCCCACCGCCCGCGGACCTGGGGCGCGCGCAGCGCGTTCACCAGCGCCTTGGTCTCGGTGCCGAGTTTCTCGGAGTTGGCGGCCATCGCCCGCACCTGCTCGCGCAGTCCCGCGTAGGCGGACTCGCGCTCCTTCTCCACCGAGCGCAGCTGGCCCTCGACGCGGCCGAGCGCCGCCGTGACGGGGTCGAGCATCTGCTCGACGGCCTTGGCGCGCGCGGTCTCGTCACCCCGGGCCTTCGCCGACAGCTCGGCGGTCGCCTCCTTGAGCCGGCTCTCGGCGAGCGCCACGAACGCCTCGTTGTTGCGGGCCAGCGCGTCCTGCGACAGCGCGGCGAAGGAGTCCTTCAACCCGGTCTCGGCCTCCGCCCGCGCCTCCCGCTCGGCCCGCAGCGCCGCGGTCGCGCCCGCCGCGTCGGACTCCGCCCGCCGCGCACGGACGGTCGCGTCGTCGAGGGACTCGTGCAGCTCCTCGATCCGCTCCATGAGCCCGGAGCGCTCGGCGCGCAGGCCCGCCGCGTCGGCCCGGGTGGTCGCCGCCGTGTTGGCGGCGACCCGTGCGGCCTCCGCCGCCTCGGCGCGGAACCGGGCGGTGGCGACCAGCCAGGTGACGACGGCGGCCAGCGCCGCACCGAGCAGCGTTCCGGCGAGAAGGCTCAGGACGTCCACGGCACGCAGCGTGCACCGGACCCCTGACAGTTCCGGTGAACCCGCAGGTCATGGGCGTGTCCGCGAGTCCGGTGTGCGGCGGACGGCGTACACGCGGACGTCCGGACGGACCTCGGGGTTGCTCCGGCGAGGCGGATGACACGCCGGGCGAACTGTTCCGTGGTGCACGCGTCTCTCCCTGTGCAAGCGCCCACGGCGGCCCGATCGGCTGCCGGGGCGTCCACGAGGAACGAGAGAGGTACCGCAGATGACGACGAAGCAGACCCGACTCGCCCGCATCACCGCCGCCGTCACGATGGCAGCCGCGGCGGCACTCGTCCCGGCCGGGGTCGCCTCCGCCGCGCCCGCCGAGACCCCGCCCTTCACCGGGTGCACCGAAGGCAACCAGAAGGCCGTCGTCGAAGCGCTTCCCTCCACCGCCGAGGTCGCGAACTACACCGTCACGGTCTACGCGAAGCCCGGTGCGGCCCAGTGCTTCCTGGGTGGAACGCCGACCGACTTCGGCTTCAGCCTCAACGGCTCGCCGCGGCCGGCGGACGTGCAGCCCACCGGGGAGGACGGCTACCGCGTCCCGTTCGGTGACGGCGCCCCCGTCACGTTCGACATCCACGTCCCGGACTCCGGCGGGCCCGCGCACGCCAACGAGACGACCTTCAAGCCGATCCCCGGCTCCGACGTCACCTTCACCGCGTACGGCCCGATCACCGTCGACGCCGGCATGACGGCCGGCCCGATCACCAGTGCGGCCCGCTGACCGACGGCGCCGACCCGTCCGGCGGCCCGGCCGCCGTGACACCAGCGCTCCGGGACACCGGAGCGGCACCGCGAGGACCGAGAGAGGTACCCATGGACACCCGACTCGCCCGCACCATCGCACGGACCGCTGCGACGGCGGCCGCCGCCGTCGCCACCGCCGGGGCGGTGCTCGTCCCCGCCGGGGTCGCGAGCGCCGACCCGGTGATCGACCCCGCACCCAGCGCCTGCCGCCCCGCGAACACGAACGCGGTCGTGCAGCCGGCGCCGTCGAGCGCCGGGCACCGCCACTACTCGGTGGTGCTCACCGCCGCGCCCGGGACGGCGAACTGCATCCTGCAGGGATCGCCGTCCGACGTCACGTTCAGCCTGAACGGTTCGCCGCGTGCGGTCGACGCGGTGCCCTACGGCGACCAGACGCGTCCGGTGGTCTTCGGCCCGGCCGATCCCGTGCAGTTCGACGTCCAGGTCCCGAGCTCGCCCGGCCCTGCGCAGGCGGACCAGGTCGACTTCACCCCGGGCGCCCCGGACGGGGAGATCCCGGGCGCCTTCACCGCGTACGGCCCGATCGGGGTCGACGCGGGCATCCGGATCGGGCCGGTCACCGGGCAGCAGTGACCCGCGGCGCCGATCCGTGCGGGACCGGGCCGCACCGCTGAACCGCAGCACCGAGCCACCGCGGGCCGGACCCGGCCCGCGGCGCGGTCCCGTCCGGGACCGCACACCGGCACCCGTCCACGGGGCAGGGGAGGGGGGACACCGCCCCGCCCGTGGACGGGCCGCCGGACGTCACCGACACCCGAGGGGAACCCATGCGCACCATCACCCGTACCGCCGCCGCACTGGCCGTCACGGCGGGTCTGGCACTCGCCCCGGCCGGCGTCGCGAACGCCGCGGCGGCCACGACACCCCCGCCGCCCGCACCGACGGCGTGCGCGCCCGAGAACGTCCAGGCGACCGTCCGGCCGGGTGTGTCGACCGGCGGGTTCAGCAGCTACACGGTCCGCCTCGTCGCCGACCCGGGCACCGCGCCGTGCCGGGTCAACGGCTGGCCGCACCTGGTGGCGGCCTCGCTCGCCGGGGTGCCGCAGGAGCTGCCCTACGCCGGTCCCGCCGACGGTGCCGCGAGCCCGGTCGACTTCGGCCCCGGCACCCCGGTGCAGTTCGACGTCCGGGTCGAGGGCCCGGCGCTCGTCCCGGCCGACACCGTCGAGTTCACGGCGTCGGAGGCGCTCGAGCCGATCCCGGGGCGTTTCGTCGCGACCGGGAGGATCGGCATCGGGGAGCGGATGGGCGTCACGTCCTTCTACCCCGCACCCTGACCACGACGACGGGGCCGTGCGTCCGGAGTGGACGCACGGCCCCGTGGACGGTCCCCCGGCGGGTCAGTCCAGCCGCAGGTCGGCCGACTCGTGGTCGAGCAGCCACCGCTTGACCGGCAGGCCCCAGCGGAACCCGCCCAGTGAGCCGTCGGTGCGCAGCACCCGGTGGCACGGCACGAACAGGGCGGCCGCGTTGTGCGCGCAGGCGCCGGCCGCGGCCCGCACGGCGGCCGGCCGGCCGGTCTTCTCGGCGTACCCGGTGTAGGTGACCGGGGCGCCGGCGGGCACCGTGCGCAGGACGTCCCAGGCGTGCTCGCGGTACGGGCCGGACCGCTGGCGGACCGCGACGCCGTCGACGGCCGACAGGTCGCCGTCGTGGTAGCGGTCGATCGCGTCGCCGACCGCACCGATGTCGCCCTCGGTCACCCCGGTGGGGGCCAGCGAGTCGTGGATCAGCGGCAGCAGGTCGTCGACCGAGCCCGTCCAGCCCGAGGCGAGGACGTACCCGTCGGCGTCGACGACGGCGGTGAAGGGCCCGGCCGGGGTGTCCCGGGTGGCCCAGACGGCGGTGCTCATGCGTTCCTCCTGACGGCGGGGGCGGACGTGGCCGCCCGCCAGAGATGGGTGGCGGCGTAGGACCGCCAGGGCGCCCAGGCGCGGGCGCGCCCGGTGAGCGCGTCCTCCTCGCCGGGCAGGCCGAGCGCCGCGGCCCCGCGGCGCACCGCGAGGTCCGACGCCAGCAGTTCGTCGGGATCGCCGAGCACCCGCATCGCGAGGTAGCCGGCGCTCCACGGCCCGATCCCGGGCAGCGTCCGCAGCTCGGCGCGCAGCGCGTCGGGTTCGCGTCCGGCGTCGAGCACGAGCTCTCCCGACGCGAGCGCGGAGCACAGCCCGCGCAGCGAGGCGGCGCGCCGCGCCGGACCGGCGAGCTCGACGTCGGCGAGCGTCTCCGGGGCGGGGAAGAGCAGGTCGGGGCCGTCGTCGTCGCGCAGGGCGGGTGGCAGCTCCGTCCCGTGCGACGCCGCGATCCGGGACGCCGCGGTCCGTGCCGCGGCGACCGAGACCTGCTGGCCGAGCACGGTGCGGACGGCCGTCTCGGCCGGATCGGCGGTGCCCGCCAGCCGGATCCCCGGCGTCGCCGCGACGAGCGGGGCGAGGACCGGGTCGGCGGCCAGCGCGGTGTCGACGGCGAGCGGGTCGGCGTCGAGATCGAGCAGCCGGCGCAGCCGGGACACCGCCGGGCCGACGTCGCGCGGGTCGGTCGTGCGCAGCGTCGCCAGCACGGCGCCGGGCCGGGCGGTCAGGTCGAGCGCGACCGACGCCGGGCCGTGCGGCAGGCGCAGCGTCCGCCGGTAGGTGCCGCCGTCGACGCGTTCGACCCGGTCGACGGCGCGGGCGGCCAGGTGATCGAGCAACCCGTGCGGGTCGAACGGGGCCCGGTACGGCAGCCGGAGCGTGATCGTCCCCGGTGCCGCGTGCGCCGCACCCCGCCGCCGCGCGGCCTCGCTCCGGAGCCGTGACGGCGGTACGCCGTAGACGCCGCGGACGGTGTCGTTGAACTGGCGCACGCTGCCGAACCCGGCGGCGAACGCGACGTCGGCCAGGCCGAGCGGCGTCGTCTCCACCAGGACGCGGGCGGTGTGCGCGCGCTGCGCGCGGGCCAGCGCGAGCGGCCCGGCGCCGAGCTCGGCGGTGAGGATCCGGCCGAGCTGCCGGGGCGAGTACCCGAGTCGCGACGCGAGCCCGGGCACCCCCTCCCGTTCGACGACGCCGTCGGCGATCAGCCGCATCGCCCGCCCGGCGGCGTCCGCCCGCAGGTTCCACTCCGGGGACCCCGGGACGGCATCGGGCAGGCACCGCCGGCACGCCCGGTAGCCGGCCGACTGGGCGGCCGCCGCCGTGCGCAGGAACTCGACGTTGCGTGCCTTCGGTGGCGGCACCGGGCAGGACGGCCTGCAGTAGATGCCGGTCGTGCGCACCGCCGTGACGAACTGGCCGTCGAACCGCTGGTCCTTCGCGGCGACGGCGCGGTAACAGGTGTCGTGGTCGAGCAGCACGACACCGACTGTGCCACCGCGCACCGCCCGGGACTCGCGGGAATCGGTCGCGGGTATCGGACCCGCGACGAGCCGTTCAGCTCCCGCAGACCGAGCCGGAGAGCCAGCCCTGCTCGCAGGCGAACTCGACCTGCTGCTCCCGCTCGCCCGGGTCGTCGGGGCGGCCGCGGGGCGGGACGCCGTCGTCGTCCGGCGTGGCGCGCGGCGGGTCGGGCCGCTCGGCGCCGGAACCCGATCCGCCGGATCCGGACCCGCCGGATCCGGAGCTGCCGGATCCGGACCCGCCGGATCCGGAGTTCCCGGTTCCGGAGGTGCCCGAGCCGGACGAACCGGAGCCCGACGAACCCGAGCCGGACGAGCCCGGCCCCGAGTCCGACGATCCGGATCCGCGCGATCCGCCGTCGCTCGACGCCTCGTCCTCGACCGGTGCCGCGGGCGGCGGCGCGACGACCGGCGGCGGGGCCGGCGCGGGCGGCGGCGCCGAGGTGGCCGGCGTCGCGGGCGGCAGCGCGGCCTCCTCGGCACCGGTCGCCGTCAGCGACACCGCGGAGACGGTGCCGGCGGTGGCGAGCACCGCCACCCCGGCGGTCAGCAGGGCGTGCATTCCCGGCAGGCGCATGAATCCCCCTCGGTCTCGGCGCCGCAGCTTCCACCCCGTGCGGGCCGGTGTTGCGTCCGTGGGGTGATGCCACCGGTCGTGCCGACGAACGGTGCGTCACGACCGGGTGCTCGGCGCAGTATGTCGTACTCCGCTCGGCCTAGTGACAGCGACGGTCCGTGACCTTTGGCAAGGGGGCCTCGCCGACGCGCACCCCGCGTCGTACGGGATCATGGTGGGGACCCGGGCAGCAGAGGAGGCGATCATCGCGACCGAGGCCGTCGACGCCGGCCCCGAGGGCCGACGTGCGGGCCGGGCCACCGCGGCCCGCACCCGCATCGTGGGCTGGGTGCTGCTGCTCGTGCTCGCGTCGCTGGGCGTCGTCACGTTCGTGACCTGGCTGCTGCTGATCAACGAGTCGGACCGCCGGATCGACGAGGCGCTGCGCTCCGAGACCGCCGAGTTCGCCCGGGTGACGGTGACCGGCATCAACCCGACGACCGGCCGGCCCTACGGCTCGGTCGACGAGATCCTCCGTTCGGTGATCGCGGCGAACGTCGCGCGTCCGAACGAGAAGTTCCTCGGCTACCTCGACGGCGAGTTCCGCTGGGAGTCCCGCCGCACCAGCCCGCGGGTGCTGCTGCGCGAGGACCCGGGGTTCAACCGGCTCGTCGCCGACGTCCCGCGGCTGACCAGCGGTTCCTACTTCAGCGAGGCCGGTGAGGTCCGCTGGTCGGCGCTGCCGGTCGGGCTGGCGGGCGACCCGTCGACCGGCGTCATCGTGATCGGCTACTTCACCGAGCAGGAGCACGAGTTCGCGAACGAGGCGGCGCGGCTGATGGGCCTGGTCGGGTTCGGTACGGCGCTGCTCAGCGCCGTCGGTGCCTGGCTGGTCGCGGGGCGGATCCTGCGCCCGCTGCGCGACGTCGCCGCCACCGCGCGGACGATCACCGGCAGCGACCTCTCGCGGCGGGTCCCGCAGCACGCGCGGGCCCGCGACGAGATCGCCGAGCTGGCCGGGACGCTCAACGCGATGCTCGACCGCGTGCAGTCGGGCATGCAGGCCCAGCGCCGCTTCGTCGACGACGCCGGCCACGAGCTCCGCACACCGATCACGATCGTCCGTGGGCACCTGGGCGTCCTGGACGCGCGTGACCCCGAGGACGTCACCGAGACCGTCGCACTGGTCGACGACGAGCTGGAACGGATGAACCGGCTCGTCTCCGAGATGCTCGCGCTGACCCGCGCCGAGCAGCCGTCGTTGCTCCGGCCGGAGTCCGTCGACGTCGCCGAGCTGACCCGGGAGCTGTTCGACAAGCTGACCGGGCTGGCCGACCGGGACTGGCAGCTGGAGTCCGTCGCGCACGTGCACGCCCGGATGGATCCGCACCGGATCACCCAGGCCGTCGTCGCGCTGGCGGACAACGCGACCCGGTTCACCGGTACGGGCGACCGGATCGCGCTCGGATCCGAGGCGGTGGGGGACCGGCTCCGTGTCTGGGTCGCCGACGGCGGCCCCGGTGTCGCGCCCGAGGACCGGCACCGGGTGTTCCGCCGGTTCGCCCGTGGTGAGAACGCGCCGCGCTCCGACGGCGCGGGGCTGGGACTGTCGATCGTCGAGGCGATCGCGACGACGCACGGGGGCCGCGTGCTGCTGGAGAGCACCCCCGGGCACGGCGCGACGTTCACACTGGACCTGCCGAGGAGCGAGACGTGAGCAGCCGGATCCTGGTCGCCGAGGACGAGCCGCGGATCGCGTCGTTCCTCAAGAAGGGCCTGGTCGCCGCCGGGTTCGGGGTGACCGTCGTCGCCGACGGCACCGGTGTCCACGACCACGCCCTCACCGGCGGGTTCGACCTGATGGTGCTCGACATCGGACTGCCCGGGATGGACGGCTTCGACGTGCTCCGCCGGCTCCGCGCGGCGGGCAGCGCCATCCCCGTGATCATCCTGACGGCGCGGGACAGCGTGCACGACACCGTGGCCGGGCTGACCGGTGGCGCCGACGACTACATGGCCAAGCCGTTCCAGTTCGAGGAGCTCCTGGCCCGGGTGCAGCTGCGGCTCGAACGGGCCCGGCCCGCCCCGGACCCGGAGGTGCTGGCCCACCGCGGGCTGGAGCTGGACCCGCGGACCCGGCTGGTGACCCTGCACGGCCACGCGGTCGAGCTGTCGGCGCGGGAGTTCGCGCTGGCCGAGACGTTCCTGCGGCACCCCGGGCAGGTGCTGTCCCGGGACCAGTTGCTCCGCCTGGTGTGGGGCTCGGAGTACAGCGCGGCGGCCACGTCGTCCAACGTCGTGGACGTCTACGTCCGCTACCTGCGGCGCAAGCTCGGGCCCGACTGGATCGCGACGGTGCGCGGGGCGGGCTACCGGCTCGAACCCGGCTGACCGGCGCGACTACCCTGGTCGTCCGTGTCCCTCACCCTCGGCATCGTCGGCCTGCCCAACGTCGGCAAGTCGACCCTGTTCAACGCGCTGACCCGTAACGACGTCCTGGCCGCGAACTACCCGTTCGCGACGATCGAGCCGAACGTCGGCGTGGTCCCGCTGCCGGATCCCCGCCTGGACAAGCTGGCCGAGATCTTCGCCTCGGACAAGATCCTCCCGGCGACGGTGTCGTTCGTCGACATCGCCGGCATCGTCAAGGGCGCCTCCGAGGGGGCGGGCCTGGGCAACAAGTTCCTCGCCAACATCCGCGAGTCCGACGCGATCTGCCAGGTCGTGCGGGTCTTCGACGACCCGGACGTGGTGCACGTCGACGGCCGCATCGACGCCGCGAGCGACATCGAGACGATCGCGACCGAGCTCGTGCTGGCCGATCTGCAGACGCTGGAGAAGGCACTCCCGCGGCTGGAGAAGGAGGCTCGCACCCAGAAGGACCGGCGCCCGGTGCTCGACGCCGCGCAGGCCGCGGCCGGGATCCTCAACGAGGGCCGGACGCTGTTCCAGGCCGGCGCCGACACCAGCCTGCTGCGCGAGCTGACGCTGCTCACCACCAAGCCGTTCCTGTACGTGTTCAACGCCGACGAGGCCGTCCTCTCCGACGACGCCCGCCGCAAGGAGCTGACCGAGCTCGTCGCCCCGGCGCAGGCGGTCTTCCTGGACGCCAAGGTCGAGGCCGAGCTGCTCGAGCTCGACGACGAGTCCGCGGCCGAGCTGCTGGAGTCGATCGGGCAGGACGAGGCGGGCCTCGCCGCCCTCGCCCGCGCCGGGTTCTCCACCCTCGGGCTGCAGACCTACCTCACCGCCGGGCCCAAGGAGTCCCGCGCCTGGACGATCCCGCAGGGCGCGACCGCCCCGCAGGCCGCCGGCGTGATCCACACCGACTTCGAGCGCGGGTTCATCAAGGCCGAGATCGTGTCCTACGACGACCTCGTCGCGGCCGGGACGATGAACGCCGCGAAGGCCGCGGGGAAGGTGCGGATGGAGGGGAAGGACTACGTCATGCACGACGGCGACGTGGTCGAATTCCGCTTCAACGTGTAGGCGCCGACCGGACTCCGCTCCACCCACCGACCCGGCACCGCCGGTCCGCGTCGTTCCCGGCGGCGACGACCGTCCCGTCCGCCCGGAGCCCGAGAGTGTGGGTGGAACCGGCCGCCACCGCGACGACATCACGCCATTCCTGCACGTCGCACTGCCCGTGGGCGTCGTCCCCGGCGGCCAGGACCGTGCCGTCCGCGCGCAACGCCACGGTGTGGTGGCTGCCGGCCGACAGCGCGACGACGTCCCGCCACGCCCTGACGGCCACGGTGCCCGGCCCGTCGCCGGGCGCCGCGACGACGGTGCCGCCGGCTCTCAGCCCGACGGTGTGCAGCGCACCGGCGCCGACGTCCACCAGGTCGCGCCACTCCTCGACCCGGCACTGGCCGCGCCGGTCGTTCCCGGTGGCGACGGCCGTCCCGTCCACCAGCACCCCGACGGAGTGCCAGTCACCGCAGGCGAGGGCCCGCACCCCACGCCAGTCCGCGACCCGGCACTGCCCTTCGGCATCCCTCCCTGCAGCCACCACGGTGCCGTCCGCGAGCAGCCCGAGGGTCCGGCGCCATCCGGCTGCGACCGCTGTGACACTCCGCCACCCGTCCACGGTGCACTGCCCGTCGCCGTTCCAGCCGGTCGCGAGCACCGTCCCGTCGCAGCGGAGTCCGACCGTGTGGGCCCTGCCTGTGTTGGCCGCGGTGTGGACGTTGCCCACCGCCACGGCGACGACGCCGGTCCACCCGCCGACGTCGCACTCGCCGGCCCGGCCGTCCCCGGTCGCGACGACCGTGCCGTCCGTCCGGCATGCGACCGAGTGGCGTCGTCCTGCCGCCAGGACACCCATCCGTCCTCGCGGCCTCAGGTGCGGAGGTGCCGGTCGAGGAACCGGATCGTCCGGTCCCACGCCGGCCGCGCGGCGGACTCGTCGTACATCGACGGGGCGTCCCAGTTGGAGAACGCGTGCCCGGCGTCGTAGCGGTGCAGGGTGACGTCGGCGCGACCGGCCAGGGCCCGCTCGACCTCGTCGATCTGCTCGGTGGGGATGTACGGGTCGTCCGCCCCGTAGTGGAACAGCATCGGGCACTCGATGCTGTCCGCCGAACCGAGCAGGCCGTTCACGCCGGAGCCGTAGTACGAGACGACGGCGTCCGGTCCGCGGCCCGCCACGCGTGACGTGGTGGCGAACAGGTAGGCGAGCGTGCCGCCGAGGCAGAACCCGACGCCGCCGATCCGCCCGTCGCACCCCGGCATCGCCAGCGTGTGCGCCATCGTGGCGGTGATGTCGGCGGCGGCGAGGTCGAGATCGAGCTGCTGCACCATCGCGAAGCCGTCGGCCAGCCCCGACTCGTCCTTGCGTTCGAAGCGCGGCTCGATGCGCCAGAAGACGTCCGGTGCCAGCGCCAGGAAGCCTGCCTCGGCCAGCCGGACCGCCAGCCCGCGGATGTTGTCGTTGATCCCGAAGACCTCCTGGAAGACCAGGAAGACCAGGACGGCCGGGGCGCCGGGCCCGTCGGGCGCCGCGCAGAACGCGTCGAACGCGCCGTCCGGTGTCCCGATCGACTCGTAGCGAGTGCTGACCATGGGAACAGCCTAGGGACCGGACGCCCTCGATCGGGGTCGCGGAGCTGGCGGCGCGCGGGTTGATCCAGCTCGGGGAGCCCGCCGTGATCGGTGTCGACGACGACCGGTCCGGATTCCCGGTCGTGAGCGTGGGACGGCGGGTCACCTCGGAGGACGTCGCGGCCACGGTGGACGAGGAGTGACGACCTACCTCCTCGATGCGAACGTCCTGATCGCGCTCACCGTCACGGAACACGAACACCACGACAGGGCGTCCGCGTGGGGTGCACGCATCGAGCGTTTCGCCCTGTGCCCCGTGGTGGAGGGCGCGCTCGTCCGGTTCCTGGTCCGGGCCGGGGAGACACCGTCGACGGCGACCGGGCTCCTCCGGGCCGTGCACGCGCTCCCCGGATGCGAGTTCTGGCCGGACTCCCTGTCCTTCGCCGACGCCCGTCTCGGCCACGTGGGCGGACACCGGCAGGTGACGGACGCCTACCTCACGAGCCTCGTGGCCGCCGTCCCGGGCGCGTCGCCGGCCACGCTCGACGAGGGACTGGCGCGGGACGTGCCCGAGCTCACGACCCTCGTCCCACGCCCCGACGCCGTCCCGCCGCAGCGCGGGTGAGCGCACCGTCGTCAGCTCTCGTGCACCCGTCCGCCGAGGTGCTCCGCGAGGAACCGCTCCGCGGACCGGAACATCGTGAGCAGGTTCTCGGGGTTGATGATGAAGTGACCCTCGTCGTCGAAGACGAGGTACTCGACGTCGACCCCGCGGGACCGCAACGCCCCGACGATCCGGTCGGACTCGGCCTGGACCACCCGGGTGTCGTTGGCGCCCTGCACCACCATCAGCGGTGTGCGGATGTCGTCCGCCCGGCTGATCGGGGAGCGGGCGATCATGTCCGCCTCCTGCTCCGGGTCGTCGGGGTCGCCGACGTAGCGGTACCAGTTCATCCGCAGGCCCGGCCGGGCGAACTCGGGCACGCTCCGCATGAACGTCGACAGGTCGGAGATGCCGACGTACTCGACGGCCGCGGCGAAGCGGTCCGGGGTGAAGCTGACGCCGACCAGCGTCGCGTAACCGCCGTAGGAGCCGCCGAAGATCCCGACCCGGTCGGGGTCGGCGTACCCCTGCTCGACGGCCCAGTCGACGGCGTCGAGCAGGTCGTCGTGCATCTTCCCGGCGAACTCCCCGATCGCCGCCTTCATGTGGGCCTTGCCGAATCCGGACGAGCCGCGGAAGTTGACCTGCAGGACCGCGTAGCCGCGGTTCGCCAGCACCTGCACGGACCGGTCCATCCCCCAGGCGTCGCGCACCCAGGGGCCGCCGTGGACCAGCAGCACCATCGGCAGCGCCGACGGCTCCACCCCGACCGGCAACGTCAGGTACGACGGCAGCGTGAGACCGTCCCGGGCGGTGATGGTCACCGGCGTGGTCGGCGCCAGCGCGTCCGGATCGAGGTGCGGGTTCGGCCGGAACAGCAGCCGGCTCTCCCCGGTGGCGTGGTCGTAGAGCCAGGTGACGCCGGGTTCGCGGTCGTGGGTGAAGGACACGATCCAGCGGCGCCCGTCCCGGTCGGAGGAGATCGTGGCCGGATCGCCGTCGGACAGGGCCTCCAGCTGCGGCAGCACCTCGGCGAAGTGCGGGTCCAGCGCATGGATCACCTGCCGCTCGCCGAGGTAGCGGACGCCGAGCAGCTCGCCCGTGCGCCGGTGACGGATCAGTGGCCTCGGCAGGTGGCCCAGGACGAGCGCGCGCGTGTCCAGGTCGAACGACGGGTGGCTGTCGACCTCCGTCTCCTCCCCGGTGGCCAGGTCGACCCGCACCAGGCGGGTCCGGTCGGTGCCACGGTTCGAGCCGACCCAGAGGCCGGTGCCGTCCGGGGTCACCTCGAACGGGTAGAGACCCAGCGGGAGGTCGGATCCGTCGAAGGTGGTGATCCGGCGCGGCGGTCCTGAGCCGGTGCTCCGCAGGAGCTCGATGTCGCCGTCGGCGTTCAGCTGTTCGACGAGGAGCGTCCCGTCACCGACGTGGTGCGAGCTCTTGACGTAATCCCCGTCGTCGGAGGCGGTCTCCGGGGCGCCGGACAGCAGGGTCAGCTCCCCGGTCGCGATGTCGAGCTCGTGCAGCTCGATCGCGGCGGACACCCGCCCGGTGAGCTGGACGATCGCGGTCCCCGGCCGGGCCGGGGGCTGGACGAGGTCGAGTACCCGGGAACCGGGGAACGGGGTCAGGTCGACGGCCGCGGCGTCCGGGTCGTCGACATCGATGCGGTAGACGTGCCAGTTCTCGTCGCCGCCGTCGTCCTGCAGGTACAGCATCCACCGCGGGTCGTGCGTCCAGCGGTAGTCCTGCACGGTGCGGGTCTCGTCGGCGGTCACACAGCGCGGCTCGGGGACCTCGCCGTCCGCCGGGTCGAGGTCCTCGATCCAGACGTTCAGCCGGTTCTTCCACGGCGCGAGGAACGCGATCCTCGTGCCGTCCGGTGAGATCGAGGCCCCGGTGCGCTCCGGAGGGCGCAGGAAGTCCTCGACGGCGATGGTCTCGGGCGGGTTCATGGGATCTCCTCACTGCTCGCGGCCGGTTCCGCCGACGAGGAGACGCTGTGCCGCAGCGGCACACACAAGCTCGGGAGAATGTGACCGGCGCCACACCGGTGTGTCGATGCTGGTCAGGGCCGGGCGAGCGCCAGTCTCGCTCCGAACGCGAGCAGTGCGGTACCGGTCAGCGCGTCGAGCGAGCGCCGCACCCGTGGCCGGCGCAGCACCTGCCCGGTGGCCGCCACGGTGCACGCGACCAGCACGAACCAGACGACCGCCGACGCGACGGTGATCGTCGACAGGGTCAGGGTCGCGCCGAGCGCCGCCCCGGCAGGGAGGAACTGCGGCATCAGCGCGAGGTAGACCAGGATCGCCTTCGGGTTGAGCACGTTGCAGAGCAGGCCCTGCCGGAAGTGCGCGGCGAACGGCCGGGGGCCGGACGGAGCGGCAGGCTCGTCGTCGGTCGCGGGTGTGCCCGACGGCCGGGGGCGGCGCAGCCCGGCCCACAGCGCCGCGATCCCGAGGTAGGCGAGGTAGGCGACGCCGACCAGCTTGACGATCGTGAACAGCGTCGCGGACGCGGCGATGATCGCGCCCAGGCCGAGCGCCACACCCACCGCGTGCACGGCGAGTCCGGCGCCGACGCCCAGCGCCGTCGCGATCCCGGCCCGCCGGCCGCCCGTGCCCGCGTTGCGCAGCACCAGTGCGAAGTCGGGTCCCGGGACGACGAGCAGGAGCACGAACGCGAAGGTGTAGGCCAGGGCCGACGCGACGGTCATGGAAGCGATGCTAAGCGCCGACGTCCGGCCGTCGCGCCCCGGTTTCCCAGCGGTCCGGGCGCCGTCGACTGGCACGCCATGCACCGGTGCGATCAACGGAGGGGTGCACCGAGTACCACTCGACGAGTGCTCACCGTGCCCGGCGGACGGGGATGATGGGCGGGTGTCCGAGCCGTCCGAGTCCCCGTCCGCCCCCGTCGCGGGGCCGGCGATCGAGCCCAGCCCGACGTTCCTGATCATGGCGCTCGGCCGCCGGCTCCGCGAGCAGGTCGAGGACACGTTGCGCACCCGGGACCTGTCCATGCGCCACCTCTCCGCGCTGGGGCACCTCGCGGGAGACACCGGACACTCGTACAGCGAACTCGCCCGGCGGTCCGGGATCACGACCCAGAGCATGCAGGCCACGCTGCGGCAGCTCGAGGAGCTGGGCGCGGTCGAGCGGCGGGGCCCGGGCGGTCGCGGGCGGGCCGCACGCCTGCACGTCACCGAGTACGGCCGGGAGCTGACCCACTGGGGCAGGTCCGTGCTGCGCGAGTCCGACCGGACCCTGCTCGAGGACGTGCCCGAGCACCAGCGCGCCGCCCTGACCGACGGGCTCCTGGCGGCGTTCGCCGGACGCTGACCGCCGGGCGCGGGTCGATCACGGGCGGGTGGCACCGCGTCGGGGTACCACCGACGGCGTAATTCTTCGCCGTGAGCCGTTACTCCAGACGGGCCACGTCGTTGAGCGGGATGCGAACGCACTGACGGCGAGCCGTTTCACGATGGCCTATCGCCAATTGTCGGAGGCGTGAGTCGCGCTGCCGTTCGGCGATCGATATGTCGCCGTCCGCCGTCCGTCGCTCGCGGAACGGCGCAGCAGACGTTGCTCCGGACGGCGCATCGCCGCAGGTGAGATCCCAAGCGAGAGAGTGTCGCGCTTCGGAGTGTTCTCCGTGCCCGCGCAGTAGGACGCCTCGTCCGCCCTGCCGTTGCGCGCATGTGACGTGGGCCTCATTTCCGCGGTCGAGTGTAACGATCGGAGAGAGCCCTCACTTATACGCAGAGTAGCTATCCGACAGATGATGGATAGCACTCGGTGTAGTTGATCAACGGCGAGCGGTCCATCGGTCAGTGCTGAAACGGACAAAAGGGTCGTGAAGTGAGGGGTGCCCTCCTGTTCTGTCACGGTCGTCCGTACGTTCTGTGCCACCTGGCCGTGACACAGCGTGAAATGCGGGCGGTCGGGCCACACAGAAGAGAAGGAGTGCCATGAACGCCCCCGAGACGACGTTCTCCTCCCGCCGCGCCCTGTGGCGCGTCGCCACCGTCGGTGCGCTGACCGTCCCGCTCGCCCTCGGCTCGGCCGGTATGGCCTTCGCCGGTGACTACGGCGACGGCGGGCACGGCAAGGACGGCAAGGACCGTGACTGCAGCCCGTCGCACGCCTCCCAGAAGGGCGGCCTGCTCGGCCTGGACGCCGCCGTCGACCCCGCGCTGAACCTCGGCGGGATCGCCAACGACGGCCCGGTCTCGCAGCAGTCGACGAAGGTCGACCGCTCGAACTCCGGCATCGCGCAGTCCGGCTGCGGCGCCGGCGACGCCGTCCAGGTCGACGACCTGGTGGGCCTGGGCCTCGACGTGAGCCCGTCGGCGAACGTCGGTGGCATCCTCAGCTCCGGCGCGGTCGAGCAGTCGACGACCGATGTCGACGAGTCCAACAGCGGCATCCTGCAGTCCGGCTCCGGCAAGCACGGGCAGGGTGGCGGCCACGCGTCGCAGAAGGGCGGCCTGATCGACGTCGACGCCTCGGTGAACCCGACGCTCAACATCGGCGGCCTGCTCTCGAGCGGCCCGGTCTCGCAGTCCTCGACCACGGTCGACTCGAGCAACTCCGGGATCGTGCAGGGCTGATCCACGGGGTGGAAGGCACGTGCCGCCCGGGCCGCTGGACCCGGCCCGGGCGGCACGGCCGACCGGAACGACCGAGCGAGCTCAGAAGTCCCGGCGGACCAGCATCCGCCACGCCCACCCGGCCGCGACCTCCGGGGCGGGCAGCGGATCGCGCTCCAGCCAGCTCGCCGCGACGCCGAGCAACGACCACGTCAGACCGGCGGCGAACACGTCGAGCGGGATGCCGGCGTCGTCCTCGGCGAACCCCATCCGCCGCGCGGTGTCGGCGACGAAGTCCTGCATCCAGCGGCGCATCCCGGCCGCCGCGTCCGGTGCCGCCGCCCCGCCCAGTGCCTGGCGGTACAGCGACGCGTGATCGCCGACGTGCGCGAACCAGCGGAGCAATGCCCCCGGGGGTTCGGGCCCGACGTCGGTCGTCACCAGCTCGGACAGGTCGGCGCCCGCCGCGAGGGCCTGCGCGCTCAGCGCGTCCGCGAGCAGGGCCTCCTTGTCGCCGTAGTGCTGGTAGAAGCTGCTGCGGTTGACCCCGGCGCGCTCGGCGACGTCCGCGACGGCGATCGACTCCAGCGGGCGTTCGCGGGCGAGGGCGAGCAGGGCGTCCTGCAGGCGCCTGCGCGTCCGTACCACCCGGGGATCCACGGCGGCATCCTCCCAGGAGCGTGGTCGCCGTGCCGCGTGACCGGGGTGTCGCCCACGATCAGGGCTGACGGTTGCAGGGCGGGCCCCACATCCCCGCGTCCTGGTCCTGAGCGATCCGCTCGCCAGCCTCGAACCCGGGCCGGTACCGGCCCTCACCGGGGGAGACCCAGCCCGCCACCAGGGCGGCGTCGGTGTAGGACTGCTGGCTGGCGACGACCAGGTAGGCCGGCCAGGCCGGGGCGTCCGCCGCGGGGGCGGGCAGTGTCGGGTCGGGTACCAGGGTGACCTCCTCGCCGTCGAGGAAGTCGCGGGCGAAGGCCAGCGCGCCGGCCTGCGCGCACTCCGGCGTCGCCGAGGTGTCGACCCCGAGCACCGAGACGGTCACCGGCCGCCCCTGCACGTCGACGACGACGGTGGCCGGGTCCCGCACCTCCTGCACCCGCCCGACGAGCGTCGGCGGGCCGGTCAGGGGGCCGAGTGCGTCGATGCCCGTGTCCTGCGCGTCGGCGCGGCTCAGCATCAGTCCGGTCAGGACACCGGCGACGACGAGCACCGCCACGATCAGCAGGACGAGGACACGGTGGGTTCCGGCCGACCAGGACGAGACGACCGTCCGGGCGCGGTGACGTGGTTCGGGCGGCATGACCGTTGTTCGTACCCGCTCCGGGCTCCGGTTGCCGGTTCGGACCGGACGATCCGGACACATTGCGGCGCCGGAGGTCTCGGACGCCACGGTGCAGCGGGCGTCGGCGGCCGGGTGGACGCTGCTAGGTTCGCCCTTCCGTCCGACCCCGGGAGGTGCTCGTTGGCCGGTCCGTCGATCACCGTGCGAGAGCTGGAGCCCGACGACTGGAGGACCTGGCGTGCGCTGCGGCTCGCCGCGCTCGCCGAGGCCCCGCACGCGTTCCACAGCAGGCTCGAGGACTGGCTGGGCGCGGGCGAGCAGGAGTGGCGGGACCGGCTGGCCGCGCCGAACCGCCACCTCGTCGCCGACCTCGACGGGCGTCCGTGCGGCCAGGTCGTCGCCGTCCCGCCGGACGAGACCGGGACCGCCGACCTGATCGCGCTGTGGGTCGCGCCGCACGCCCGTGGCACCGGCGCGGCGGAGGCACTGGTCTCCGCGGTGCTCGACCGGGCCGGGGGATGGGGCGCGGGCCGGCTGGCCCTGCACGTCGTCGTCGGGAACGAGCGGGCCGCCGCGCTCTACCGCAGGCTCGGGTTCGTCGATCTCGGACCGATCGAGCGCCCGGACGGGATCACCGAGCACCGGATGGAGCGCGGCGTGCCGCGACCGGTGTCGCGGTGCCGGTGACCGTCCGGGCGGCGACCGCTGCCGACGCGCCCGCACCGGCCGGAACTGTCGGGGGTCGGTCGTAGCTTCCGCGCCATGACCACCGCCGCCCGGCCGGCCGCACCGGCACCCACCCTGTCCGAGGTGGCGGCCGCGCTGCGGTCGTCGTGGGGCCGGGACACCTGCGACGACGCGGATCTCGACGACTGGAGCCCCGGGTCGCCGTCCCGCGGGCAGTGCGGGGCGACGGCACTGGTGCTGCACGACCTCTTCGGCGGGGAGCTGCTGCTCGCCGAGGTCTGGCTGCCCGACGGCAGGTTGCAGGGATACCACTGGTGGAACCGGCTCCCCGGCGGCACCGAGATCGACCTGACGCGCGACCAGTTCGCACCGGGGGAGACCGTCCAGCCGCCCCGCCCGGTGGTGCGGCCGCCCGGGCCGCCGCGGCGCTGCGCCGCCCAGTACGACCTGCTGCGCCGACGCGTGCGGGCCCGGCTCGGCGGCGGTGCGGGGTGAGACCGGCCGGGCGGCCCCGGGATCAGTCGGTCGACCCGTCGGGCCCGACGGCGTGCCGGACCGCGACGCCGTCGGCGCGGCCCTCGCGCAGCAGGTCGCGGATCTCCTTGAGCAGCTCGACCTCGGTGGGGTCGGCCGGTCCGGCCTCCTCGCCCCGCTTGCGCCGCTCCTGGATCGTCTTCAGCGGCAGCACCACGAGGAAGTACACGACCGCCGCGGTGATCACGAAGGTGATCACCGCGTTCACGAAGCTCGCCCAGTCGAACGTCACGCCGTTCACCTCGAACGCTCCGGCCAGCTCGCCGCCGCCGGAGAAGAGCTGGATCAGCGGCTTCAGGAACGCCTCCGTGAAGGCCGTGACGACCGCGGTGAAGGCGGCGCCGATGACTACCGCCACGGCGAGGTCGACGACGTTCCCGCGCAGCAGGAAGTCCTTGAAGCCCTTGATCATGTTCGTCCCCTCCCGGTGGTCACGGCCGGTCCCGGCCGGACGGGGGCCGAGCCTCGCACCGTCCGCAACGGACGGACAGTGCCCACGCCGGAACTGTGCGCGACGGAACCCGGCCGGTGGGAGAGGACCCGTGGCGGCGGGCCGGGGCGGGAGCGGCGACCGGCTCCCGGCCCGGCCCCGCCGGTCCGGCTCAGCGGCGGCCGGTGCGGACGGCAGCGGCGAGGGTGCCGAGCAGCTCGTCGGTGGTGTCCCAGGACATGCAGGCGTCCGTCACCGAACGGCCGCGCACCATGTCGGGGCCGAGCTCCTGGCGCCCCGCCTCCAGGAAGCTCTCCATCATCAGCCCGGTGACGCCGCGCTCCCCGTCCGCGATCCGCTCGGCCAGCTCGCCGACCACCACGGCCTGGCGTTCGTGGTCCTTGCCGCTGTTTCCGTGGCTCGCGTCGACGACCACCCGCTCCGGGACCCCGGCGTCGCGCAGGGCGCTCGTGGTCGCGGCGACGTCCTCCGCCGAGTAGTTCGGCCGGGTGCCGCCGCGCAGGATCACGTGGGTGTCCGGGTTGCCGGTGGTCGTGACCAGCCCGGCGAGCCCGTCGGCGTTGACCCCCATGAACACGTGCGACGCCGCCGCCGCCCGCATGCCGTCGAGCGCCGCCCGGACGTCACCGTCGGTCGCGTTCTTGATCCCGACCGGCATCGACAACCCGCTGACCAGCTGCCGGTGCACCTGGCTCTCCGCGGTGCGGGCGCCGATGGATCCCCACGTCACGACGTCCGCGATGTACTGCGGGGTGATCGGGTCGAGGAACTCGCAGCCCACCGGCAGGCCCAGGGCGGAGATGTCGAGCAACAGCTTGCGGGCGGTGCGCAGGCCCCGGTTGACGTCGAACGTGCCGTCCAGGCCCGGGTCGTTGATGAGGCCCTTCCAGCCGACCGTGGTGCGCGGCTTCTCGAAGTAGGTCCGCATGACGACGCACAGCTCGCCGGAGAGTTCCTCGGCCCGCGCGGCAAGCCGGCCGGCGTAGTCGATGGCGGCCTCCGGGTCGTGCACCGAGCACGGCCCGACGATGACGAGCAGCCGGTCGTCGGTGCCGTCGAGCACCCCGGTCACGGCGGCCCGTCCACGGGTGACGGTGTCGGCGACCTGGGGGGTGCACGGCAGATCGTGCCGCAGCAGGGCGGGGGAGATCAGTGGGCTGATCCGCTCGATGCGCCGGTCGTCCAGCGGGGTGTCGAGCAGTGCAGCGGGAGTGCTACTCATCGGGGACGGCGGTCCTTTCCCGGCAGACCGCCCCGGATCACCGTGCCCGAGCCGGTCCGTGATGCCGGCTCGCGGGGATGGAGGTCAGCGCGCTACCGCGCCGGCCGACCCATCCCGGGCCGGCTGGCGAAACCAGTAGTAGTAGGCGCGCAGCACGGTTCGACCGTACCCCACGTTCCGCCCGCGGCTCGACCGGCGCGTCCACCAGGTGGACGTGGTACGACCGGTCCATGCGGATCGCACTGGCCCAGATCTCCTCCACCCGCGACCCCGAGGAGAACCTCGCCGAGATCGGACCGCGGGTCCGGGAGGCGGCCGGTGCGGGGGCCCGCATCGTCGTGTTCCCCGAGGCCGGCATGTGTTGCTTCGGCACCGCGCTGGGACCGGTCGCCGAGCCTCTGGACGGGCCGTGGGCGTCGCGGGTGCGTGGGCTGGCCGCGGCCGCCGGGATCACGGTGGTGGTCGGGATGTTCACCCCCTCCGGTGACGGCCGGGTCCGCAACACCCTCCTGGTCACCGGTGCCGGTGTGGACACCCACTACGACAAGATCCACATGTTCGACGCGTTCGGGTTCGCCGAGTCCGACACCGTCGCGCCGGGGACCGAACCGGTCACGGTCGACGTCCCGGAGGCGGACGGGCCCGGCACCGATCCGGTCCGGGTCGGGCTCTCCACCTGCTACGACGTCCGGTTCCCCGGGCTCTACCAGCGGCTCGCCGACGCGGGCGCGACCGTCCAGCTCGTGCCCGCGTCCTGGGGTGCGGGAGCGGGGAAGCGCGAGCAGTGGGAGCTGCTGGTCCGCGCGCGGGCGCTGGACACCGGGTCGTTCGTCGTCGCCTGTGACCAGGCCGACCCGACGACCGTCGGCCGGGAGCACGGCAAGGCCCCCACCGGGATCGGGTACAGCCTGGTCGCCGGACCGCGCGGGGAGATCGTGCACTCGCTCGACGCCGGCCCGGGTGTGCTCGTCGCCGACGTCGACCCGGCGGTCGCCGCCGAGGTCCGCGAGCAGATCCCGGTCCTGCGCAACCGCCGGCTCTGAGGCGGCCGGGCCGTCCCGGCCGGGCTCAGCCGCCTGCGGTGGCGATCCGGTCGGAGATCTGGCCGGCCAGGCCGGTGTCCTTGGCGGTGAGCCCGCCCTCGGAGTGCGTGGAGAGCCGGAACGTGAGCGTGTTGTAGCGGATGTCGATGTCCGGGTGATGGTCGGCGGCCTCGGCGTCGTCGGCGACGCGGTCCACCACCGACACGGCGGCGACGAAGTCGGGCAGCCGTGCGGTGCGGACGATCGAGTCCCCGTCCCGGTCCCAGCCCGGGAGCGTCCGCAGGGCGTCGGTGATCTCGGCGTCGGTCAGCAGCGGGGTGGCCATCGGCCCATCGTGGCGCAGACCGGACCGCGCGTCACGGCGGGACGACCGCCGGGTCACCCGTCGCGGCGGGTGAGCAGGAACAGCACGATCCCGGCCCCGGCCACGGCGAACCCCGCCGCGCGCACCGTGGTGGCCCACGCCGCGCCGGTGTCGGCGGGTACGGCCGTGACCGCGGCGAGGACCTCGTGCCAGTGCCCGGAGGGGAGCACGGCGGCGGCATCCGGGAGGACCGTCGCGACCAGCGGGGCGGCGGTGAGGGCGGCGAGCCCGGTGGCGACCACGACCGCCGGTCGCCGCACCGCCGCCGACAACGCGAGGAGCAGCAGACCGAGCCCGGTCAGCTGCCCGGTCACCCAGGCGGCGAGGACGAGCGCCCGCCCGAGCGTCACCCCGGTGCCGTACGGCCCGGCGCCCAGCACCAGGCCACCGGCGACCAGCGCGGCGGCGACCACGACGAGTGCGGACAGGGTCGCCGCACACGCCACCGCCGAGACCTTGAGCAGCAACAACCGTCCGGGGCCGACCGGCGACAGGCGCAGCCCGTCGAGGGTGCCGCTGCCCCGCTCGCCGGCGAACGCGTCCGCGGCGACGAGCACGAGGGGCATGCCCAGGGAGAACGCGGCCGGCTCGGACAGAGCGACCACCAGGACACCCAGCGCGTGGGTCAGGTCGCCGGGCCCGCCGGCCAGGGCGAGCGTCGCGAGCACCGGGACGGCCGCCGCCGCGGCGAGCACGACGGCGGTCCGCGGGCGCGCCAGGGCCAGCTCGAGCTCCGAGTGGAGGAGGCGGGGGAGCGGTGCCGCGGTGGCCCGGCCGGCCGCGCGCGGTGCCGTACCGGGGCGGACCGCGGTGCTCACCGGTAGGCCCCGGGTCCACCGGGCGTCCGGCTCCGGCCGGGGTCCCCGGTGAGGTCGGCGAAGACCTCCTCCAGTCGGGCCACGGGCCGGGTCACCCCGTGCACCGCGACACCGGCGTGCACGAGCAGCGCGACGACGTCCGGCGCCGGCGGCCCGGCCGCGACCTGCACCCGGCCCTCCGGTGCCACCTCGGCGTCGATGCCGCGGTCGAGCAGGACACGGACCGCGCGGCCGCCGTCCGGTGTGGTCACGACCAGCCGTCCGGCCGCGCCGTCGAGCAGGTCCCGCAACGGGCCCGCGGCCACCAGCCGCCCCGCCCGCAGCACGGCGACGTGCGTGCAGGTGGTCTCGATCTCGGCGAGCAGGTGCGAGCTGACCACCACGGTCGCGCCGGCCGCGTGCATCTCCGCGACGAGCCGGCGGACGTCGCGGGTGCCGGCCGGATCGAGACCGTTGGTCGGCTCGTCGAGGACCACCAGCCGTCGTCGGGTCAGCAGCGGGACGGCGAGGCCCAGCCGCTGCCGCATGCCGAGCGAGTACTCGCGCACCTTCCGGTCCGCAGCGCCGCTGAGCCCGACCCGCTCCAGGACGGCGGCGACGGCGGTCAGGACCCGGTCGGTGGCCAGCAGCGGTTCGGCCGCCGCGTACCGCAGCAGGTTCTGCCTGCCCGTCCGGTGCCCGTGCAGCGCCGGGCCCTCGATCAGGGCGCCGACGTGCGGGAGGACCTCGGCGGCCCGACCCGGGAGCTGCCGCCCGAGCAGCTCGATCGTGCCGTCGGTCGGGGCGAGCAGCCCGAGCAGCATCCGCAGCAGCGTGGTCTTGCCCGCCCCGTTCGGCCCGAGCAGGCCCAGGATCGATCCCATCGGGACGTCCAGGTCGACGCCGTCGACGGCGCGCACCGCGCCGAAGTCCCGGCCCAGGCCGGTCATGCGGACGGCGGGTGGCCGGGCGGCCGGGACAGCCCGTTCTCCGGGAGCGCCGAGGGTCTGCTGCACGCCGCCAGCCTGGCCGCGACCGCCGGTGGCCGTGGCGTTTCGGCGAGATCCGGCCCGGGACGGCCGCCGGGACCCGTCCTGCGAGGATCGTCCGTGTGCCCGTGCTGACCCTCGACCACCACGTGGACGCACCACCGGCGCTCGTCGCGGGGGTCCTCCGGGAGACGGCCGTTGCGGAGCAGGCGCTCTCCCGGACCGGTGCGCGGCTCACCGCCCCCGCCCGGCTGCTCGTCGCCGGCGACGAGGTGCGGGTCGCCCTGCCGGCCGGGGTCCTCGCCTGCCGGACCCGGATCACCCGGGCCGGCGTTGCCGGAGTGTGGTCCGAGCTCGCGACGGGACCGGCCGCCGTCCTGCGGCACGCGACCCGGGTCATCCCGGACGGCGCCGGTACCCGGGTCCGCGACGAACTCACCTGGTCACCGCCGTTCGGCGTCCTCGGACGGCTCTCCGACCCGGTGCTGCGCCGGTACGGCCGTCGCCTGCTCGGGGCGCGCCGCGACGTCGTCGCCGAGCGGGCCGGGGAGCTCGGCCGGGCCCCCGTCGTCGTCGGTGCGGCGATCGTGCGCGACGGGCGGCTGCTCGTCGCCCAGCGGTCCTACCCGGCCGAGCTCGCCGGTCGCTGGGAGCTGCCCGGAGGTGGGGTCGAGCCCGGGGAGAGCGAGACGGACGCGCTCGTCCGGGAGTGCCGGGAGGAGCTGGGGGCACGGATCCGCGCGGACGGCCGGATCGGGACCGACCTGCCGATCGGGCGCCGGGTGCTGCGTATCCGCACCGCCCGGCTCACGCCGGACTCACCCGAGCCGGAGGCCCGCGAGCACCGGTCGCTGCGGTGGGTCGGGGCGCACGAGGTGGCGGCCCTCGGCTGGCTCGACGCGGACCGGGCCGTCGTCGCGGAGCTGGTCGACCTGCTCCGGTCCTGATCCCGGCACGTGGACCGCGGTGGACCGTGCCGGAACGACGACGGCTCCGGAAGTCGGGGGAACCGCCGGGCCCCGGGTGTCGTCCAAGCCGCATGACTCGCAGCCCGATGCCCTCCACCCTCCCGCCGTCCTCGTCCCCGTCCCCGTCCCGGGGGTCTGCCGCCGGCTCCGCCGGGTCGCACGGAGCGCCACCCGGCCGTCGCCGGTCGCGGAGCGCCCCGCCCGGTCCTGTCGAGCACCTCCTCGCCGCCCAGGACGGTGTGCTCTCCCGTGGCCAGGCGGTGCGGGCGGGCGTCTCACCGGACGCCGTGGACCGCCGGCTGGCGGCGCGCCGCTGGGTGCCGGTGCATCCGCGGGTCTACCGGGACACCGCGTACGCGGTCACTGATGCCGGCCGGGTGCGGGCGGCGGTGCTGTGGGCGGGGGAGGACGCGGTCCTCACCGGCGCCGCGGCCGCCTGGTGGTGGGGGCTGCTCCCGGACGCCCCGGTGACGGTCACCGTGACCGTCCCCCGCCGGCGCGCGCCGCGCCCCCGGCCGGAGGTGCAGGTCCGCCGCCGCGGGCTGAACCAGGCCGACGTCGTGCACCGGGACCGGATCGCCGTCGCCGCGCCGGCGCTCGCGCTGATCGAGGCGGCCCTCGAACCGCACGTCGCGGGGGAGGCCCTGCTGACCCGGGTCCTGTCCGGGGCGGGAACGGGAGGTGCCCGGTCCGTCCCGGACCTGGCCACGCTCACCGCCGCCCTCGGGAGGTACCGCGGCGCGCACGGGTCGTCGGCCGTCGCCCGGATGCTGGCCTCCGCGACCGGGCAGGCCGTCGAGCACGCCCAGCACCGGCTCCGCGCCCTGCTCGTGCAGGAACGGGTGACCGGGTGGCGCTCCGAGCACCAGATCGCCGGCGTCGTCCTGCGGCTGGCGTTCCCCGACGCCCGGGTCGCGGTGGAGATCCGCGGAGCCTCGTCGGTGGGTGACGGGTGCGGGGCGGGCTGGCGGCGGGCGATGCTCCGCCGGCACGGCTGGCGGGTGCTCGTGCTCGACCCGTCGGACCCCGTGGGACGCCCCGCCGCCACCCTCGCCGCGCTGGGCGCCGCGGTGTCCGGGCGACCGGCCGGGCCCGGTGGCGCCACGGCCGGACGGGCCGCCGGATGACGGTTCCGGTGGCCCCGCGGCACCGGGGTGACGCAGCAGACCGTGTGATCCCGGCCATGCCCGCGGGGTGGTCCGTGGGGCTCCCGGACGCTGCCGACGGACGGGTTCGACCGGCCGTCGTCGGGGGCGCAGGCGGAGTCCGGGGACGCGCTCCGCCGCGCTCCGGGCCACTCCGCCCGCTCGGCCCGTGTCGATCGACGGACCGGCTCAGCCGCTGATCAGCGGTCGTCCACTGTGGTCAGTAGATCCGTGCGACCTTGAGTGCGCGCTGGTACGACTTGCCGCTCAGGTCGTCGGCACCGACCTTGCGCAGGCGCATCGCGACCACCGGGCAGTTCTTGCAGCGCTTCGGCTTGGAGCGGCAGCACTTCTTCTTGACCTTACCCATGATGAGGTCAGGCTAACCTGCACCGCGGGCAGGGGGCAGGGGTTGCTGCCGATACCGTGGTGGTGTGACCATCCCTCGTTCCGCCTCGGCCCTCGACGCTGCCTCCGCCATCGGAAGCGACGCCGTGCCCGATTCCGCGGGCCGGCCCGAGCTGCGCAACGTCGCGATCGTTGCGCACGTCGACCACGGCAAGACGACCCTCGTCGATGCGATGCTGCGCCAGTCCGGCGCCTTCGGCGAACGCGCCGAGCCCGTCGACCGGATCATGGACTCCGGCGACCTCGAGCGCGAGAAGGGCATCACGATCCTCGCCAAGCACACCGCGGTGAGCTGGCAGGGCTACACGATCAACGTCGTCGACACCCCCGGCCACGCCGACTTCGGTGGCGAGGTCGAGCGCGGCCTGTCCATGGTCGACGGTGTCGTCCTGCTGGTCGACGCCTCCGAGGGCCCGCTGCCGCAGACCCGTTTCGTGCTGCGCAAGACCCTCGCCGCCGGCCTGCCGGTCATGCTCGTGGTCAACAAGACCGACCGTGGCGACGCCCGGATCGCCGAGGTCGTCGACGAGTCACTCGAGCTGCTGCTGGAGCTGGCCGACGAGCTGGGCCTCGACGAGTCGGCCACCGCACACCTGCTCGACCTGCCGGTCGTCTACGCCTCCGGGCGGGCCGGGAAGGCCTCCCGGATCCGCCCGGGCGACGGCGAGCTGCCGGACTCCGACGACCTCACCCCGCTCTTCGAGACGCTGCTCGACGTCGTCCCGCCGCCGGCCGACGACCCGTCCGCGCCGCTGCAGATGCACGTCACCAACCTCGACGCGTCCAGCTTCCTCGGCCGGATCGCGCTCTGCCGGATCCGTGGCGGCGTGCTCCGTCGCGGCCAGCAGGTCGCCTGGTGCCGGGAGGACGGCAGCACCCCGCGCGTCAAGATCACCGAGCTGATGATGACCGAGGCGCTCACCCGTGTCCCGGCCGAGGAGGCCCGAGCCGGTGACCTCGTCGCCGTCGCCGGGATCGCGGACGTGACCATCGGCGACACCCTCGCCGACCCGGAGCACCCGGTCGCGTTGCCGCGGATCGACGTCGACGAGCCCGCCATCTCGATGACGATCGGCACCAACACCTCGCCGCTGGCCGGTCGCGACCCGCTGCCCGGCAAGAAGCTGACCGCCCGGCTGGTGAAGAACCGGCTGGACTCCGAGCTCATCGGCAACGTGTCCGTCCGGGTGCTGCCGACCGACCGTCCGGACACCTGGGAGGTCCAGGGCCGTGGCGAGCTGGCCCTCGCGGTCCTCGTCGAGCAGATGCGCCGGGAGGGCTTCGAGCTCACCGTCGGCCGTCCGCAGGTCGTCACGAAGACGATCGACGGGAAGCTGCACGAGCCGTTCGAGCAGCTCTCGGTCGACGTCCCGGACGACAGCCTCGGCGGTGTCACCCAGCTGCTCGCCGGCCGCAAGGGCGAGATGGGCGACATGGTGCACGGTGAGGGGCGCGTGCGGATGGAGTTCCGGGTCCCGGCCCGTGGCCTGATCGGCTTCCGGACCGAGTTCCTCACGCTCACCCGCGGCGCCGGGATCGCCAGCCACGTCTTCGACGGCTACGGCCCGTGGGTCGGCGAGATCCGCACCCGCAACAAGGGCTCGCTGATCTCCGACCGCAGCGGCCCCGTCACCGGCCACGCGGTCGACCAGCTCTCCGACCGCGGGACCCTGTTCGTCGGTCCGACCACCCTGGTCTACGGCGGCATGGTCGTCGGCGAGTACACCCGCAACGAGGACCTCGAGGTCAACATCACCCGGGAGAAGAAGCTCTCGAACGTCCGGTCCTCGACGTCCGACGTGCTGGTCAAGCTGGTCCCGCCGACGATCCTGAGCCTCGAGCAGTCGCTGGAGTTCTGCGCGCCCGACGAGTGCGTCGAGATCACCCCGCAGAACGTCCGGATCCGCAAGATCGAGCTGGACCCGAACCTGCGTGCCCGCGCCCGGTCGCGGGCCAAGGCGGCGGCGAACGCCGAGAAGTGAGGTCCGGGGTCCGCGGCGGGTCGTGCGCCCGGGTGCGCAGAGCAAGGCGGTGCACCCGGGTGCAGGGAGCAGACCGGTGCGCCGGAGTGTGCAGAGCAAAGGCACCCGCCGACGGACCCCGTCCGCCGGTCCGGGAGGACCGGACGGGGATACTGCCGACGTGAGAGCACGTCGACCGATCCGAGCGCTCCCCGCGCTGCTGCTGGCCGGCCTGCTGGCGCTGACCGCCTGCTCCGCGGACCCGCAGCCGGCACCTCCGCCGGACATCGACCAGCCGGCCGAACCCGTGACGACCCCGAGCCGGGTCGTGGCGGGGATCGACGACCTGGGCGCCGGGTTCAACCCGCACCTGCGGTCGGACCAGTCGACGGCGACCACGGCGATCGCCGCGATGACGATGCCGTCGGTGTTCCGGCCCGACGCGCAGGGCGTCCGGCAGCTCGACCGGACGGTCGCCACCGACGCGAAGGTCACCTCCCAGAGCCCGTTCACGGTCAGCTACGAGCTCAACGTCGAGGCCGGCTGGTCGACCGGCGCGCCGATCGCCGCCGAGGACTTCGTCTACCTCTGGCAGCAGATGCGCAGCCAGCCCAACACCATCGGCGCCGCCGGCTACCGGGAGATCACCGACGTCCGGTCGCGCGCCGCGGGCAAGGCCGTCGACGTCGTCTTCCGCGAGCCCTACCCGCACTGGCAGGAGCTGTTCGACAACCTGCTGCCCGCGCACCTGCTCAAGGACGCCCCCGGTGGCTGGACCGCGCCGTTCGCGAACGGCACTCCCGCCGCGGGTGGCCCGTTCCGCCTGATGCAGGTCGACCGGCTGCGCGGTGAGGTGCTGCTCGTCCGCAACGACCCCTACTGGGACACGCCGGCGGTGCTCGACGAGTTCGTCCTGCGCCGGATCCCGGCCGACACCCTCCCGACCGCGCTGGAGAGCCAGGGCATCGACCTGGCCCTGCCCGACGCCCGGCCGGAGATCACCCAGGCGCTCGACGTGCTGGCCCGCTCCCCGGAGCCCCCGACGGTCCAGAGCGCCCCGCGCCCGTCGGTGCAGCAGCTCGCGTTCCGCACCCAGGACGGGCCGCTCGCCGACCCGCGGGTGCGCGAGGGCATCGCGGCGAGCCTGGACCGCGGCGCGATCCGCGAACGGGTCAGCCCGGACTCGGTCCCGGTGGACGTGTTCGGGTTCGCCCCCTCCGACGCGGGCTACGCGCCGACGGCTCCCGCGGGCGCCCCCGGGCGTCCCGATCCGGCGGTCGCGGAGCGGGCCTTCACCGAGGCCGGCTACGTGCGCGGTGCCGACGGGCGCTGGACGCTCGGCGGCCGGCCGCTGTCGATCGTGATCGGTGCGGGCGCGGAACGCAGCGAGGACGTCGAGATCGCCCGCGTCGTCGCCGAACAGCTCCGGGTCGCCGGGATCGGGTCGACGGTCGTCGCGCCGTCGGCGACGGACCTGCTCTCGAACGCGAGCGTCGCCCCGACGACGCCGACGCCGACGTCGGCCTCGACGATCACGCCGACGCCCGCTCCCACGCCCGTCCCGGCCCCCGGCGGGGCGCCGGCCGAGCAGGCGCCCACGACGTCGTCGAGCCCGACCTCGTCGTCGAGCGACTCCGACGACGCGTCCCAGGTCGCGGTCGACCTGCTGGTCGCGCCGCGGCCGGCGTACGGGGAGATCGGACCGCGGCTGGACTCCGACTACGGCTGCCCTCCCGGTGACCTCCCGGAGGACCTGCCCGGAACGTCGTGCTTCCCGGCGCTGCAGCCGCTGCTCGACGAGCTGCTGGTCGGTGACGCCGATCCGGCCGTCGTCGGCGAGGCGGAGCGGGTCCTGTGGCGCCAGCTGCCGGCGCTGCCGCTGTTCCAGGCGCAGGGCCTGGTGATCAGCAACCGGGAGACCGACGCGGCCACCCGGGTGACGCCGGGACCGATCCAGAGCGGTCCGATGACGGGCGCGCGGACCTGGGCCGAGCCGGAGGGCTCCGCCGAGGAGGAGATGTCGACGCAGCCGGGCGACCGCGGCAACTGACGCCTGATCCGGCACCCGGAGGGTGCGCTGCGTCCCGCTTCCGTGACGGCTAGTGGTACGTGTGTACCAAACAGGTTTCGAAGTGCATCGGACCCCTGGGAACGCGCCTCTCCCGTTGTTACTGTCCCGTCCGTTCGCGACGGTGTTACGTCGATCGGAGGTCACCCTTTGGTCACGATCGACCACCGGCGTCGCGGCCGGAGGAACGCCATTCCTAGCGTCCTCTCGGGCGGTTACCCGGCAGTACATCCGGGGAGCCGTCCGGTCCCGAGCGGGTGCCACACCGGCGTGCGCCCACCGATTTCGAGAGGCACGACAGATGAGGGGTAGAAGGGCGGCCGCCTCGGCCATCGCCCTGACCGCGGTGGTGGGGCTCGTCCTCACCGGCTGCAGCCAGCAGAGCAACACGGGGACCTCGGGGGACGCCGCGCAGGCCGGCGCCGGGTTCCCGGAGACGCCCGTTCCCGAGCAGGTGCCCGGCAAGCCGGGCGGGATCTTCCGTCTCGGCATCACCGAGCCGACCGCGATCGACCCGTACAACGTGCAGGAGTCCGAGGGCTCGCTGGTCGCCAAGCAGCTGTTCACCGGCCTCGTGCAGGTGCAGCCGAACGGTGACGAGTACCCGGGCGTCGCCCAGTCCTGGGAGTCGAACGACAACTGCACGCAGTGGACCTTCGCCCTCAAGCCGAACCAGACGTTCTCGAACGGTGAGGCGCTGACCTCGGCGTCGTTCAAGCGCGGGTGGGAGCGCACCAGCGCGAAGGCGTCGGCCTCCGAGGTCTCGTACCACCTGGACCAGGTCCAGGGCTATGACGAGATGCAGGCCGGTACGGCCCAGCAGCTGTCCGGCGTGAACGCGACCGACCCGAACTCGCTGGTCGTGTCGCTGAAGGAGCCGAACTGCGAGTTCGAGCTCCGCACCGCGCACCCCGCGCTGTCCCCGATCCCGACCGTGGCCGGTGGCGCCGACAACGCGACCTACAACGACCTGCCGATCGGCAACGGCCCGTTCAAGATGGACGGCGCGTGGCGGCACGACCAGGGCATCCGCCTGGTCCGCAACGACGCCTACACGGCGGGCGAGAAGGCCAACCTCGACGCCGTCGAGATCACCATCACTCCGGCCGACACCGGCGCGGACACCGAGTACAACGGCTTCCGCAACGGCCAGTTCGACTGGGCCCGGATGCCCACGCCCGTCTACCAGCAGGCGCAGGCCGAGTTCGACCCGCAGGGCAAGTGGCTGTCCCGCAAGACGGCGGGCATCAACTTCCTGGTCGTCAACGTGACCAAGCCGCCGCTGGACACGGTCGCGGCGCGCAAGGCCGTCTCGATGGCCATCGACCGGGCCGCGATCACCGCGGGCGTCTTCCAGGGCGGGCAGTCCCCGGCCACCGCGTTCGTGCCGCCGGCGTTCCCGCAGACCTACCAGCCGGGCGTCTGCGACGCGTGCACGTTCGACCCGGAGCGGGCCAAGCAGCTCGCCCAGGAGGCCGGCTTCCAGCCCGGTACCGAGATCAACTTCCAGTTCAACACCGGTGGCGGGCACGAGGAGTGGACCGCCGCGGTGCGCCAGCAGATCGAGCAGAACCTCGGCATCAAGGTCAACTACGAGGGCGTGCCGTTCCGTGACCTGCTGGACAACCAGCAGTCGCCGACCGTGACCGGCATCTCGCGTCTCGCCTGGAGCGCCGACTACCCGACCGCGGCGAACTTCCTGACGCCGCTGCTGGCCACCCGCTCGATCGGCGCCGCGTCGCCGAACGACCCGGCGCTGGGCGACAACCGGGGCCGCTACTCCAACCCGGAGTTCGACCGGCTGATGGACCAGGCCTCGGCCACCAAGGACGAGGCGCAGCGCGACGACCTGTACAAGCAGGCCGAGAAGATCGCGATCGGGGACGACCTCGCCCTCATCCCGATGTTCGAGCGCCAGCAGTACCGGCTGATCAACACGGAGAAGTTCGCCAACCTCGGCATGGACTTCTACGAGAACCCGACGCTGGAGACCATCACCCTCAAGTGACCCACGGGCCGGGCCCGCACCGCCGCGATCCGGCGGTGCGGGCCCGGCACGGGGTCCGCTGCTGACGGGAAAACCACCACATGGGTCGCTTCATCACCCGGCGCGTGCTCCAGGGGATCCTGGTCGTCGTCGTCGCCGCACTCCTGATCTTCCTGGCCACCTTCGCGCTCGGTGACCCCTTCGCCTCGACCGGGGAGAAGGCCGTCCCGCCCGAGGTCGCCGCCCTCAACCGCGCCAAGTTCGGCATGGACCAGCCGCTGGTGATCCAGTTCCTGCACTACCTGGGGAACCTGTTCACAGGCGACCTCGGCATCGACTTCGACCAGCGCCGCCCGGTCACCGAGCTGATCGGCGCCGTGCTCCCGAACACGATCATCCTCGGGCTCGTCGCGATGCTGTTCCTGCTGCTGTTCGGGGTCAGCGCCGGCATCCTGGCCGCCGTCAGGCGTTACTCGTTCTGGGACGCGCTCGTCACCGTCCTGACCACGGTCATGATCGGCATCCCGGTCTTCGTCCTCGCGATCTTCCTGGTCGCGAACGTCTCCGGGATCGGGCCGTTCCCGCCGGTGCCGCGCAGCTTCACCGTCGAGGTGCCCTGGTACTTCGACGTGCTGCTGCCCGCCTTCACCCTCGCCGTCATCGAGGCGGCGTTCGTCGCCCGGCTGATGCGCGGGTCGATGCTCGAGGTGCTGCGCGCCGACTACGTGCGCACCGCCCGGGCCAAGGGGCTGCCGGAACGCACCGTGCTCGGCAGGCACGCGGTCCGCAACTCACTGCTGCCGGTCGTCACGTTCGTCGGCCTCACACTGGGCTCCTACGTCGGCGGCGCGATCATCACCGAGACCGTGTTCCAGTACAACGGCGTGGGCTACCTGCTCTCGCGGGCGATCGTGAACAACAACGCGCCGGTGATCATGGCCGTCGTCATCTACACGGTGATCGCGTACGTCGTGCTGAGCCTGATCGTCGACATCCTGTACGCCTACCTCGACCCGCGGATCCGGCTGAACTGACGCTCCGGCGTCGCAGCGGACCGGTCCCGAACCCACGCGAGGCGATCCCTCATGAACCCACCACCCTCCAGCGGCGCGACCACCTCCGCGCCCACCTCGACCCCGGGCACCCCGTCGGACGCCGACCCGTCGTCGGCGCTCCCGGGCGTCCCGGCAGCCGGGCCGGTCGGCCGCCCGCAGGGCCCCGGCCAGTTCACCGAGATCTGGCGCCGCTACCGGCGGAACAAGCTGGCGATGGCCGGCCTGGTGATCGTGGCCTTCCTGGTCGTCGTCGCGATCGTCTCGCCGTTCTCGACGCCCTACGACCCGTTCGAGCAGAACCTGCTCAACACGCTGCAGCCGCCGTCGGCCGACCACTTCTTCGGCACCGACGTGCTGGGCCGCGACCTCTACTCGGGCGTCATCTACGGCACCCGGCTGGCGATGATCGTCGGCGTCTCGACGGTGCTGTTCTCGCTGCTGCTCGGCCTGACCCTGGGCGCGGTGGCCGGGTTCAAGGGCGGTGCCTGGGACTCGGTGATCGGCCGGATCATCGACATCTTCCTGGCGTTCCCCGCGCTGGTTGGCGCGATCGTCATCGTGCGGGCGACCGGCAACGGCGTCGTCCCGGTGATCATCGCGCTGGTGGCGCTGGGCTGGATGACGACGGCGCGCCTGATGCGCGGGCAGGTGCTGGCGCTGCGCGAGGCCGAGTACGTCGAGGCGGCCCGCTCGATCGGCGCGGGCACCGGGCGGATCCTGCGCCGCCACATCCTGCCCAACGCCGTCGCCCCGGTGCTCGTCTACTCGCTGACCAGCATCGGCGTGACGGTCGTGGCGATGGCGTCGCTGTCCTGGCTGGGCGTCGGTGTCCCGCCGGACGTGCCGGAGTGGGGACGCCTGATCGCGTCCGCCGCCCGGTACCTGTCCGCGGACGGGGTCACGCACCTGTGGCTGTTCCCGTCCCTGGCGATCATGCTCACGACGCTCGGGTTCGCCTTCGTCGGCGACGGGCTGCGCGACGCACTCGACCCGAAGCTGCGCGGGGGGAACTGAGATGAGCGAGCACATGCTCGAGGTCCGCGACCTGCGGGTGCACTTCGAGACCGACGGCGGCCTGGTCAAGGCCGTCGACGGCGTCAGCTGGCACGTCGACCGCGGCGAGACCCTCGCGATCGTCGGCGAGTCCGGCTCCGGCAAGTCGGTGTCGGCGATGAGCCTGATGGGGCTCGTCCCGGCCCCGCCCGCGACGTTCCCCAGCGGCGAGGTGCTGCTGGAGGGCCGCTCGCTGCTGACGATGCCCGAGTCCGAGCAGCGCGCGCTGCGCGGCAAGGACATCGCGATGATCTTCCAGGACCCGCTGACCGCGCTGAACCCGGTCTACAAGGTCGGCGACCAGATCGCCGAGATGATCCGGGCGCACGACCGGCAGGCCGGCAAGGTCACCGCGCGCCGTCGGGCCGTCGACCTGCTCGGAGAGGTCGGCATCCCGAACCCGGCGACCCGGGCGGCGCAGTACCCGCACGAGTTCTCCGGCGGCATGCGGCAGCGCGCGATGATCGCGATGGCGCTGGCCAACGACCCCAAGGTGCTGCTCGCCGACGAGCCGACCACCGCGCTGGACGTCACGGTCCAGGCACAGATCATGAACCTGCTCGAGGAACTGCAGGAGCAGCGCGACACCGCCATCGTGCTGATCACGCACGACCTGGGCCTGGTCGCCGCGCACGCCGACCGGATCATGGTCATGTACGGCGGCAAGGTCGTCGAGACCGGGACGAACGACGAGATCTTCGCCGAGCCGCGGCACGCCTACACCTACGGGCTGCTGTCGTCGCTGGCCCGGATGGACCAGGCCCGGCCGGAGAAGCTGGAGCCGATCCCGGGGCAGCCGCCGAACCTGGCGCACGTCCCGTCGGGCTGCGCGTTCCACCCGCGGTGCCGGTTCGCCACCGCCGCCTGCGCGGAGACCGTTCCGGAGCTGCTGCAGATCACCGACCGGCCGGGGCACGCGCACGCGTGCCTGCACGCCGACCGGGTCGCCGAGGCCGTCGCGACCCCGCGGGAGCCCGCGGCCCCCGTTGAGCACGCCGCGGGTGCCGACGCGGCCGGCGAGCCGATGCTGCGCACCGACGGACTGACCAAGAAGTTCCCGATCCGCTCGGGGGTGCTGTTCCAGCGCACCGTCGGCGTCGTCCAGGCCGTCGACGGCATCGACCTGGAGATCCCCGAGGGGCGGACGCTGTCGCTGGTCGGCGAGTCCGGCTGCGGCAAGTCGACCGCGGCCCGGGCGATCCTGCGGCTGCACGAGCCCACCGCGGGCACCGTGCACGTCAACGGGCGTGACGTCACCGCGCTGTCCCAGCAGGACCTGCGGACCGCCCGGGAGGACATGCAGATCGTCTTCCAGGACCCGTACGCGTCGCTGAACCCGCGGATGACGGTGCGCTCCATCCTGTCCGAGAAGTACGAGCTGCTCGGCGGCGAACTCACCGACCAGACGATCCCGGAGCTGCTGGAGACCGTCGGCCTGTCCGCCGAGTACGCGGAGCGCTACCCGCACGAGTTCTCCGGCGGGCAGCGCCAGCGGGTCGGCATCGCCAGGGCGATCGCGCTCAACCCGAAGTTCGTCGTGCTCGACGAGCCGGTCTCCGCGCTCGACGTCTCCATCCAGGCGCAGGTCCTGAACCTGCTGGAACGGCTGCAGCGCGACTTCGGGCTGACCTACCTGTTCATCGCGCACGACCTGTCGGTGGTCCGGCACATCTCGGACCGGGTCGCGGTGATGTACCTGGGCAACGTCGTGGAGGCCGCCGACCGGGACGACCTGTTCGACCGGCCGCAGCACCCCTACACGCAGGCGCTGATCTCGGCCGTCCCGATCCCGGACCCGGCGGTGGAGCGCTCGCGGGAGCGGATCGTGCTGACCGGGGACGTGCCGAACCCGGCCGACCCGCCGTCGGGCTGCCGGTTCCGCACCCGTTGCTGGAAGCACCTGGAGCTGTCCGACGCCGACAAGCAGCGCTGCATCGACGACAGGCCGGTGCTGCAGATCGGGTCCGGGCCCTCGCACCAGGTGGCCTGCCACTTCGCCGAGGAGCGCGAGGTCGTGCGCGCCTGAGGGCTGGCGTCGCGGCGGCACGCCGGGCTGGGAGAATGCCCGGCGTGTCGCTGGTGCTGGGGATCGAGACGTCGTGCGACGAGACCGGGGCCGGTCTCGTCCGGGACGGTGTGCTGCTCGGTGAGGGCCTGGCGTCGTCGGCGGACGAGCACGCCCGCTTCGGCGGGGTCGTCCCCGAGGTCGCTGCCCGCGCCCACGTGAGCGCCGTCGTACCGATGGTCGGGGCGGCCGTCGAGTCGGCCGGGGTCGCGCTGTCCGACGTCGACGCCGTCGCCGTCACCGCAGGGCCGGGTCTCTCGCCGGCGCTGCACGTCGGGGTCGCCGCGGCGAAGGCGTACGCGGCCGCACTGGACGTCCCGCTGTACGGGGTGCACCACCTGGCCGGTCACGCGGCCGTCGACGTGCTGGAGCACGGACCGCTCCCGGACCGCTGCGTCTGCCTGATCGTCTCCGGCGGGCACACCTCGCTGCTGTCGCTCGGCGACCTCGCCCGGGACCCGGTCGAGCACCTCGGCGACACCGTCGACGACGCGGCGGGGGAGGCCTTCGACAAGGTCGCCCGGCTGCTCGGCCTGCCCTACCCGGGCGGGCCGTCGGTGTCCCGTGCCGCGCTCGAGGGTGATCCGGCGGCGATCGCGTTCCCGCGGCCGATGACGGGCCCGCGCGACGCGGCGTTCGGGTTCTCCTTCTCCGGGCTCAAGACCGCCGTCGCCCGGCACGTCGAGGCCGCCCAGGACGCGGGCCGCGCGCTCCCGGTCGCGGACGTCGCGGCGTCGTTCCAGATGGCCGTCGTCGACGTGCTGGTGCGCAAGGCGTTGCGGGCCTGCCGCGAACGCGGCGCCGACACCCTGCTCATGGTCGGCGGCGTCGCGGCGAACCGGGTCCTGCGCGCGGAGATGGAGCGGGCCTGCGCCGGCGCGGGGATCACCCTGCGGGTGCCCGCGCCGCGGCTGTGCACCGACAACGGCGCGATGATCGCGGCGCTCGGTGACCTGCTGGTGCGCGGGGGGATCGAACCCGCCGGTCTGGCGTCGACGGCCGTGCCGACGGTCCCGCTGACCGGCGCGTCGGTGCCGGTCCCGCCCGCCGAGGGTGAGGCGGCCGCGTACCCGCTACCCGGATCCGTCGCGCCCCGGACGATCACCGCCTCGTAAGCTCCCCCGGTGTCTCCCGCCCGCCGACTGCTGCTCGTCCACGCACATCCCGACGACGAGACCCTGACCACCGGCGGCACGATCGCTCGCTACGCCGCCGAGCCCGACACCGGCGTCACCGTCGTGACCTGCACCCTCGGCGAGGAGGGCGAGGTGATCCCGCCGGAGCTCGCCGAGCTCGCCCCGGACCGGGGTGACCAGCTGGGCGGGTACCGGATCCGCGAGCTGGACGCGGCGCTCACCGCCCTCGGTGGCCCGGACCACCGCTACCTGGGCGGGGCCGGCCGCTGGCGGGACACCGGGATGGTGCTCGCCGGGCACGGCACGCGGGCCGCGCTGCCGCCGGAGCTGCACCCCCGGGCGTTCGCCGCGCCGGACGTCTTCGGGACCCAGCTGGCCCAGCTGCTCGACGTCGTCGACACGGTCCGGCCGCAGGTGCTGGTGTCCTACGCGGCGGACGGGACCTACGGGCACCCCGACCATGTCCGTGCGCACGAACTGACGGTCGCCGCCGCGGCCGCGCGTCCGGACGTCGTCGCCAAGCTGTACTTCGCCGTCCGGTCCACCGCGCTGCTCGACAAGGGCCTCGCCGAGCTGCTCACCGCCTGCGGCGGGGACCCGGGCCGGACCGGTCTGCGCTGGCCCGAGCCCGACGAGCACCCCGGCCACGACACCGCCTCGATCACGACGCGGGTCGACGTCTCGGCCCACGACGACGAGCGGATCGCGGCGATGCGCGCGCACACCACCCAGATCGACGTGCGCAGCGGGGACGGGTGGACGGCGTTCGCGATGAGCAACGAGATCGTCCAGCCGCTGCTGGGTACGGAGGAGTTCGTGCTGCACGGCGCGGACCCGGGGACCTCCGAGACGGACCTGTTCGAGGGAGTCGAGACGTGAGCGACCCGACCCGGCTGCCGTTCGCGGCGCTGCTGGTGGTGATCTCGGTACTGCTGGCGGCCTTCGAGCTGATGTTCCAGATGCTCTACATCGGGCCGGTCCCGGTGCCGGTGGGCACGGTGGTCGTCCTGGTGTCGCTGCCGTGGCTCGTCCACACCACCGTCACCGAGATCTCCCCGACGACGGCCGCCGCCGCCGCGCCGGTGCTGCTGTGGTTCGCGTCGGTGTTGGTGCTGGGGATGTTCGGGCCCGGCGGCGACCTGCTGCTGCCGGCGACGTGGCAGTCGCTCCTGTTGCTGGTCGCGGGCGCCGCCGCCGGTGTGGTCGCGTTCCGGCGGGCCGTCGAGGGCCTCGTGGCCGATTCCGGACCGAGGGTGCTGTAGACGATGCCCGAGATGCCCGACGACTACCTCGTCACGGTGCTGCGGCCGTTCGTCCGGGCCACCCGGCCCGTCCTCGACGGGCTGCGCGAGTCCGACCCGTTCGGGCTGCGGGCGCGGGTGGCGCCGGGCGCGGGCCGCCCGGCCCCGGACGGTTCCGCCGACGGGCCGACCCCCGAGGAGCGCTCGCTCGCCGACAAGATCCTCGACACGCTCGCGTCGGTCCAGGTGCCGGGCACGGCGGCCTGGGCGCGGATGGGCGTCGAGGCCCGCGCGCACTGGTGGGTCTACCGGGTCGGCCGGTTCACGACCCTGATCGCGGCGATCCCGGGACTGGGCGGCGCGCTCGCCCGGACGCTGCCGGTCTCCGACGCCGTCGGTGCCGCGGGGGAGGGGCTGCTGCTCGTGGCGATCGCGGGCGAGCACGGCGTCCGCGACGAGGACCGGCTCGTGGAGCTGCTGGCGTCGGTGCTGTTCCGGCGCGAGCTCACGCTGGACCACCGGGCCCTCACGGCCGAGGAGGACGCGGCGGTCGACGCGCGGGCCTCGGAGCTCACCGGCGATCTTGCGGGCTCCGGGACCCGGGCGACGCTGAAGCGGGTCGGGGCCGCCGTGTGGCGGCTCGGCCGGGCGCTGTGGTCGGTCGAGGACGAGCTCGACAAGCGGCCCAACGGGCGCTTCTACCACCAGTGGATCGGCCTGCTGCCGGTCGTCGGCGTGGTCGGGAAGTACCTCGGCGAGTGGTCGGGGCTCAAGCGTGCCGCCCGGCACGGCCACACGTGGCTGGAGCGCCGCGGGCTCACTGCCCGCGGCTGAGAGGCCGGCGCACGGGATCAACTGCGGGCGGGCGCCGGAGCCAGATAGTGGTAGCGGTGGTGCTCGGTCCATCCGTCGCGGGCGTAGAGCCCGCGGGCGGCGTCGTTGTCGGCGGTGACGTCGAGCATCGCGTGCCGGGCGCCGTGCGCGCGGGCCCAGGCGAGCGCACTGCGCATGAGATCGCCGGCCAGGCCGCGGCGGCGGTGCTCGGGGCGGACGTGCAGCCGGGAGACGTAGACGTGGTCCTCGACGACCGCGGCCCGGACGACCCCGACGGGCTCGTCCCGCTGGGAGACGATCATGCCGAAGCCGAGGTGGGGGTGGTCTGTCTCCGCTCCTTTGCTCTGCACACCGTGACGCGCCGGGCCCTCCGCGGCCCCGCCTTTGCTCTGCGCACCCGGGCGCGCCACCCCACCGAGGCCGCCGGTCCGGCCGGCGACGACGACCGACCACGCCGGCGTCCCGGGCTCGGGGACGGGCTCGTCGACGACCGACCACCAGCCGTCCTGCGGGGTGGGCGCCAGGTCGGGTACGGGTTCGTCGGCGGGGACGAGGTCGTCGACCGCGGCCACCAGCACCAGGCAGTCGCCCGGGTCGTCGAGGACCTGCCAACCGGCCTCCCGGACGCGGTTCGACCACGGCGAACCGACCGGGGCCTGGATCAGCGGGGCGATGCCGTGGGCGGCGGCGAACGTCGTCGTCCCGTCCAGCGCGGTCACGAGCGGCACACCGGGGTCACCGAGCACGAGCGTCGAGTTGGCGCGCTTGGTGTAGCCGCCTGCGGCCCGCAGGAGCCATCCGCCCTGCTCCACCTGCACCGGGGCGGGCCAGGCCGCGGAGCGGAGCCGTTCGAGCCGGGCGACGGCCGCCCGGGACGCCCTCCGGGCCGGCGCGGGTGGCACCTCCCGCACGGCGACGACGGCGTCGCGCGCCACCCGGACCGGTCCCGAACGAGTGTGCACGACCACACCGTCCGGCCCGTCGGGGGTGAGGTCGCCCACGGCGTCGGTCAGGCCGGGGCCCGCTGCGCCCCCCGGTGCGATGCGGTGCCGCAGGCTGACCCGGCGTCCGTGCAACTCGTCCAGCATGTCGCCGACCACCTCACTCCTGCCCCTGCCGGGGTCGCGGGTTAACCTGCGGGAGTCCCAGTTTGACCGGGCACCCCACCACCACATGATCTACGGGGGCCCGCGGCCCGAGTGGAGGACCACCGAAGTGACCTACGTGATCGCCGAGCCCTGCGTCGACCTGCTCGACAAGGCGTGCATCGAGGAATGCCCGGTGGACTGCATCTACGAGGGCGGCCGGATGCTCTACATCCACCCCGACGAGTGCGTCGACTGCGGTGCGTGTGAGCCGGTCTGCCCCGTCGAGGCGATCTACTACGAGGACGACGTCCCGGACCAGTGGGCCGCCTACACCAAGGCCAACGTCGACTTCTTCGACGAGCTCGGTTCGCCGGGCGGTGCGTCCAAGGTCGGGAAGGTCGACATGGACGTGGAGCCGGCCAAGAGCCTGCCCCCGCAGGAACACGACGAGTGAGCCGGCTGGACCTTCCCGACTTCCCCTGGGACTCGCTGGTCCCGGCGCGTGAGCGGGCGGCGGCGCACCCGGGCGGCATCGTCGACCTCTCGGTCGGCACGCCGGTCGACCCGGTCCCCGCGGTCGTCCGCGACGCGCTCTCCGGGCCCGCCGCCGGGGAACCCGGCTACCCGACGACGCACGGCCCCGCGCCGCTGCGGGAGGCGATCGTCGCCTCGCTGCAGCGGCGCTTCGGTGTGGTCGGTGTCGACCCGGCGGCGGTGCTGCCGACGATCGGCTCCAAGGAGATGGTCGCCTGGCTGCCGACGTTGCTCGGGCTCGCCGGCGGCGACACGGTCGTCATCCCGGAGCTGGCCTACCCGACCTACGAGGTGGGTGCCCGGCTGGCCGGGGCCGACCACGTCCGGTCCGACGGCCTGACCGCGGCCGGTCCGGCCCGCGTCCGGCTGGTCTGGCTGAACTCGCCGTCGAATCCCACCGGGCGGGTCCTTCCGGTCGAGCACCTGCGGAAGGTCGTCGCGTGGGCCCGGGAACGGGGCGCGGTCGTCGCGTCCGACGAGTGCTACCTGGGGCTCCCCGGCGAGGCCGACCCGGCGCCGCGCTCGGTGCTGCACCCCGACGTCTGCGACGGCGACGTCACCGGCCTGCTCGCCGTGCACTCGCTGTCCAAGGTGTCGAACCTGGCCGGGTACCGCGCCGGGTTCGTCGCCGGTGACCCGGCCCTGGTCTCGGGTCTGCTGGAGGTGCGCAAGCACGCCGGCATGATCGTCCCGCGGCCGGTGCAGGCCGCGCTCGAGGCGGCCGTCTCGGACGACGCCCACGTCACCGAGCAGGCCGCGCGCTACGACGACCGTCGTACCCGCCTGCGTGCCGGGCTGGAGAAGGCGGGGCTCGAGATCGAGCACTCGCAGGCCGGGCTCTACCTGTGGGCCACCATGGGTGAGCAGTGCAGAGCCACCGTCGACCGCCTCGCCGATCTCGGCATCCTCGTCGCGCCCGGCGAGTTCTACGGCCCGGCCGGCTCCCGGCACGTCCGCGTCGGGCTGACCGCACCGGACGAGCGCATCGACGCCGCGGTGGAGCGCCTCGGCGGTACCTGAGCACCGCGCGCCGGGCTCCTGCTCCGCGCTGTGCGGCGAGGACGGGCCCGGTACACGGCCTGATCGTTTCGCCGGACAAGGGAGCTGCGCCGATGTCGTCGTCAGCGGGTACGCCGCCCGTGCACCGGGCCGTGCGGCCGGGGCTCGTCCTCGCCGGGGTGCTGGCCCTCGCGGTCAACCTGCGTGCCGGTCTGGCCGGGTACCCGCCGCTGCTGGAGACGGCCCGCGCCGACCTCGGGATCGGGGCGGGCGGCGCCGGACTGGTCCAGGCGGGCGCCGTGCTGATGATGTCGGCCGGGTCATTCGGGGCCGCCGCGGTCGCGGCCCGGGTCGGCCGGGAGCGGCTCCTCGGTGTCGCGGTCGCCACGATCGGTCTGGGCAGCCTCCTGCGTGCCGTCGCCGCGCTCCCGGCGCTCATCGGCGGGAGCGTGCTGGTCGGCCTGGGGATCGGCGTGGCGGGCGTCCTGCTGACGGGTGTGGTCAAGGAGCACCTCGCCGAACGGGCCGGGGCGGTGACCGGCGCCTACGTCGTCTCGATGATGATCGGTGCGACGATCGCGTCGGCGGTCGCGGTGCCGCTCGCCGTCGCGCTGGGCGGTTGGTCGTTCTCCCTCGCGGTCTGGGCGGTGCCCGCCGTCCTGGCCGTCGCGGTGTGGATCCCGGTCGCGTCGCGGATGGGGCGGGCCGCCCCGGTGGCGGCCGGGAACACGGTCGGCGACGACGCCGGGGACACCACCGTCCGGGACGAACTCCGGACGTGGCGCGATCCGTTCGCCCGCCGGATCGCCTGCTACCTCGCCGGGTCGTCGACGATCTTCTACGGCTGGCTGACCTGGCTGTCGCCGTTCTACGAGCAGCAGGGGTGGTCCCCGCAGGCGGCGGGTCTGCTGCTGGCGGTCTGGAGCATCGCGCAGATCCCGGCTGCGCTGTTGTTCCCGGCGGCCGCGGAACGGCAGCGGAGGTGGCAGCTGTGGGCGTCACTGACGGTCCTGAGCAGCCTCGCCGGGACTCTGGGGGCGTTGTTCCTACCCGCCCCGGGGACGCCGCTGCCGTGGCTCTGGGCGTCGCTGATCGGCATCGGGGTCGGGGCCGGGTTCCCGCTCGGCCTCACCGTCATCGCCTGGCGGACGCCGACGCCGGCGCGCAGCGCGGCCGTCAGCGGGTTCGGGCTCGGGATCGGCTACTTCGCGGCCGGGATCGGGCCACTGGTGATGGGGCTGCTGATCGATCTCGGCGGGTTCCCGCCGGCGATCGTCCTGCTCGTCGCCGCTGCCGGTCTCCAGGCGGCCGCCGTCTGGCGGATCGGCGACCGCCGGGAGTAGCCGGTCAGAGCTTCTCGGCGCGTTCGGACAGCTCCAGCCAGGCGTCCCACCACCGGGTGCGGAGGTCCTCGGCCCGGGCACGTTCCCGCTCGACGAGGCGCCCTCCGACGAAGACCTCGTGCGCGTCGGGGGAGTTGCCCAGCTCGTCCAGCAGGGCCCGGATGCGGTGCTCGGCGACGCAGGGCGTCCTGGTGGTCACCGAGCACCTCCTGGAGCCCCTCGGCGGCCTTGAGCATCTTCTTGACGTGCTTGGCGTCCTTGGTGCGGTCGCCGTCGTCGTCGCGCATCGCCGGTTCGACGAGCTCGCCGGTGTAGCGGAGCCGCTTGGTGCGGATCCGCAGGTCGTGCAGGGTCATGTCCGGCGGGTTCTCGCCGGCCCGCCGCACCGCCTTGGTGAGCTTGCGGGTCTCGGCGCGCACCAGGTCGATCAGGGCCGGGCGGGCGACCTCGTCGGGCGGCTCCGGCAGCGGTTCCGAGACCGCCTCGACCAGGTGTCGCCGCAGCGCGGTGTGCCGGTCGGAGTCGAGCTCGTCGAGCATCTCCGCCCGTGCCGCGATCCGTTCGGCCTCGAGCACACCGACGAGACGGTCCCCGGCGTCCTGCTCGGCGGGCGGGAGCGTCGCGACCTCGCCGCGCAGGCGTTCGATCATGACGTCGAGGTCGCGGACCGGGCCCAGTGCCCGTCCGAGGCGGCCGAGGTCGGACCGGAGACCGTCGGCCCAGGTGTGGTCGAGGAGCGGGCGGGCCGCCTTGAGAGCGGCCCGCATCCGGCGGACCGCGACCCGCATCTGGTGCAGCTCCTCGATGTCGGAGCCGTCCCGGACACCGGGTTCGTGGTGCAGCATCGCGCGCAGACGCTTGTCGAGCAGCGCCCGCACGTGGGCGACGGCCGGCTCACCGGGCCCGGCCGTGAGTCGTTCGCCCAGGTCGGCGACGCCGTACAGGTTCGAGGGAGGCTGCGGGGCCCCGTCCATGCTCACGTCCTAGTTGGCGTGCAGTGCGGCGTTGAGGGCGATGCCGTCGCCGGTGCGGGCGAGCGCCTCGACCGCGCCGGAGACGGAGTTGCGGCGCAGCAGCAGCCCGTCCTGCCCGGAGAGCTCGCGTGCCGCGGTCGTCGCCCCGTCGGGAAGGACGACCTTCGTGCCCGCGGTCAGGTAGAGACCCGCCTCGACGACGCAGTCGTCGCCCAGCGAGATCCCCAGCCCGGCGTTGGCGCCGAGCAGGCAGCGGCGGCCGATCGAGATGACCTCCTTGCCGCCCCCGGACAGTGTGCCCATGATCGACGCGCCGCCACCGATGTCGGAGCCGTCGTCGACGACGACGCCGGCCGAGATGCGGCCCTCGACCATCGACGCACCGAGCGTGCCGGCGTTGAAGTTCACGAAGCCCTCGTGCATGACGGTCGTGCCCTCGGCGAGGTGCGCGCCCAGGCGGACCCGGTCGGCGTCGCCGATCCGCACGCCGGACGGGACCACGTAGTCGACCATCCGCGGGAACTTGTCGACGTGCGTGACCGTCACGGGCCCGCGGGACCGCAGCTTCGCGCGGGTCAGCTCGAAGCCGGGGACCGGGCACGGGCCGTGATTGGTCCACACGACGTTGGCCAGCAGGCCGAACTGGCCCTCCAGGCTGACCTGGTGCGGCCGGACCAGCCGGTGGCTGAGCAGGTGCAGGCGGAGGTAGGCGTCGGCCGCGTCGACCGGGGCGTCGGCCAGCGAGCCGATCTCGGTGCGGACGACCTCGGTGCGCACCCCGCGCAGCTCGTCGGTCGCGACGAGCGCGGCGAGGTCGTCGGCGGGGTCGGTCACGTCGGTCCCGGCCAGCGCGGGCGCCGGGTACCAGACGTCGAGGACGGTGCCGTCGGTCGTGACCGTGGCCAGGCCGGTGCCGGAAGCGCCTTCGCGGCGGTACTCGGTACTCACGGCCGCCGAACCTACCGTCCCGGCGACGCCCGTGGCGCGCCGCCGTGGGTGCGCCGGGCCACGTCGTGCCCGGACGTGGCGGCACCGCTCAGATGGGCAGCGGCCCGCAGGTAACGCGCGACCCGCTGGGGCGCGAACGGCGGGGGAACGGGCGCGGGGAGCCGGCCGCACGACTCGCACCGCGACTGCAGCTGGATCCACCGCTCGACGGTCGGAGGAGCCGGGACGCACCGGTACAGCGCCACCCGCACCTCCCACACGCTGCGGGCGCGCATCACGTCGCGCATCGCACGATCCCGGCGGAACGTCTCCGGCGGTCGTGCCAGGCCGAACCGGTCGGCCCACCACTCGCCGTCCACGGGGTCGAGGACGGTGTCCAGGTGCGACGGGAACCGGCGCCCCGCACCGTCGCGGACATCGCCCGGGATGTCCTCCATCGGCCGCACGAGGCGGTTCTCCTGGTCGACGGCGACCAACCGCAGGCCGGCGACGTCGAGGATCGCCGAGAGCGTGTCGAGGCTCGGCGCGAGCGACCGGCTCTCGATCCGGCCGATCGTCGACCGGGCCAGCCCGGTGCGCTCCGCGAGCTCCCGCTGGGAGAGGTCGGCTCGTCGGCGGACCGCGCGGACCAGGCCCGAGACGTCGGGGACCGCCACGTCGTCGGGCGCCGCCGGCGGCTCCGCGAGCACCGGGTCATGGTCTGTCATGTGATCGAGCCTGGCTGCCGGCGAGGCGTCCGGAGCGGTCGTTCGCCGGCCTGTGGACAACCGGACGACTTGTGGATGGTTGCGGCGGACGTCGCTCCTCCGGCGGCAGTCGCGTCGGCGCTCCGCGCCACGGCCCGCGGCCTACCCGGTGCCGTCCCGGTACGCCGGCGCGCCTCGAGCCCGCCCGATCGGGCGGGCTCGGGAGGGGTGCGCACTGCTCCCTTTGCTCTGCACACCGAGGCGCGCGCAACTCGGCGAGTGATCGGACGTCGAGAGTGCCCGCGCGCCACGGTGTGCAGAGCAAAGCCGGGAGTAGACACCCCCGCCGCCCGATCCCGCCTCGACTCGACCCGCCGGACTCGGGCGCGTGGCCCGTGATCACGACGGCGCCGCCCGCGCGAGGTCACTGTCCGTCCGCGAACCGGGCCCGGGGCGTGGCGACCGAGCCGGGCGGCCCCGGGAACCTGCAGCGCCGGTCGGTAGCGTCGCGACGGTGACGAGGACGCTGCCCGCCCTGGACCTGACCTCCGACCCGGTAACGCTCACGGCAGCGTTGGTCGACGTCGCGAGCGTCTCCGGGGACGAGAAGGAGCTCGCCGACGCGCTCGAGCGTGCGTTGCGGACGCAGGCGCCGCACCTGGAGGTCCTGCGGTCCGGTGACGCGGTGCTCGCCCGCACGAACCTCGGCCGGTCGCACCGTGTCCTCCTGGCCGGGCACCTCGACACGGTGCCGATCGCCGACAACGTGCCGTCGTACCGGGCCGACGGGATCCTGCACGGCTGCGGCACGTCCGACATGAAATCCGGCGACGCCGTGTTCGCCCACCTCGCGGCCACACTGCCGGATCCGCGGCACGACGTGACCTTCGTGTTCTACGACTGCGAGGAGATCGAGGCCGAGCGCAACGGGCTGGGCCGGATCGAGCGCGAGCACCGGGACTGGCTCGACGCCGATCTCGCGATCCTCGGTGAGCCCACCGACGGTGCGCTCGAGGCAGGCTGCCAGGGCACGTTGCGGGTCGAGCTCCGCACCTCGGGGCGGCGCGCGCACTCCGCGCGGTCCTGGCTGGGCGACAACGCGATCCACCGCGCCGGCGAGATCCTCGCCCGGCTCGCCGCCTACGACGCCCGCGACGTCGACATCGACGGCTGCCTCTACCGCGAGGGGCTGCAGGCGGTGCGGATCGGCGGCGGTGTCGCCGGCAACGTCGTCCCGGACGAGTGCGTCGTCACCGTCAACTTCCGGTTCGCGCCGGACCGCTCGGCGGACCAGGCCGTGGAGCACGTCCGCGAGGTGTTCGACGGGTTCCCGCTGACCGTCACCGATCTCTCGCCGGGGGCGCTGCCGGGGCTGTCGGCGCCCGCCGCCGCCGAGTTCGTCACCGCGAGCGGCGCCACGCCGCGCGCGAAGTACGGCTGGACCGACGTCTCGCGGTTCGCCGCCCTCGGCATCCCGGCCGTCAACTACGGACCCGGTGACCCGAACCTGGCGCACACCCGCGAGGAACACGTCGCCGAGGACGCGATCACCGCCTGCGCGGCCGTGCTGCGCCGCTACCTCGCGCCCTGAGCCAGCCGGGCGATCGGCGTGCACGCACGCGGAATACCGTGAGCCGCATGGCCGACGAGAACGCCGATCCCCAGAAGCTGCCGGAGAAGCAGCGTGGCCCGGTCGTGCTGCGGCGCAGCCGCAGCATCGAGCCGACGACCACCGACCAGCGGCTGCTCGACTCGCGGGGGCCGACGGACTGGGTGCACACCGATCCGTGGCGGGTCCTGCGGATCCAGGCGGAGTTCGTCGAGGGCTTCGGGATGCTCGCCGAACTGCCCCGGGCCGCCACGGTGTTCGGGTCGGCCCGCACACCGGTCGGCTCGGCCGAGTACGAACAGGGGCGCGAGCTCGGGGCCCGGCTGGCCGGAGCCGGTTTCGCTGTGATCACCGGCGGTGGTCCGGGCGCGATGGAGGCGGCCAACCGGGGCGCGTCGGAGGCCGGGGGTCTCTCGGTCGGGCTGGGCATCGAGCTGCCGTTCGAGCAGGGCCTGAACCCGTGGGTCGACCTCGGGATCAACTTCCGGTACTTCTTCGCGCGCAAGACGATGTTCGTGAAGTACTCGCAGGCGTTCGTCTGCCTGCCCGGTGGCTTCGGCACCCTCGACGAGCTGTTCGAGGCCCTCGTCCTCGTGCAGACCAAGAAGGTCACCAAGTTCCCGGTCGTCCTGCTCGGCACCGACTACTGGGGCGGGCTGCACGACTGGATCGCGAAGACCGTGCTGCGCGACGGGAAGGTCTCCGAGAAGGACATGGACCTGCTCTACCTGACCGACGACATCGACGACGCCGTCGACGTCGTCGGCGAGGCCTACCACGCCTGGGAGGAGACGCACTGATGACCGACGCCGCACCCGGGTTCTCCGTCTGCGTGTACTGCGCCAGCTCCGACGGCGTCGCCGAGCACTACCTCGATCTCGCCGGGGCCGTCGGCCGGGGCGTCGCGGACCGCGGCTGGACACTCGTGTCGGGCGGCGGGCGTCGTTCCATGATGGGTGCGGTCGCCGCCGGTGCCCGCTCGGCGGGCGGCCGGACCGTTGGGATCATCCCGAAGTCCATGGTCGACTGGGAGTGGGCAGACCACGAGAGCGACGAGCTCGTGATCACCGACAGCATGCGGGACCGCAAGCGCCAGATGGAGGAGCGGTCCGACGCGTTCCTGGCCCTCCCCGGCGGCATCGGGACCTGCGAGGAACTGTTCGAGGTGTGGACGTCGGGGGTGCTCGGTCTGCACGACAAGCCGGTCGTCGTGCTCGACCCGGACGGGCACTGGGACGGGCTGCTCGACTGGGTCGCGGGCCTGCAGGACCGCGGTTTCGCCGCGCGCCCTCCGATGGGACGGCTGCAGGTGGTCCGATCCGACGGCGCAGGACCGGACGGCGCCGCGCTCGTCGGCGCCGCCCTCGACGCCTGCGCCCGTCCCGTCGCGTGAGCCGCCCGGGCGGCGACGGCGTGCCGTCCGTCGATCCGGAGCGCCTGGCCGCGTCCAAGGACGGTCGCCGGATCACCGTCGTCCTGCCCGCGCTGGACGAGGAGACGACGATCGGCCCACTGGTCTCCGGTCTCGTGCGGCTCGCGGGTGGGCCGACCGCACTGGTGGACGACGTCGTCGTCCTCGACTCGGGCTCCACCGACCGCACGGCGGAGCGCGCCGCCGCGGCCGGTGCCCGTGTGCTCGACCGGGAACGCGCGGTGCCGGATGTCCCGGTGCTGCCCGGCAAGGGCGAGGCGATGTGGCGGGCGGTCGTCGCGCTGGGATCCGGAGCCGCCCCGTCCGACCTGATCTGTTTCGTCGACGCCGATCTCGTCGACCCGGACCCCGAGCTCGTCCCACGGTTGGTGGCGCCGTTGCTGCACCAGCCGGGGACGGCGCTGGTGAAGGGTTTCCACCGCCGTCCGCTCGACGGGCCGGACGGTCACGAGGGCGGCCGGGTCACCGAGCTCATGGCCCGGCCCCTGCTGGCGGCGCTGCGGCCCGGGCTGCGGCACGTCCGGCAGCCCCTCGGCGGTGAGTACGCGGCCACCGTGGGGCTGCTCGACCGGCTGCCGTTCGCCACGGGGTACGGCGTCGACGTCGGCCTGCTGCTCGACACCGTCGCGCTCCGGGGTCCCGAGGCGGTCGGGCAGGCCGATCTCGGCGTCCGGCGGCACCGCAACCGGCCGCTGCACGAGCTCGCCCGTACCTCGCGGGAGGTGCTCGCGACCGCGCTGGACCGGTGCGGGATCGACGACTCCGGCGCCGGCCTCGTGGGGTTCCTGCCCGGAGACGACGACGGTGCCCCCGGCTGGCGCACCGAGACACCCCCCCTCGTCCAGGTCGACCGTCCCCCGCCCGGTGACGTCCGCGCCGGCGGTCCGGCCGAGCCGGTGGACGTGGGCGCCCGGCCGCGTGGGGCGGGCGCCGCCGTCGTCCGCTCGTGATGAGATGGGTCCATGGGGACCGCGCTGGTGTACGTGCTCGTCCTCGCCGTGGTGGCGGCGCTCGTCTTCGTGATCGCCGCCGCCGTCTTCGGGCGGGGCGAGGAGCTGGCCCCGCTCGCGCCGGACGCGACGCCGACCCGGCTGCCCGCACGCGAGGTGGCCGGCTCCGACGTGCGGGACCTGCGGTTCCAGCAGGTCCTGCGCGGGTACCGGATGGCGGAGGTCGACTGGGCGCTGGACCGGCTGGCCGGTGAGCTGGACCGGGTCCGCGCCGACCGGCACGAGCTGGCCGACCGGGTCGCCCGGCTGGAGGCGACGATCGCGCGGATGCACGCCGGGGAGACCCCGGGGGAGGATCCGCGCCGGCAGCGGTGAAATCGCGGGCCGCGGGCCGCGGGCTCGGGGGTGTGCGCCGGAGTGAGCAGAGCAAGGGACGGGCGGGGGAGTGGGCGACGTGCGTGACGGTGAGCAGAGCAAAGGGCCGGCGGAGCTGACCGTCCCGGTCGACGTCGACGTACCCGCCGCGGTGCTCTGGGAGGTCGTCTCCGACCTCGAGGGCCAGTCGGAGTGGATGCTCGCCACGACCGTCCAGATCACCTCGGGGGACGGCCGTTCGGTCGGCACCGAGCTGCGCGCCACGACCGGGCTCGGTCCGCTCGGCGTCGCCGACACGATGCGGGTCACCGAGTGGACCGAGCCGCCCGCCGGCGGGTCCGGGACGCGACGGATCGTCGTCACGCACACCGGCACCGTCATCCGGGGTGACGGGGTGTTCGTCGTCGAGGAGCTCGGGCCCGGCCGGTCCCGGTTCCTGTGGACCGAACTGCTGGAGCTGCCGCTCGGGGCACTGGGCCGGCTCGGCTGGCCGGTCGTCCGGCCGGCGATGCGGGCCGGGGTCGCGCACTCGCTGCGTGCGATGGCGCGGCGCACCGAGCAGCGCCATCACGGGCAGGACGGGGGAGGAGCGCCGAGGTGAGCAGAGCAGAGGCACCGGACGGGAGGGGCCGCTGCGACTGGGCGCTCTCGGCCCCCGACTACGTCGCCTACCACGACGACGAGTGGGGCCACCCCGTGCACGGCACCGCGGCCTGGTTCGAACGCATGACCCTCGAGGGGTTCCAGTCCGGCCTGTCGTGGATCGTCATCCTGCGCAAGCGCCCGGCGTTCCGCGAGGTCTTCCACGACTTCGACCCCGAGCGCGTCGCCCGCTTCGGCGACGACGACGTGGCCCGCCTGCTCACCGACGCCCGCATCGTCCGGAACCGGCAGAAGATCGAGGCCGCGGTCACCAACGCGCGGGCCGTCCTCGACCTGACCGACACCGGCGACGACCTCGGCGGCCTCCTCGCCTCGTTCGCGCCGGACCCGGCCGACCATCCCCGCCCGGCCCGGATCGAGGACGTCCCCGGGAGCACCCCGGAGTCCACCGCCTTGTCGAAGGCGCTCAAGAAGCGCGGGTTCCGGTTCGTCGGCCCGACGACCTGCTACGCCCTCATGCAGGCGACCGGTCTCGTCGACGACCACGTCGCGTACTGCTGGCGGGCCGGCACCGCCCGGGACGCCTGAGACGACCACGCCGGACGGTCGCCGCGCTGTTGCGCTGCGTGAACGCGCACGCGTCCGCGCCCGCGCCGTGATCGCCTCGGTTGCACCCCGCCACCGGGGATGGGGAACAATGGAGGTCCACGGTCGGCGCGTGCCCCGAGCGCGTCCCCGAGGAACGACTGTTGAGGAAGCTGACGGAGGACGGACGAATGGCCGCGATGAAGCCCCGCACCGGCGACGGGCCCATGGAAGTCACCAAGGAGGGTCGGGGCATCGTGATGCGCGTCCCGCTCGAGGGCGGTGGGCGTCTGGTCGTCGAGATGACCCCGGACGAGGCCACGGACCTCAGCGAGGCGCTCAAGTCGACCGTCGGCTGACCGACCGCTCCCCCTCGGTCGAGCGGTGCGACGGCGGGGCCGGGTGACCGGCCCCGCCGTCGTTCAGGCCACGCTCTCGTAGACCTCGAGGGTCCGGCGGGCCATCTCCGCCCAGGCGAACTCGGCGACCGCCCGCTCCCGGCCCCGCTCACCCATCCGCGCCGCCCGCTCCGGGTCCGCCACCAGCGCGTTGACCCCGTCGGCGATGGACTTCTCGAACCCCTCGGTGTCGGCCGGGTCGTAGTGCGCGAGCAGGCCCGTCTCGCCGTCCGCGACGACCTCCGGGATCCCGCCGACGTCGGACGCGACGACGGCCGTCCCGCAGGCCATGGCCTCCAGGTTCACGATCCCCAGCGGCTCGTACACCGACGGGCACACGAACACCGTCGCCGCGGACAGCAACTGCCGCACCTCGGTGGTCTTCAGCATCCGCTGGATCCAGACGACGCCGGAGCGCGACGCCGACAGCTCCGTCACCGCCGCCTCGGTCTCGGCCGCGATCTCCGCGGTGTCCGGCGCGCCGGCACACAGCACGACCTGCGCCGCCGGGTCGAACCGGTGCGCCGCCGCGACGAGGTGCTTCAGCCCCTTCTGCCGGGTGATCCGCCCGACGAACACCACCATCGGCCGGTCCGGGTCCACGCCGTTCTCGAGGAGGGCGTCGCGGGCCGGGTCGGGCGCGTAGAAGCCGGTGTCGATCCCGTTGTGCACCACGTGCACCAGCTCCGGGTCGATCGCCGGGTACGCCGCGAGGACGTCGCGGCGCATGCCGTGCGACACCGCGACGACGGCGTCCGCGGCCTCGTAGGCGGTCCGCTCCACCCACGACGACAGCCGGTACCCGCCGCCGAGCTGCTCGGCCTTCCAGGGGCGCAGCGGCTCCAGCGAGTGCGCGGTCACGACGTGCGGGCGGCCGTGCAGCAGCGCGCCGATGTGGCCGGCCATGTTGGCGTACCAGGTGTGCGAGTGCAGGACGTCGCACCGCTCCAGCTCGGCGGCCATCGACAGGTCCACGCCCAGCGTCGTCAGCGCTGCGTTGGCGCCGTCGGGCAGCGGTGGCGCGGAGTGCGCGCGGGCGTCGGCCGGGGCGTCGATCCCCGGCTCGGCGAAGCAGTGGACGTCGACGTCGACCAGCTCCCGCAGGGCGGGGACGAGGTGTCCGACGTGGACTCCGGCGCCGCCGTAGACGGCAGGTGGGTATTCACGGGTGAGCAGGCCGACGCGCACGGCGGGTGACGCTACTGCGTCCGGGTGCCGCCACGCGACCCACCGGTGTGCCCGGATCGTTCCGGCCGGGTCCGGCAGCACCGGACATATGGCCCCGCCACCGTGTGCCTACTACTGTTCACACCATGCGACCGACGGCGTCCGGGCGTCTTCCCGGAAGGGTTCTCGGAATCGTGCTGGCCGGCGGGGAGGGCAAGCGCCTCTGGCCCCTCACCGCCGATCGCGCCAAGCCCGCCGTCCCGTTCGGTGGCAACTACCGGCTCATCGACTTCGTCCTGTCGAACCTGGTGAACGCGGGCATGGACCGGCTCTGCGTGCTGACCCAGTACAAGTCCCACTCGCTGGACCGGCACATCTCCACGACGTGGCGGCTGTCCAGCGTCCTCGACCAGTACATCACCACGGTCCCGGCGCAGCAGCGGCTCGGCCGCCGCTGGTACACGGGCAGCGCCGACGCGATCTTCCAGAGCCTGAACCTGGTCTACGACGACGAGCCCGAGTACATCGCCGTGTTCGGCGCCGACCACGTCTACCGGATGGACCCGGCGCAGATGATCGCCCAGCACGCCGAGTCCGGCGCGGGCGTCACCGTCGCCGGTATCCGGGTGCCGCGGGCCGAGGCCAAGGCGTTCGGCTGCATCGCCTCCGACGAGACCGGGCGGATCACCGAGTTCCTGGAGAAGCCGTCCGACCCGCCGCACGTGCCGGACGACCCCGAGGTCACCTTCGCGTCGATGGGCAACTACGTCTTCACGACCGAGGCGCTGCTCGACGCGCTGAAGGCCGACGCCGCGAACGCGGACTCCGACCACGACATGGGCGGCGACATCATCCCGGCGCTGGTGGCGAAGGGGGACGCGCACGTCTACGACTTCGCCGACAACGTCGTCCCCGGCGCGACCGACCGTGACGAGGGCTACTGGCGCGACGTCGGGACCATCGACGCGTACTACGACGCGCACACCGACCTCGTCTCCGTGCACCCGATCTTCAACCTGTACAACGCGCGCTGGCCGATCCGCACCGCGACGCCCGCCCTGCCGCCGGCGAAGTTCGTCGAGGGTGGCATCGCGCAGGACTCGATCGTCGGCGCCGGGACGATCATCTCCGGGGCCATCGTGCGGCGGTCGGTGATCAGCCCGAACGTCAGCGTCCAGGGCGGCGCGGAGGTCTCCGACTCGGTGGTGCTGCCGGGTGCCCGGATCGGGCGGGTCGCGGTCGTGCGGCGGGCGATCCTGGACAAGAACGTCGTCGTACCGGACGGCGCGCTGATCGGTGTCGACCTCAACCTGGACCGCAGCCGCTACACCGTCTCCAACGGCGGCGTCGTCGTGCTCGGGAAGGGCGTCACGGCCCAGTGAGTCACCGGCGGACGGCGCAGAGCATGCCGTCCGCCACCGGGAGCAGCGCGGAGAGCAGCCGTTCGTCGTCGCGCACCAGCGCGGCGGTCTCGCGCAGCGCGGCCGTCCCCGGGCCGTCCTCCGAGCCGTCGCCCGCGACGCGGCCCCCGTCGAGCACACCCTCCAGGACCAGCACGCCACCGGGGCGGAGCAGCCGGACCGCCTCGGCGAGGTAGCCCGGGTACTCGGCGGGGACGGCGTCCGCGACGACGAGGTCGTAGCCGCCGTCGGTGAGCCGCGGCAGCACGTCGAGCGCCATCCCGTTGATCAGGCGCAGCCGGCCGGGACCGTAGCCGGCGCCGATCGCGGTGCGCTTCGCTGCGCGCTGCAGCTCCGGGTCGACGTCGATGGTGGTGAGCACGCCGTCCGCCGCCATGCCCCGGAGCAAGTAGAGCCCGCTGACACCGGCTCCGGTGCCGATCTCGACGACGGCGCGCGCGGCGACCGTCGCCGCCAGCACGGACAGCGCCGCACCGCCGGCCGGGGAGATCGGGTGCGCGCCCGCCGACGTGCCGAGCGCACGGGCCTCGCCGAGCGCGTCGTCCTCGGCGAGGTAGCCCTCGGCGTACGCGGCGCCCCCCGCGGGTGTGCTCATGGCGCAAGATTATCTACGTACCGGTCCGGAACGATTTCACATACCCAGACTGTCACCAAGCTAACGATCAAGCACTCTACCAGGGGATCAGCGGCGGGTAGTGGTCAGGCCAGGCCGAAACAGCGAGGTACGGAAGGTCCTGGGATCGCAAGCTCTAGCTCTGACGTGTCGAGCAAGCCTGCGATGACTCGGCAGCTCGTCACACCCCGGGGTCAACACCAAGATCCTCGATGAAGAACGCCAGGGGCCAGGTGTCCGAACCCGCAACCCTGACGAACGTCGAAGCGAGCTGGGGGACGAGGATCATCGCGAAGTGAGCGGTGTGGTTGGTCGAAGGTGCCCAGAGACCAACGCAGTCCACCGACCAAGCCCAGTCGGACGGAGCAGGGATCTCACACTGACCACCGGCGATCATGGTGGAGCTGGTGGTGGGTGGGGTAGTCCCGTACCTGATCTCCATCCGGGCCCTGCCGTAGTTGTTGGCGAAGACCGGGATGTTCCAGGCCCCGACTCGGTAGAGCCTTCCAGCGGTGACCGAGGCGGAGACCCGAGCGACCACCGTGGCAGACATGCCGTTGGTCGTGTAACTGGTCAGGTAGCTCGCAGCGAGCAGGCGTCCCGGGGTAGCAGTAGGGACGCTCGACTCGATCCGCTCGAACTCCTCGTCGATACCCTCGGCAAGATCCTGAAGGTCACCCGGGATGTTCGTAGGGTCTGAAGCAGTGATCTTAGGAAGCACAGGAGTTCCTTTCTGTGCTGACCCTCACGACCGCCGCGGAGCTAGGTCGTTCAGGAAGCACCGACATCCTCCACAGTCAGGACGAAGTCACGGGCACGGACAAGGCCAGGATGGGTGTATCCACGGCTGAAGGCGGTACGGACGGTATAGACGCCTCCGGAAGTGATAGAAATCGTGTCGGAGACGTTGGCAGTCACACTGAAACTAGGCGCCGGCATGTCGAAAGCGGAGTTCATACGAAGCGTCGTCGGCTGACTTGCTCCGTAACCGGCGTACAGATAAACCGAGGCACGAGCATTCCCTGCGCCGTTGGTTTCCAGGACTCCGGAGATGTTCACTCGGTACCGGCGGCCCAGGTTCGCAACGAAGGTCAGGGAGCCGATCTCGATGACAGTGCTTCCGTACCCAGTAGGCGTAGACTGGCGACGAAGTCCAACGATGCCCTTGCCCGAAGACTCCGGGACACCTCCGCCTTCGATGAACAGCAGTGCGGCATCCGCAGACTCAGCCAAGTTTCCGAAAGCAAGAGGCCCGTCAGCAGGATCAGAAGCGGATGGGTACTCGATATCATACACAGGCGTAACTGGCATCAGATCTTCCCCAGGTCTTCGATGTACAAGTTCAAGGGCCAGTCACCGAGACCGTAGGAGGTGACGGCGCTACCTCCCTGAGTCCTCTGCCAGAACAGTGAAGCCCGCAGGGTCCCGTTGGCAGTAGGTTGGAAGTAACCCGTCAGAGTCGCACTCTCTACGTTGTTCGAGTTCGACAGCTCCAGGCCGGTTTCCATCAGGGTCGGTGAACTACCCGTCGGAGCCGACCCGTTAGTGGTGTACCGGATCGACGGACGGATAAGCGCATAGGCAGTAGAAAACCATCCGGCACACGGAGCCTGGACTCGATAGCTTCGTCCAGCCGTCACAGAAGCACTTACGGTCATGGCCCGGTACTGAGTGAAGCTCGCCTGGGAACCCGGCGTAAGGTTGGTAGTCCTTCGAGCCCTGGCGACGACACCGAACGGGAAGCTGCCACCCGCGTCGATACGGTCGATCTCCGCCTGGACAGCATCCGACAGCTCGTTGTAAGCCTTAGGAGCGTCAGGCGAGTCAGTCGGATCAGGGTAGGGGAACTGGTAGTGGGGGCTTGTGCTCATGAGGGCTTCCTCAGTACTCCGAGAATGATCGGGCCAGTAGGCGAGACCGCCACGAGGATTGGTCCGGTAGTCAGAGTCCCGCTCGCAGCGATAGGGCAGTTGGTCCAGAGAGTCCCACGCATCGCCACAGTGTTGGCTCCGGTGGTCTGGTTCCAGGCCACGAGATCCGCAGACTGGATGTTGTAACTAGCGGTTTGAGGATTAACACCCTTATCGAGGAACAGCGGTGCAAGCGTAGGGTCAAGAGGTTGGCTCACGAGGATTCCACCACATCGAAAGTCTTGATAGTCACTTCACGCTCCACGGACAGAGGGATGGTCACGGAGTCGATGTAATGCTTCTGCGCGATACCCACCTCGGGAGTCACCTCAATGACGTCCAGAGGCTCCAGCGCAGGGTTAGGAATCACCATCACCGAAGACGCGACACTCGGAGCCGCCATCTTGGACAACCTGGTAAAGGCAGCCGACTCAGCCGCAGCATTGGTCTTCAGGATCGGCGAGGAGTATCGACTGACGACCTGACCGAACTCCGTAGTCCAGCCGAACATCGGGGCCTGGTTGTACCCGACGAAGAACACGCCGGGGTACTCAGGATCAGAAGACGAGACAGTCACGATATTCGCTACGCCGTCCCGGGAGACCCCGCGAGACCACTTGATCAGGTTCTCGCCGGGGGTCGCCTTGTAGACAACGGGCTTGGTCGTGACATCCGTACTGATGATGTCCAGCTCGCCCTTGTGGTTGAACCTCATCGTGAAGGGACCGATCTCCGACAAGCGGTTCTGGCACCACTCGTAGGTCGAGTCCTCGACCATGGCTCCACCGGTCCCGTAGGAGTTAGGGTTCAGAGCCAGCCAGTTGATCGGAACGATGTCGAACAGGAACATGCCGTAACCGTCCTGGTTCGGGTTCCCGGTGTTGTGAGGATCAGCATTGATCCACCGATCGAACGCGACCTTGAGAGTCTGTGCCGGATAGCTGGGAAGCGTAGGAGGCGCAGCCCACAGAGTCCGGTTCTCCATCATCCGGGATATACGGTCGGTCCCGGAAATCTTGATAGGGCCGTCAGGAGCGTCGTCCTGGTCGATGTCGTCGATACGGAAGTAACCGAGACCGATCCACTCCACGGACCCGTCTCCGTAGTCGACTCCCCGCTCTACGAACAGCTCCTTACCAAACGGGAGAACCTTGTCGAACCACTCACCAGGAACCTCAAGATCGAGGGTGCTCTTGATATCGGAGAACGCTTCGAGCTTGACGTCGCCGGACAGGATAGGAATCTCTTCGCCGGCAGGGTTCAGTCCGAACGAAGGGGTTTCATCTACAATCCGGGCTCGGAACACAGCCTTGTGAGAGCCCTTGATCGTGTCAAGGAAACGGGTAGAAACAGGACGCATAGGATCAACTCACGATAACTGCAGAAGGACTACCGACCACTCCAGCGAGATCCGCGTAGGTGGCATTCGCAGCGGACACGGCGGACCAGCTAGACCACTTCGAACTGACCGTGTTCCAGCTAGCCGCAGAGCCGTAGACACCAGGACCGGGCTTGGCTACCTCAATCACCGGGATCTCCCAGCGGGCGGTGACGCTGCGCTGGGAGGGCCAGTCGTAGGAATAGTCACCCGGGACCACGTACATCGAAGGCAACGGTGCCGACGGCGGGACGTGAAGCAGCATGACCTGACCGCCGAGGAGAGCGAGGTCCAGGTTGTCCCGCGCCTCAGTCGTCCGGGTCCGGACGTACACCGTGGTACTCCGGGAAGAGTGGACGTCAGTGACAACGACGGGGTTGACCCTGCCCCGGACCTGGAAGATTCCGTTCCGGGAGCTACGGGAGATCTCGTCCCAGCCGTTGAGCTCAAGCCGAGTGTTCAGGTAAGGTTTACCCACGAACTTCAGCCAGGCGTTGGTCATCATCGGAGTGATGGAGGCCGTACCCTCGGAGTCCCGGTAGAAGTTAGGGACTCCGGGCGTGAACTCGTAGTCGTCGATGGTGCTGCCGGCGGACACAGAGCTAGCAGCACCACGGACGTAGGTCCACCTGATCCCGTCTGTCGAGTGCTCCACTGTACTGGTGGTCGAGAGCGAGATCCTGACCCGAGAGATCGAGTCGTCGTAAGAGAGTGTCAGAGCCATTAGACGGCGAACCTTCCTGCCTTAGTGGTACGTCGGACAGTCCGGTCCCGGTTGTCGAACTCGACCCGAATCAGATCCTTCAGTCGAGGGTCATCGACATAGATGTGGACCTGTGGCTCGATGGCAAACGTCTGATTGCTACCCGTAGAAGAACTACCGACAGCCCCGCCGCTAGCGAACGCAGGGAAGGAGCCGGAGCGGATAGCCCTGCGGAGAGCGTAAACGCGGGCCTGCCCTCCCAGCTTCCGGACTTCCTTAGCTGTGAGGACGTGTTCACCGTTAGACAGTTTGGCCGTGATCGAGTCAGAGGTTCCAGTACCCGCACCTCGGACTGATCCGCCACGAGCGTAAGCCTGGACGGCCCCACCCTGAGCGAACCCGAACCAGTTACCCACGCGCTTGGCAACCAGCTCAATAGTCTTCCGAACCGGGATGGCCCTGAGGAACGTACCCAGTGACGACATGGCGCCGCTGTTGTTACCGTTGATACCGACCGTACCGCGAGAACCATTGATCTGACCGGTAGTCTTGTCCAAGGTACCGGTAGCCGGGCGGTTGTTGGCGTTCACCGTAACGGTTCCGGTACTACCATCTGCGTACTGAACAGTGGCGGTAACCTTTCCGTTGGCCGGATTCTGGTTACCGTCGATCGTGATAGTCCCGCGCTGACCGTTGGCGAAGGACACTGCCTGATAGGTCTTATCGCCTACAGGAAGTGCGTTACCGTCCAGAGTAATGGTTCCGGTAGACCCGTCTGCGTTAGTGATTACCGACTGAATCTTACCGGTAGCGGGGTCCGGGTTCCCGTCAATCTGGACTACAGGACCTTGTGTACCGTTGGCCTGGTTGATCCATCCGAGCAGGGCGTCACCGGCAGGTACGGCGTTACCGTTGATGTTGACCGTGCCCTGGGTGGTGTTCAGCTCCTCGACGAGACCGCGAAGGGCTTCCGTAGCGGGAACCGTCTCGCCATTGATCTCAACCTCGCCCTGGCCCTCGTTGATCGCAGTGACCACCCGTTCCAGAGCGTGAGAAGCACCCATAGTGTCCGCGCCGATCTGTACCTGAGTATCAAGATCACGGGTTGCCAGCCTGAAGATGTTCAGGTTCCGACTAGCTTGCTCGGTGTTAGCGGACACGATGAACGGAGGTAGTTTCATCGTCGTACCCCCGCCGGACAAACCCTTCACAAGCTCAGCACGAGAACGTCGACCCTGCTGGAAGAAGTTGTCAGCCAGTCCGCCGAAGTCAAGGGAGGCGGCCTTGTTGACGTTGTCCTGGAAGCCGGAGAGGACGTAGTTGCCGGAAGTAGTGCCGAGACCCTTCCAGTCCTGGGTAGCGAATGATCCTGCGATTTCGCCGGCGGCAAGGATTCCGATACCGACAGCGGCCCCGATCAGGCCACCTCGAAGCCCCCCTGCGAACCGCGTCCCAGCAGTACGGCTGGACGTGTTCGCCTTGCCTCCGAGATTAGCCATATCGGAGATCAGGCCAGCAAACGAAACAGCCTTCGCCGCGAGCGAAAGACCCTTGAGAGCTACAGCGGCGGCGATAAGATAAGGAGTAGCGGAAGCGATAGCGGAGATCCAGGCTCGGACCTCGTCCTGGTTCTCGCGAAGCCACGAAGCGACGTCCTTGAGGACCGGACCCCAGGTTTTGGCCAGCTCTCCGAACAGGTAACCAAACAGAGGAAGTAGTTCCTCGATTACCTCTCCGAGACCTTCCCAAAGCACCTTGAAGTCTTCGGCGTAAGGAGCCATCTCGTCGAACATTCGAGAGAGGCCACGGTTCAAACTATCAATGAATGATGCGAACCCCTGAGCAGCGGGGCGCATCTCTGAGCCGAACTTGATCAGCCGTGCAGTGAGATCGACGAACAGGTTACCCATCGACCTCGTGACTGGCTCGGTCGCTCGGAAAAAGCCGTCGAGATCCTTCTTGAACTGCTCGGTCCGGAACAGGTTAGCTAGACGGTCACCCGTATCCGAGAGGATCTTACCTGTCCGGGCAACGGCAGAATCGAGTACAGGGAACAGCTCGATACTAGCGTCCAGAGCACGAGTGATTCCAGGAAGTGCGTTATCAGCGGCAGTACGCTTGAGCTTGGCGAACTCCTGACCGGTCTTGACAAGCTGCTTCGTGAACTCGCGCTGAGACTCCGGCATCTTGGCGAGGAGCTTGTTGTACTCAGTCCAGTCGCCGGACTCCATACCCTGCTTGAAGGCGTCGAGAGCATCCCCGACGCCGGAGAAGGCGAGAGCTAGAACCCCACCAGCAGCGCCGAGAGATCCAATACCTGCGAGAGCGCCGGCGATAGCAGGGCCACCGAGTGAACCGATAGCCCCGACAAGACCTGTGATCCCTGCGGCCTTAGCGCTAAAGTCAAGGCTACGAGAGGCCCTACGCTGAAGCCGCTGAAGGTCTCGTTCTGCCTGACGTGCAGCTCGGTTTAGCCCTCGTGCCTCGCCATCGAAACGGACCTTTACAGTACGAGAGGTGTTACGTTCGGCCATTAATGAGCCCATCTCTGAAGAATGTCGTCCGCAGCCTGATTCCACTGCTGTGAAATCTCGGCCTGTTGTGACTCCACGGTGGTGAAGAACCAATAAGAGTCCTGGCCGACCCAAGGCCGATACTGCTTGAGTTGATCCGATCCAAACTCAGAGCCGAACAAGACCTTGTAGGCAGGCTTTCGGTTACGACCTACCCGCTTAGCGCCACCGGCTTCGATGACAGGAACCCGGTCGCGCTTGGCCTTGACGGTGGGCGCGATGAGTGCCGACTGACCGCTATCGGCTGAGGCTGCCGCCTTCACCTTCACGGCCAGCTTCTCTGCGATGCTCTTGGTGCGGTCCCGGAGCTCGTTGTTGGCGTCCGGAGGAAGTTCTTTGAAAGCTCGGATCGTCTCGTTAAGGCCGTCGATCCGGATCTTGATAGTGACAGCCACTAACCCTCCATCTGTACTGGGTCGGAACTACTGTCCGTCAGGAGTTGGATGGCAGTAGCGATAGATCTCTCGCCTTCCTCAGCCCAGACAGAAGGTGGAATACCTGTGCGGATCGCTAACTGAATGCAGGTGTGATTCAGCGATCCGGGTTGGTAGGGTCCGGCTCATCCTCCGCGACGATTTCCATATCGCACTGGCTCTCGAAATCGGAGAGGCTTCCGGTGAACAGGCCCTGGCGCTTAGAGGCAGCGTGAGCCAGCGAGTAGGCATCCTGCATAGTGAATGCTTCCATCAGGTTACTGACGGAGCGGTTCTTGGCAGTCTTCTCCCAGATAAGGATGTCGCGGGTACCTGCCGACACGACGTAGCTGCCCTGGCCATCAGGAGTAACCTTGAAGTTGAACATTATGATTCCTTACGAAAGGGGTAGGGGATGAGCTGAAGGGACTTACATGGCTCCCCTACAGGCCAATGCCCAACAGCTTTAGTGCTCCGGGCAGCGCTTTCGACGTACGGTCCCTGTAAGCGGGTCGTACGTCTCTACGCAGCCACAATCAAAAGTGATACCCACGGGCCAACTAGTTCGCTCGATGGGTGGGGCACTTGTATTCGACCTTGTCTCCGGTCTTGAGATCGATGTCCCAGGAGCAGCCGCAATCGGCCAACTCAGCCCTCCGAAGGAACCGGACGGGAGTAGACGGGCTTCCCGATGATTTGGAACTCCGCCTCCTGGGTCTCGGTCTCACGAACCTCGCCACCGATCGACGGAGCCTTGAGACGGAGGGTGCCGGCCCAACGAACGTGCTCACCAACGATGTCCGGGTGGTTGTCGAGCTGGAAGGTGACGTTCTCGCCGTCGTGAAGCATCAGGTAGTCCGAGATGCCGTCCTCGGTCCAGTCCGAGTAGAACGTGAGGGTCAGCGACCAGGCCGGGTCAACCTCCTCGAAGTCCTCGCCGTCCGGGCAGTAGGAGTAAATCTTCTCAGGGTCATCAGTGTTGTTCGAAAGCTCCCACTGCGAGATCTGGCAAGCAAACTCGTTGGTGGTGTCGAGAGCGAACGTGATGACCTTGTTCTTACGGTGCTTGATAGCCATACAAAGTCCTTAGTTATTTGACTGGTGCGCGTCAGTACGAGAGCGCCACTGAAACAGTGAAGTTGTAAGAAGGGAGTCCAGAACCCTCACTGGAACTCCAAGAGCCGGTCGAGGCCCGAGTGATAACCATGTCCGGGTGATCGATGGCATCGGATACCTTCGAGACCGCAGCGAGAAGGCTCTCGGTAGCGCGGTTATCGAACTTGACGATGTAGGCCACCTGGAACAAAGCGGAAGTAGGTTCCACAAAAGCGGCGTCCCATTCCAGTTCAGGAAGCGACACCATGATTCCTGGAGGGTCTACCCGTGCGTCCAGTGCGTCGTAGACTCGGACCGTAGAACCCAGGCTATCCCGAAGAAGATCGATAAGTTCCGAACGGGCAGTCAGAACATCCATCAGGCAAACCTCGGAGGTGCGAAACGGCCAATCTGAAGCAGACGCTCAATATCCGGATCGAACGAGGGAACGCGTGCCGCCCCTAGTTCACCCATCTCGATTAGGGCAGCCGGGGACCGGCGACGAACCCACCATCGTCCGGCAAGTCGGATGACCCCCAGCTTGACGTCCTCAGGGATCTCGTCACCAAGGTCCGGTCGGACACGTCGCACGAATGCGATAGCGGCCTTCAGAGACTCCTGAAGGTCATTGTCGTCCCGAGCGTCAGAGAAGTCGACGTCGAGATCGTTCTTAAAGTCAGCGAGGGTTACCCAAGCCATAGAAACTCCAGAAGGGGTTAAGAAGGCGGGTCCCGGCGAATGGAGACCCGCCTTCCGGGATCAGCCGGCGTCGATACCGAACTGCTTGACCGACGCACCCGCGTACTTCACGAAGGTGGCGGTGTAACCCCAGATGCCCAGCTTGATCTGCTCCGGGCCGAGCGGCTGCTCGTAGGAGAACTGGGTAACCGGCGACTCGAACAGCAGGACATCCGACGCCCGGACGGCCAGGATCTGGCCACCGGTCACACCGTCAGACGCGATGACACCCAGACCGTGGACCTCACCGTCAGTCTCGACACCACCGACACCGACAACGTTCATCGGGCCGTGGTTGCTGCGAGGCATGAGCGGGCGGTTGGCACCATCCTTCAGCTTCAGCAGCTCGCCGTAGGTCTCGACGTCCATGACAGCCAGGTCGGCCGGGAGCTTGCGAGCGATGCGAACCGCGAGAGCCGCATCCAGGACACCGTCAGCCAGGTCCGCAGCAGCGACATCGCCGATCGAGGCACCAGCGGAGGCGACCATCGCAGCGACGACAGCAGCCTCGACCTTGGCGTTGTAAGCCCCTACCAGGTCGCCGTAGATCAGAAGGTCCACAGCCGGCGAGGACGAGTCCAGCATCTGCCGGGTAACGATCTGTCCACCAGCGGTCAGCTTCGGGGTCACGTTGGCGGTGGAGCTGGCCCACTCGTCACTGAAGTCAGTAGCCGCCCCCTCAGAAGCCTGGGCCTTGACGACGTCGTCAGTGGCCGCAGTCTGCTTCGGGAGGGTGAGGGACTGCGCCGAGTTGATCGGAAGGTTCCGGACAGCGGAGGCAGCGCGACGACCCTGACGGGCCAGCGTCTCGAACTCCTCGGTCAGCCAGCGCGGGGCAACCACACCAGCACCCGCCGGGGAAGTCGTCAGGGCGCGGTTGTGCACCTGAAGACGATCCTCAGCGTTACGGTCACCACGGCTACGGGAGTTCACGAGGTCCCCGAAGAACGAGTGCTCCCCGCCACGGACGTAGGTACCCGGGTCCCGGTCCACAGCGGTGGTGGAGGCGGTCCGGACCTCGGTCGCAGTCTCAGCAACCTTGGCGTTACGGGCGTCGATCTCGTGAAGGGTCTCGATCTCGCCCGCCAGGGTCTTCAGAACCTCGGACTGCTCAGAGATGGAACGAAGCTCATCTCCGGTCAGGTCACGGTCCTCGTTCGCTGCCCGGGTCTGAATGCCCTCGACAGTGGTCTTGATGCCGTCGTACTTCTCACGCAGACGGTCAGTGTAGGCGTTAGCCATTAGTACTCCTAGAAATAAAGAATCAGATGAAGGAATGCTCTAGGGACAGAGGTGTCTGGTCGGAGGATGAATGCCTTCATCCGCTCGGCCTGAGGTGTCTGTATGAGAAGCAGGCTCAGAGAGGTCCGAGCCAGGTGAATGAAACGAAAGTCGTGTAGCTCGTGTCAGAAGCGACTGAGAAGCCGGAGGTCCCGGTAGAGATGGCTCCGATACCGAGAGTCCAGTTAGGGCCAGTAGCCGGGATGACTCGCGACACGGAGAGCGAGCCCCCGGTCCCGGTCTGATAGGTAGAGTTCTCCGCGTATCGACCGAGAGTGTTCGCCGGGTATACGATGGCGAGGTAACGAGTCTGGTTAGCCTGGGCACCGGCGAATCGGATACCGGCCTCGACAGACCAGCGGCCGGCCCAACCCAGGGTGAAGACAGTGTTCCCCGACGATCGGGATACACCCTTCTCGCCGAGGTTCGTAGCGAAAGGAATCAGGCGGTACGAACCAGAAGCGCCAGAGAACACGGTGCCCGCAGAGTTCTCGTAGTAGCCGTGTGGCGTGTAGATAGCCAGGTCGTTGGTCTCTTGGATCGTGTAGTACTGGCTGTCGTGGTTATGAGCCGTATTAGCCTTAGCCGAGAGCAGCGTGTTGGTTTCGCTCTCGGTGTAGTACCGGTCATCGTGAGTGTGGAGCAGGGTCGCCTTGTTAGCCAGGTCCGCAGGAAGGTTCTCCACATCCGACTGAGGGACCTGGCCGTAGAACCTATGACTCATCAGCCGTGACCTCCTTCAGGTTCGGTCACGGCCGTCGCGACTGTGCACATGCGTGTCGCTCCTCAGACCGGCTGGACGAGAACCCGGTGAGAACTCACCGTCGGGACGAAGGAACCGAAGTCCACCGTCACCGTGTTGTTGTCCGTACGGGAGACCACAGGAAAGACAGTCTGGCCGGTCGAGACTTCGACCACCGAGACCACAACGTCAGTCGTAGCCAGCGAGTGAGTCACTGCGAACGAGGAAACCGTGTTATCGCCGATCGTGGTCTTGTAGTTGACGGCGCCGGACGGTGACTCCTCCAGATCCTCAACACGAGACTCCAGAGCCGCGATCAGCGCAGTGATCGTGGTAGCGAACTCCTCGTCGTCGTTGATCGCAGCCGCGATCTCAGACAGAGTGTTCAGAAGCTCAGGTGCGTTATCGATGTCGAGGACGGTGTCAATACGACCATCGATAACGGCCTGAAGACCAGAGATCAGTGAAGGGTTAAGGGAGCCGGTAGCGTTGTCCAGGTTCGAGGCATTCGCGGCCGCGGTATCAAGCTGCTGCTTAGTAACCGCATGGTTGGAGCTAGTGCCTGGCTGAATCGCTACCTGGCTGTGGAACTTCTGCTCAGCCAAGAGATAGTCCTAAATCTAAGAAAGTCGTGCGGTCCCGGCAACGGACTCCTCAAAGATGAGGGTCACGGTGCCGGATGACCAAATGATGAGAGGAAAGTGAAGGTTGCCGATGAGATCCTGAACCTCGACGGAAGGATCGAACGGCAGGCCATGGGGGATTACCCAGACTGAGCTAGCAGTGTTCTGGGAGTGAAGGTAAGAACCGATCGACTCATTACCGGAGGTCAGTCCGTTCACGGTGTCGATGAGTTGGTTCTGATGGTCGGCACGCAGGCGGTCGCCCGGCCGGACTCTAGGAACGCTCACGACCAGACTGCCGGCCACGAGATCTTCGGGGCAGTCTGACCCTTCTCCACAGAAGCGAGGTCAACCTCAGTCTCAGACGCCTTGAGCTGAACCACGTACTGACGAACCACCGAGTTGACGGTCTCAATCACATGGTAAGCGACTCCGAGAGGGGAGGTTCCCTCGTCGTCGTTCGCTGCGAGCTCCAGTTCGATCGCACCTTCTGTAAGGCAAGCCACGACTGGCGAAGCCGGGATGATCTCCTCGTTCTCCATAGCCGCCGTCGGAATGAACATGACCGAACCCTCGGCGACAGCGTCAGCGGAGTTCGTCCAAGAACCCTTAACAGTAACCATCGTAAACAAGCTGTCTCCTAGAGGAAGAGTGTGTCCCCTGGGTGAATAAGGTGAGGAGACGTGAGGTGAGTGTTCTTGGAGTAGAGGTCCTGCCAAGTCGTACCGTGAGCTTGAGCGATATCGGAAAGGGTGTCGCCAGGCTGGACGGTCACCGTCTTGGAATGCTTAGGCTTGGCCGTCTGGCTCTTGGCAACCTTGTCGCTGGAGTGCTTCTTCTCTGTAATCACAGGGGCGGAGCTGGACAGCTTACCGCCCCAGCAACCCTCAGAAGCACTCCAAGGGGAAGTTCCCCGGGCCTTGTAGATCCGCTCCGCTACGGTCTTCTGCTGGCTGTAGGAAGCCTGGATAGCAGTAGCAGCGAACTCGGTACCGCCGAAGTCCCGCCAGGTACCGTTTGTGATCTGGAAGTACCCGCCAGCGGTGTAGTACGAAGGGTTCGAGGAGTGCATGTAGTTCATGACGTTCCGGCCGCCGGACTCGCATTGGGCAATGACGTCCAGCGGGCCCGTAGGGTGAAGTTCCACCGGGTCAGGTCCCCGAGCGATAGAGACGACGATCAGTAGCTCAGGTATCAAGACGGCCTTCAATCTGGTCGAGTCGGGCTTCGATACGGTCCAGGGATTCCTTCCCCCGGTATCCGAAGGAGTCAGCGTTCATTGCGTAGCCGAGAACCGTGTCCGTGTAGCTAGAGCCTTCGATCCGACGACGGAGACGCTGGGTAAGTTCACGATGGACCTCACGAAGCATTCGGTCCTGTTCGGGAGTCAAGTAGTTATCTCCAATCGAGGCGACCAGCCGACGGAATGCGACCATGTCGAAGTTGGGATCGATCTTCCGACCCACGGGACGAGCGGCTTCCTTGTGAGCGATTACTCGCGGCACCGGAAGGCCGTAGTGATCGATGAGCGCCTTGCACAGTCGTGCGTAGGCGTCGTACTGGTAGGCGGGCCAAGCGGAGGTGCCGGTAGCTTCTGCCTCGATACCGATAGACCAAGAGTCGGTCTGCCAGTTCTCGGCGACGACTCCTGCGTGATAAGACAGTCCGGCTGCCACGACGTGAACAATCCCGGACCTGGAAAGGTAGAGCTGGGAAAGAGGACCGGCGAGCGAGGAGGTTCCGTACTTCACGACGTTCAGCGAGGGTGACTCACCAGAAGGAGCCCCGGCTGTGTGATGGCACATGATAGAACCAACGCCCGACATCTGCGCATGGCCTCGGTTCTTCCAACCCGCCTCTTCGACCACGACAAGCCCAGACTTCCGGCAAGCGTCAGCGAGATCAGTTAAGTACAACCTAAGCTCCAAGCACAGGTGCAATAAGGCTTCCCAGAGTTCCACCAGCGGCAGCCGCGATACCCGAGGCAATCCAGACAGCCTTCTCCAACTTGCGGATACGGCTCTCGTGGTCAGGGTCAGGGACTCGGTCCTCCAGCTTGGAGATCCGGACCTCGTGCCCGTCGATACGCATCAGGATGTGGTCGAGCTTGGTTTCCATTCGGACGAGACGTTCCAGAAGCTCTGGAGTCATGTCGTCCATCAGGTCCGGCTAGGAAGTGCAGGGATAGAAGCGAGGATCTGAGCTGCCTTCTCGGAGTTCGTCAGCTCGTAGATCTCACGGACATCGGTAACCACCGAGAGATCCCCGTAGGCCGGCTCCTCGACTACCGCAGTCTCAACGAGGGTGGCAGAGGTCCGAACGGTCACTCCCTTGTCCCTGCGGTTCTGACGGGCGCGGAAGCCGATGGACAGTCCCGTAAGAACACCGTCACGGAGCAGGGTCAGAGTCTCGTCGCCGATCAGGGTCTCCGAGATCTTCCACTTTCCGACAAGACCCTCGGCGGACTCACGAAGCTCGACCGCCTTACCGATTACGGAACCACCCTGGGTGATGTGCTTACGGGTGAAGAACGTCCGGTGAGCGGCGGAGAGCTGCTTTGCGAATGCGCCGCGCTCGAACCGCTCGGTCAGGTCCTGGGAGATGAACTGGTCGATACCATAAGGAACAGCAAGACCCTCGACCTCTCGCTTGGACTCGTTGATGTCGACGTCGTCAGCAGAGGCGGCAGATCGGATAAGGAGCGAGCTACCCGAGTCCTTCGCAGGCTTGCTCGTTCCGGGCAGGAGTTCAGTCATTAAGGTTCTCCTCGTCGGAGTCGATTACAGGAGGCTCCGGCGGGTTGAGGAACTTGTCGTCCTGACCGGGGATGGCAGGAAGATCTTCCAGTGCACGAACCTCGGAAGGCATCAGGAACTTGTTTCGGAGAGCGATCTCGTGAGCCTGGTAACGGGTCAGCGTGTCAGTCCGGAGAAGCGAGTCTGCGTTGGCCTTGACTGTGGTTCCCCGGGGATGGGCCTTCGTGAACTCCTGCTCGAACCGCGAGAGAATACCGCCGACGGTGAACTTCAGGAGATCAATACCCTTCTGCTCGCCATTCTCGTAGGTCATGGACTGAGCCTCGACACCGAGGAACGACAGCGGGATACCGAAGACTAGACCGATCTCGTGGATAGTCAGCTTCCGGGCTTCGAGGAGCTGCGCCTCGGAAGGGTTCCAAGCAACCGGAACGAAGTCGGTCGTAGCATTCAGCACCGCGACAGAGCGGGTGGACTGAGCGTTCATCCAGCCGGTCTTCGTAGCCTGAAGATCCTCAACCGTGGCGTCCGGGTTACTCACCTTCAGAACACCGGTAGGCACCCCAGAGTTAGAGGCACCGGAGGTAGCGCGGTCCTGGTCCTTGGAGAGCTTCCACAGACCTCGGAACATCTCCAGTCGAGAGAACCCTCGAAGCTCGCCGGGGAGCGCGTGGTCCTTGACGTGGAAGATGTCGTCCTGGTCGTACTCCCTGTCACCGATGCGGTAGACCCTGCGGTTGTCCCTGAGCTGGACCATGACGGAGGTAGCAGGAACGGGGATCATCGCAGTGGGCCAGCCCTCAGAGTCCCGAGCGGTGTAGCCAGCGATGGCGTTCCCGTTGAGCAGGTAGTCGAGCACCAGCGAGGCGAACGTCGTAGTCCGGGTGTCCAGCGGGTTCGGCTGATCCAGGAGTCTGGAGTCAACCTTCTCCGCGTCCCGACCGCCGTGAGTCCGGTAGGCGTGCCAGGGCATCGAGCCGACCAGGTCCGAGAGCAGCGTGACGGACCGGTGGACGGCGGGGATACCAAGCGTCGAATGAGGTCCGTACTCGGGTCCGAGTCCGTCCGGAGGCTGAAGGATAGTGAAAGACTCCGAGAACCCGGTCTGAGTATTCGTGACCTGGTACTGGAGATTACGAGTCAGTAGGCGGCCCAGCATCCTGAACCTCCTTCAAGGTAGCGATGGCGGTGACCAGGAACCCGGCGGCCAGGAGCGTCCAGCCGGGTCCCGTGAGCAAGAAGAGTCCAGCAAGCAGAATCAGGAGACCCGCGGCCTGGATAGCAGTAAGAATCATACGACCAATGGTTTCGGTAGTGGCTTCTCGGCAGGTTGGGTACGGAGCACGTACACGGCGAAAGCAGCGGCATAGACAGAGTCGACGTATCCGATACCGCCCTTACGAGCGAATCGCCAGCCATCTCCGACGTTGTACTTCGAGGCCTGAGCGACCTGAGTAGAAAGAAGGGGGTCGCCGGGATGCGTCAATCGAGTAGAAGCAACGAGATCAGCGAACACCTGGCAACTCTCTGCCACCTCGGTGCCCTTCAGCTCAATCGCTTCGATGCCTCGTAGCTCCGGAGCCAGGACACCAGCGGGACCGCTGGGGGCCCAGCACAGACGGTTCTTGAACTTGGAGAGCACTCCGGGCAGCTCGGTACGAGCGTGGTCCGGGGTGTCCCAGGCAGCGATGACCTCCACCCGGTACTTGCCTCCACCGGTGTCGGCAGCCGCGACCAGGGACACGTGTGTTCCGTCAACCGCGACGTCGAGACCCAGTACGAGATCGTCCCGGTACTGCTCCAGCGTCAGGCCAGGGTCGGCGGACGACTGCCATGCCTGAAGATCGATGGCTCCGTCCAAGGACTCCACCGTCTGGCACAGGTGCTCAGTTCTGAACACCGCGGGCGTGGAGGTTGCCAGCGCGCCGCGAAGGGTGTCCTCGGTGATGAGGTACCCGAGCGAGGGGTTACTAGACACCCAGGCGTCAGGATCATCGAGTTCACAGCCGTCAGGAGCGGACCACTCGAACAGACCGAGAGTGGTCTCGTCCCCGGTAAGTGCTGAAGCTCGGAGGGTGTTGAGGACGACGGAGCTGGAGTCCCCAGCGTTCGAGATCCCGACCTTCAGGGACTCCGGACGGGCCGTGGTCGTAGCAGCCAGCGCAGACCACGAATCCCAGTCCCGGTGCTCACGAAGCTCGTCCAGGATCAGGAGGTCAACCGAGAGCCCTCGGCCGGCGCCCCGGGTAGTAGCGGAGATCCTGTACCGGGCACCCGAGCGGAGGGTGATGCACTGCTCGCCGTTGGTCCTGCGAACGTCCTTGATCTCAGGAGCCGTGTGAGGACTGGCCTGGGCGTGATCGACAGACTTCGTCCAGGCTTCCCGAGCGATGTCGAGCGCCTGGGCCGTACCGAGGATCAGCTTCGCCCGGTCCGAGAACATCAGGTACAGCGAGAAGATCGACAGAAGCTCCGTCTTGCCGTTCTGCCTCGGGAGGAGGGTGACGACCGTCTTGTACCGAAGCCGACCGTCGTGGAGTTCCAGAGCGTGGATCAGCCACCACTCTTGCCACGGGAGCAGTTCGATACCGAGGATCACATTGGCGAAGCGGATAGCCTCGAAGCCAAGAGAAGTCTCGGGAGTCAACTCCTGAAGAGGCTCAGTGAACAAGCGTGGAGTTGTTGAACCGATAAGAGTGGCGCCGGGTAGGGGTTTCAGCGCCATTAGGTTACTTTCTGAAGGTCGCTAGTTCATCCGAGCTAGGGCGGGTACCGCCGCGAGCTGCCGGTGTAGCGCCAAGCTCTCGGAGTACCGTCACGAGCTGCGCAGCGAGTGCGGCCTTGGAAGTGGGGGAGCCCTGACCCTTGATAAGCTGGATCAGTTCCTCGGCAAGCCAAACGAGTGGGGCGTCCTCGGCTTCGAGTTTGAGCTCAGCCAAGGCCACAGTGAGATCATCGAGCTGGTCTATGGCGAAGCGGTCAATCATCATCGCTCTCAGAAGCCTCTTCCTGAGTGGCTAGCACTAGTGCGTCGTCACGAGGGTCGGAGGCGTCGTCTCTACTAGCCTCCTCCGGGGGTCCCAGAGCGTCCTCAGAGCCCGTTTCAGCTTCCGGGGTACTCTCACCTACCCCCGGGCTAGAAAGGGCTTCAGATTCACGATCCTGGGGCAACGCCGGGCAATTCCAGTAGTGGTTCAAGGTGTCAGATCCTTAGCAGTAAGCTCTCCGAGAAACGCACCAACGATCAGGGTCACTGCGAACGCGATCATGAACCAGTGCCTGAGGGCTAGGCGCGGGGAGAGAGATTCGCGGGGGCACAGATGTGGACGGGTCACCCCTGGCTCAAAAAACGGTTCGGCTGACGAGTAGGGCACCAAGGAAAGTGTTGAGGAGCAGAAAGGTAAACGCCGCAGTAGTTGCAACGAGGCTCTTCGTTCATTACTTGTTCCACCATTGATTAACGTTAGGCTTAGGCGTGTGCTTAGTAGGATCGCCGATAGGTGCATGGCATGGGTGGCACGCACTGATCAGGTACCGCATGTCATCACCAGTCACACCACGGCCTACTGTGTGGTGTACCTCAGTGGCTTTATGAGCACAGTAAGGACCGCGGATAAGGCACTTGTAATCATCGCGGGTCAGCACGGCCTGACGAGTCTTCCGCCAGGCTGCTGTAGAGCCCTTACTCCAGTTCCTGCTCAAGGTCCGAACTCCGGTAGAGGGCCTTCTCTATGGTTCGGCCCTTGGTGTAGTCATAGAAGTAGTAGGAACCGACCTGCTCTAGTGCTTCAGGGTTGAAGCCGAGCTTGCTCACTTCCTCGGCGGTCAGAAGGATTGGCCTTTCCTCAAGCACGGGGAAGGCCCTTAGCGATTCGGCCAGTCTTATTCAGCGAGTCGCCATCGGGGGAAGAATCGCTGACGATCGCTTGAACCGGGAAGCTACGTCCAGAACCCTCGATCGAATGGCGGAGCTTGACCGTGGAACGACGGGTCTTGATTCCTACGAGTTCCAGCAGATCGGCCGGGACCTCGACTTCGGGCTCGGTCAGAGTCTCGTAACCATCGAGTTCGACAGCGAGCTTCGCCTTGGCACGGGAGAACGACTTGCGGGACGGGTGCGAGGAGGAGAAGACGTTCTCACCCTCGTAGAAAGCGTCTACGGCCCTTCGCTCTGCCGGCGTCAGGACCTCAAGGCAACCGGGGACGGCCTGAGCCCAAGCGGAAGGGCTGTCATCGGAGTCGCGAAGCCAGTTCGTATGCGCCTGCACGTCCAGGTCGTTGTAGGGCTCGTTCATCTTCCAGATCCAGTTCTTTGTTCCAGCGGGAGGCGTCTCCGCGTATCGTTTGAAAGTCAGTCGGGACATGGCCTTGTCCGGGTAGTCGGCCTTGTAGATCTGGTAGGCCGTATCGACAGAGCGAGACTTACCGAACTCGTCGACCAGGTACTGCCAGACTCGGCGGTGGTTCCGGTTCCGAGGGTCATTTGTTCGCCGACGCTCCTCGTGACCACGAGTTGAGCGGGGTCCGTCGTTCGCGGTGACGACGCGGTGGGGGCGGGTGCGGGGCCCGATGGCGTTGGTGTGCGACGACAGCGTGATCATGTCGGGCCGTCGGTGGAGGCGGTGGGCCCTCCCGGTCGGGGTACCAGCCAGTCCCGGGAGGGCCACCTCAGGCGCGCGGGAGGCGCCCGTGGTCACGGTAGGCAAGAACGTCGTAGAGGTTGAAGCCCGGCTGGTGGCCGGTCGGCTGGAGTGCCGGTGTGGGGGTCGGCTGCGGCCGTGGGGGCATGCCCGGGCGCGGGTGCTGCGCGGGACGGGTGCGCTCGGGTGGCGGCTGCGGCCGCGTCGGGCGCGGTGTTCGGGCTGCGGCACCACGCACGTGCTGTTGCCGGTGGGGGTGCTGGCCCGGCGCGCGGATCTGGTGGCGGTGATCGGCGCGGCGTTGGCGCTGGCCGCGACCGGGTGGGGGCACCGACGGGTCGCCGAGCGGGTAGGTCGGGCGGCGGGAACGGTGCGCGGCTGGCTGCGCCGGTGGCGGGCCCGGGCCGAGGGGCTGCGCGTGGAGTTCACCGCGCTGGCGGCGGCGCTGGATCCGTTGGCCGCGATGCCCGATCCGGCCTCGTCCGGGACGGGGGATGCGGTCGCGGCGCTGCTGGCCGCGGCGGCAGCGGTGACCCGGCGCTGGGCCGCGACGGTGGACGGGTTGTCGCCGTGGGAGCTGGCCGGCGCGGTGACGTCCGGGCGGCTGCTGGCCCCGCCGAGCTCGACGGAGTCGATCAACACCAGATGCCCCTGGTGAGGTGATCACTCCGGCCACGACGCTCCGCGCGGACGATCTTCGACCGCGACAGAGGAGTGATCGGTGAGCCAAACCGACAACGACGCACGCCGCCGAGCCGAGCGGGCCCGGCGGGTGGCGCTGTTTCGCTACGAGTTGATCCAGGAGGTGATCGACCCGACGCTGACCGCGCGCCAGCGCGGGAAGCTGGTGCGCGAGCTGGCCGAACGGGCGCATCCGGGCCCGTTCGCCGAGCCGGTGCAGGTCACCCGGCACACCATCGACCGGTGGGTCCGGGCCTGGCGGGTCGGCGGGTTCGAAGCGCTGGTGCCCCAGCCGGCCAAGGTCACTGCCCGGACCCCGCCCGAGGTGCTCGCGACGGCGGCGGCGCTCAAGCGGGAGAACCCGGGCCGCACCGCCGCACAGATCACCCGGATCCTGCGCGCCCAGTCCGGTTGGGCCCCCAACGAACGCACCCTGCAGCGCCACTTCGAACGCCTCGAGCTGGGACTGATCGTCGACGAGGCCGGCCACGAGCAGCGGCTCACCGCGGCCCCGGCGGCCTTCGGGCGCTTCGAGGCTGACCGTCCCGACGAGCTCTGGGTCGGCGACGCACTGCACGGCCCGCAGATCGCCGGGCACAAGGTCTACCTGTTCGCGTTCCTGGACGACCGGAGCCGGGCGGTGATGGCCGCCCGGTTCGGGTTCTCCGAGGACACCGTGCGGCTCGCGGCGGCGCTACGCCCGGCGCTGGCCTCGCGCGGAGTCCCCGAAAGCATTTATGTCGATAATGGTTCAGCGTTTGTCGACTCGTGGCTGCTGCGCGGCTGTGCCAGCCTCGGCATCAAGCTGGTCCATTCCACCCCGGGCCGACCCCAAGGCAGGGGAAAAATCGAGCGCTTCTTCCGCACCGTCCGGGAGCAGTTCCTCGTCGAGATCACTCCCGATCGGGCCGCCGAGATCGCCGATCTGGCCGAGCTCAACCGCTTGTTCACCGCCTGGGTCGAGACTGAGTACCACCCCCGCACCCACTCCGAGACCGCGGGGTCGCGCCGATGGCGCGCTGGCTCGACGGGCTGGCTTCCCCGTTGCCGCGGCCCACCCCCGCGCAGCTGCGCGAGGCGTTCCTGTGGTCCGAGCACCGCACCGTGGCCAAGACGGCCACGGTCTCGCTGCACGGCAACACCTACCAGGTCGACGAACTGTTGGTCGGGCGCAAGGTCGAGCTGGTGTTCGACCCGTTCGATCTCACCGAACTGGTGGTGCGCTATTCCGGGCGCGAGTTCGGGACCGCGGTCGCCCACCACATCGGGCGCCACGCCCACCCCAAGGCCCGCCCCGAAATCCCCGACACCACCCTGGAACCGACCGGGATCGACTACCTACGGCTGATCGACACCACCCACACCGAACGGCTCGAAGGTCGTATCAACTACAGCGCTCTGCTCGAGCGCCACCACTCCAATACGCCGGTCGAACCAGAATCAGTCGAACTCACCATCCCGGAACTTCAGGCGCAGGAGACTCAGGATGATTGACCAGCTCAGCGGCTACTTCGGATTTTCCCGCACCCCATTCGGCCGTGACCTCGCGCCGGGAATGCTGCATCGTCACCACGCCCACGGCGAAGCGGTCGCCCGCATCCAGTGGTGCATCGGCGAACACGCCCTCGGAGTGATCACCGGCGAGGTCGGGGTCGGCAAGACCGTCGCGGTCCGCGCCGCGCTGGCCGGCATCGACCCCGCCCGCCACATCGTCATCTACCTCGGCAACCCCGACGTCGGCACCCGCGGGATCCAGCACGCCATCGTCACCGCCCTCGGCGGGGTTCCCCGCCCGCACCGGGCCACCCTGATCCCGCAAGCCCTCGACGCGCTGGCCACCGAGTACGCCGAGCGGGGCCGTGTCCCCGTCGTGGTCCTCGACGAAGCCCACCAGCTCTCCCACGAGCAACTCGAGGGGGTGCGGATGCTCACGAACCACGACATGGACTCCAGCAGCCCGCTGGCCTGCCTGCTCGTCGGCCAACCCACCCTCCGCCGCAAGATCAAGCTCGGGATGCTCGCCGCGCTCGACCAGCGCATCGCAGTGCGCTACCACCTCGGCGGCATGACCGGCGACGAAACGGTCAGCTACCTTCGCCACCACCTCACACTGGTCGGCCGCTCGGACACACTGTTCTCCGACGACGCCGTCTCACTGATCCACACCACCAGCCGCGGCGCGCCAAGGGCGGTCAACAACCTCGCGCTGCAGTCGCTGCTGGCCGCCTACGCCGCCGACAAGACCATCGTCGACGAGTCCAGCGCACGCACCGCCGTGACGGAGGTGACGACAGAATGACCACCACCGCGACAACCTGACCACCAGCCCCGCCCGGCACCCAGCCCGGCGGGGCTACTCATGTCGCACGGTGAACATCGCGGACGTCACCGACATGGACACGACGAACGTCGCGCAACAGTCATTCTCAGGATCGTTCAGCTTGCAGAACGTGGACCAGGCTTCGTCCAACTTCTTCTGGGTGGCTCGGTTGAGAGTCCCGTCAGGGCGAAGACCGAGGAGACCACCCGGCGTGTCGGAGGCCATCGACTCGTGCTTCGGGGTGTAAGGCTGCTTACGGAGGATCCAACCGCGACCGCCGGAAGGAAGCTCGGACTGAAAGGTGTAGATCCAAGTTCCGAGGTCGTCAGACCAGTAGCGGTACGCAGTGTTGGCAGGGGAATCGTTACGCAAGAGAAAGTCCTTAAGAGAAGGGACGAGCAAGGGATTGCTTGTCCCGGTTAGGGGCGGACCTTAAGGACGAGGGAGGAAGCCCGTGGTTGATTCGCGGCTTCCGTCCCTCTGAAAACAACGGGGTGGTCCGGGGCGTGTAACGTGTTCAGTGCCGGTAGCGATAGGGTGACCGTGAACGAGTTCTGGAAGGCTGTATCCAAGGCCCAAGACAAGATCGAGAAGGCTGCCGAGAAGGTTCAGGATCAGGAGGACGGTCAGCTTCTACTGTTCCAGTACCTTGAGGCGCGTACCGGAATCAGTGAAGCGATGAACGAACTTCACGAGACCGTGATCAAGCGGCTGAGGGACCTCGACCCGATGACCCACAAGACCCTGACTCAGGCCGGCTCCCCTCCTCCACTGGTGGCTTCGGAGGGGAAATACCTGGTGGAGCAGTTCGATGAAGAAGGCGAACTTGAGCGGAAGCACTGGGTCGACAACCGGTACGAGGCTGTAGTCCTGGTGAAGGCGTTCACCGACTACCTCGAACACGACGGAGAAGGTCTTCGACTGATGGCCTCCGGCGAGAACGATCATCTTCTCGCTGAGGGTCAGCGGTTCGTGGTGACCAAGCTGTAGTGCCGGACTGGGGGAGTGTTCCAGACTGGATCGCGGCACTGGGGTCAGCAGGTGCCCTGGTCGCCGCGATCTTCGCCGTGGTCTACGCCAAGAAGGGATTCGGTCTACAGCAAGACGAGATCCGAGAGCTCCAGCGTGATAAGCGAGCTGATCAGGCTTCTCAAGTAGTCTCCTGGGCGGAGAAGGACACCCCGAACTTCTACCGGGTCAAGCTGGTCAACAACTCCAGTATCCCGGTTTACCTCGTGTACTTCTGGCTGACCGATGGAACAGGCGCACGCCGTGGAGGTACCCGGGTTGGATTACTCCCACCCGGTACCTCGGTGGAGCGAGTGGGCCCCGTCAGGTGGAGAAGCACGCTGTACTCCGAGATGGCCTTCGTCGACAGCCACAACCGTTACTGGCTGAGGTCATTCAACGGGAACCTGGACGAGATCGAGCCGGGCGAGTGGGTGGGCCGCACGGGTCGAGCATTTACTGATGAAGACTGAAGGGCCGGGCCGTGCTGTGCAGGGTTTGCACAGCACGGCACTCTCCCAGATGACTGAAATCCGGTCATCTGCTAAACCCCCCCGTTCCGGTACCCCTCGGAACCCTTCTAGCTTCTCGCGGTCACTCGAAGCTGGTTAGGAGGTTGAGGACAAGGTCGTAACCCCAGTGGAGACCTTGTACTCTTAGAACTACTACTCTCTTCTTCTAGAGTAGTAATCTCTATATTAGTGGGTACCGTTCTGGGGGGGGTTTATACGGTGGGGTTTAGCTTCGTGAGGGCACTCAGCTGAACCACTGCGGCACCGTCGGCAGGTAGGTGGCGCGGTTGGAGTTGTTCCTACCGCCCTTGCCGTTGTCCACCCGCCGGAAGAACCCGAGGCGACAGGCTTCCTTCATCCAGTCACGGGCCTTGTTCTCACTGAGCCCGGTGAACATCGCCAGGTACGCAGCGGTCAGCTCCTTCTTGGTGTCCGGGAACTCCGTTCCGTTGCTCACGGACTCCAAACCGATTTGCAGGTGAGCGTCGAAGGCGACCAGACGAGCGTTACCCTTAAGTGAGTGGGACGAGCGAATAGCCTTCATGTGCTCCGCTTGGGACGCCGGCTTGCGCCAAGGAACTTGGCCGCCGTCGTCTGCTGGCTCCTGCTTCTTAGGCCCCGGTGAGGTCTTCTTGGCCCGCCTCGGGTTTGCGATAGGATCTACTGCCCCATTTGGGACAGCAGGAGTACGCGAAACTACCTGAGCCTGCTGTTCAGCTTCCCTGGCTGCCTGCTGCTTCTCAAGCTCCTCCTGGAACTCGTCCGAGAAGGGGTCCTTACCCTTAAACTGCTTGCGATCCATTGTCTTATCCTTTTATCTTAGCGTCAGTCAGTTCTCGATGGAGTACAGAAGGTCGAGGAAGTCCGACCTTCTGATGTAGGGCGAACGGGTGTCCTTGTCATACACCGTGATGTCAAGACTCTCAAGCAGCGGCTCGATCTTGTGCCGAGGATGGTCAAGATTCGAGCAGAGCTGCCAGACGTACAACCGGTTGTGTTCGGGCACCATCAGAACCACCCTGCGAGCTGAGCCCCGGCGAGCGGGATCATGATGGAGTAGAACGGGATGCTGAACGGGTAGGTCCAGTAGAACTTCTTAGCCTTAGCCAGACTCACCGACGGGGAAAGAGTCTTGGTTCGCTTCACTTGACGTAGTCCTTGTTCGTCTTGGGGTCGTTCTGAGGGGTGTAGCGGGAATAGCGAGACACAGCGAGCTGGCCCGCCGGGTCTATACCGACAGACTGTGCGTGGTCCCGGATGGCAGGGACGTCGTAGAACTGCTCTCCGAGAACTCCGGTGATACGGAAGTCGTTGAACCGGATGTGGAGATCGGCCTCGTCCTGGTGAGTACCGACGAACGAGGCGAGGACCTGGAGCCTTCCTCCGAACTGGTCCCGGTGAAGCTCCTGAAGCCGGCGGTAAAGATCTACTGCCCGCCCGATCTTCAGCGAGCCCTGGGGAGTCTTCAGGATGTAGATCGAAGTAGGAGTGTTCGCTTCGAGTACTGCCTTGTCTGACTTGTAGAGCTGCCGGTTCGTGACCTCGATCCGGCAGTCCTGGCAAGCGAGGAAGCCGTCCTTGGTGATCTGGACAGCCTCGGTAGACCCGCACATCCGCGGCGAACCGTACTCGTTCCCCGAAGGTGAGCCCGGATTCGAGTCATCGATGATGCGGGTGCAGACGTTGTTCATTAGGAATCCTTTTAAGGTGATCGGATTCCCACCTGGGGTTGAGTACTACGGTTGCGTACTCACTTCCGTTTCGCAGTCAGAGCTTCCTGAGATGACTGTGAGGCGCGTCGGCTAGCCTGTCCCCCTTCTAACCAGTACGTAGGGGTGACCGCAAGGGGTTGGTCACAAAGGGCTCGGGAACCTCCGACCCCTTCCGGTATGTACGTACGGGCGCGGTTGGAGGGTTGAGCGCATTTTCAAGATCAAACAAGCAGGATTTCACTCGTTCAGCCTAAGACTCTTGTGCTATTCTAGACAGATGATACAACTCGATACGTTCAAGAACTGGACCGACGAGCAGGTGCTTCATCGGTACAAGTCCCTCGTGATCCAGTCAGAACGGATGCGTACGGATCAACGAGAACTGGCCCGAGTGATCCGGGAAATCCGGAGACGACGTCTGGTAGTTCGGTGACCGTCTTCTCGGTTGAGTCTGATCGTGTCGAAGGGCTCTACGGAACCAGGGAAGAAGCGGAGCGGGCGGCCGAGGAGTATCGGGAGGCTGAACGCACCGAGCACGAGATCCCGGCAGTGTCCGTTTGGGGGTACGAGCTAAACCAGGGGCCTGGACGGCTCGTAACAGTTTATCCACGGCGGAACGCGAAGCTGATGGAGCTCACCCTCGACGAACTTCTTACTCGTGACCGCGAACTCCAGGCTGGCCCGAGCAAAGAACGATCCGCACTGGTGGCCGAGATGAGGAAGAGGTTCGATAAGGAAGGTTGGCGGAGGTTCCAGGACCAGTTAATCGCTCAACGGGAGGACTGATTCGCTCCTCCTCCCTCACCCTGTACGTAGGGGCGCGCTTCAGCCGAAGCGCGCACACGAGTCTTGAGCTTCACTCGTTCGGAGCAGCGGGACAACTGAACAAGATTTTCAACAACTGTAAATCTGAGAGCGAAAAGACCCGGGGGTAGGGTAACTACACCCCCGGGTCTTCTCATGCCCTCTGCGGGCCGTCTGAGGGGGTATTACGCGTACTTCTGATCCAAGCCCATGGAGCGGTGAGCCTCCACAGCACGAGCCGCAGCACCGGAGGACCCATACCTCTGAAGCATCGCTCTCGACGACCAGCCGGCAAGTCTTTGTAGATCGCCTTCCGAACCGCCGGCAGCGAGCCAGTCATGCGCGAACTGGTGACGGAACCTGTGCGGGTGAACCCCCTTGACCCCTGCCAGTGCCCCACGCCGGTGCAGAGCCTGCCCGAGCGTGGACACCGTCATCGGACCCTTCTGGCTCAGGAACAAGGACTCACTGTCGACCTGCCTGGCGCGGAGGTAGCGACGGAGGGCCAGGGCGGGTTTGTCCCCGAACACCACAGTCCGGAACTTCCTACCCTTGCCGTACACCCGGATGGTCTGAAGATCGAAGTCGACGTCATCCAGCGTGAGCCGGCAGAGCTCGGATGCTCGGAGGCCGGTGTCCAGGAGCAGACGGATCACAGCGGTGTCCCGCAGGCCCGTGATCTTCCGGCCCTGCTTGCAGGCGTTCAGGAGCTTGGAGACCTCGTCCCGGGTCAGCAGGGGTACTTCCTTCTCCGGGACGAACGGCGCCTTCAGCTTGTCGAAGGGCGACCGCTCGATGATCTCCTCCTCGACCATCCACTTGAACCAGGCTTGCAGGCAGCGGTAGTGGTTCGCGGTGCCCGCCGGGGAGTAGCCAGCGTCGATCCGGTGGGCGAGGAAGCCCTGTAGGTCCCGCTTCGTAAGGCCGGAGCGAGCACCGCACCAGGCGACGTAGCACCGGGCGGTGGACAGGTAGCCCGTGATGGTGCTCGGTGCCTTGTTGGCGATGGTCAGGCTGAGCTTCCAGTCGTCTACCAGCGAAGCGTCCACGGCAGTACCTCTCTCAGACGTGTTCGAGGTAACAGCGAGGTACACGCTCCATGGCGCAAGACCCGGTGAGGGCAAACCTGCTGGTGAAGCCCTCACCCGGCCCCCGGATCTACGTACCGGTCCGGAACGATTTCACAGACTTCTCTCAGATCCGTTTCACATGCTCCTCATCAGCGGCGGGCACTCTGTACTGCAACGAACCAGACCTCGCGGGCGAGCGAACAACCGACCGGCCGCGATCGACGGAGGTGCCCCGCCCCGATGCCTGCTCCTCGAACCGCCGACGACGCCCCTGTCCGGGACGCCGCTGGCACGCGCCCCGGTGAGGGCGCCGACTGGACCCCGCCCAGCTGGGACGAGGTCGTCCGGGAGCACGCCGACCGTGTCTACCGGCTCGCCTACCGCCTGTCCGGCAACCAGCACGACGCCGAGGACCTCACCCAGGAGACGTTCATCCGGGTGTTCCGCTCGCTCGCGTCGTACAAGCCGGGCACGTTCGAGGGCTGGCTGCACCGCATCACGACGAACCTGTTCCTGGACATGGTCCGCCGCCGCGCCCGCCTCCGGATGGAGGGCCTGCCGGAGGACACCGAGCGGCTCCCCGGTGGCGGCCCCGAGCCGGAGACCGTGTTCGCGATCAACCACCTGGACCCGCACCTGCAGGCCGCGCTGGACGAGCTCCCGCCGGACTTCCGGGTCGCCGTCGTCCTGTGCGACGTCGAGGGCCTGTCCTACGAGGAGATCGGCGCGACGCTCGGTGTGAAGCTGGGCACGGTGCGCAGCCGGATCCACCGCGGGCGGACCGCGCTGCGCGCGTCGCTGGAGCGGCACCGTGCCGCCGAGCGGGACGAGGCGGTGGCAACCGACCGCAACCCGGTGGCAGAGTTGACGTCGTGACCGATCGACGGCGTTTCCAGGTCGTCCCCCCGGACTGGGGGGAGGCCCACCTGACGCTCGAGGCGGTCGTCGCCTACGTGGACGACGAGCTGGCCCGCGGCCCGCACGACCGGGCCACCCGGCACCTCGGGCACTGCCCGGACTGCGCGGCCGAGGTCGCCGAGCAGCGACGGGCCCGGTCAGCCCTGCGCGGTGCCGACGCGCCGACGCTGCCGCCGTCGCTGATGAGCGCGCTGCGGTCGATCCCGCAGGACACCGAACTCCCCCCGCCGCCGGCGGGCCTCTCGCTCACACCCGACGGCGAGCTCGTCTCGGTGCTGCGTCCCGCCGAGTTCGGTGACACCGGAGAGCGCCGCTCCCGCCGGTCGCGGCGGGTGCGGCTCGGCACCGGTGCAGCCGTGTCCGGGATCGCGCTGGGCGCGCTCGCGTTCGGCGTACCGGCCGCGACGACGTCGGCCCCGGCCCCCGGCGGCCCGGGTCCCGGAGCCGCCGCCGTCGCCCGGTTCGCCACCACCCCGACGCAGGCCCCGCGTCAGCGCTCGTCGTCGGCGACCCCGGCGCCGGGCACCCCCGCGTCGCCGACCGGTGGCGTCGCCCCGGCGGCGCCGACCTCCACCGTCCGCAACGCCGGGCTGCCCCCGTCCGGCTGACGGCGCCGGACCGATACAGGGACTTCACCGCCGGACCGGCAGTCTGGCGGGGTGCTGTGGGGTGACGCGACGTCGTGCGTGACGGGCCGCCGATGAGCGGGACTCCCGACCACGGGGACGACCGCCCCGGCGACCCGGCCGGATCGGCCCCGCCCCGGCTGGAGCCGCGTCCGCTGACCCGCCCGGACACCGATCCCGGCGAGCGGGCCGCGTTCGGACGCCCGGACGGCGTCGGGTCGTCGTTCGCGCCGCCGTCGCGGCACGGCTCCCGCAACGGGTCCGGCCTGCCCGCCGCACCGCCGCCGACGGCCGCGGTCGCCCGCGCGTTCGGCAGGCCCGAGGACGAGGGCCCCGGCCTGCAACGGCCGGCGGCCGACGAGGCGGAGGGTCCGGCCACTCCCGGTGAGCAGAGCAAAGAGGCGTTCTGGCCGGGCGGTTCCACCGACGACCCGTGGCGGGATCCGGGGACCCCGGTGGTCGCGTCCGCCCCGCACGGCGACGCCGACCCCGAGCCCGGTCCCGACCCGGAGGACGGCCCGCGGCTCAGCGTCCGCGACGTCCTCTTCGGCAAGCGGGTGCAGCCCCGCGCCCTGGCACTCCTCGGCGTGCTGGCGCTCGGCATCGGCGCGCTCGGCGGTCTCGTCGGGCACTGGACGGCGTCCGGGGCGAGTGAGCTGACCAGCCCCGGCGCGGTGCTCGCGTCGGCGGAGGAGGCGAAGGAACGTCCGCCCGGATCGGTACCGGAGGTCGCCGGGCGGGTCCTGCCGTCGGTGGTGTCGCTGGAGGTGTCGGTCGGCAACCAGGCGGGCAACGGTTCCGGCATCGTCATCGACCCCGAGGGCTACGTCCTCACCAACGACCACGTCGTCGCGCCCGCCGCGGGGCCCGGTGAGGGCTCGGTCGAGGCGGTGTTCTCCGACGGTTCCCGGCTCCCGGCGACCGTGGTCGGCGCCGACCCGATGACCGACCTCGCCGTGGTGAAGGTGCCGGTCGCGAACCCGACGGTGGCGGCCATCGGCCGGTCCTCGGAGCTCGCCGTCGGCGACGCGGTGATCGCGATCGGGTCGCCGTTCGGGCTGGCCGGCACGGTGACGACCGGCATCGTCTCGGCCGTCGACCGCCCGGTCCGGCTCGACCCGGAGGGCAGCGCCGGTGACGCCGTCATCGACGCCGTGCAGACCGACGCTGCGATCAACCCCGGCAACTCGGGCGGGCCGCTGGTGGACGCGACCGGCGCCGTCGTCGGGATCAACACCGCGATCCGCAGCGCGAGCGCCGCCGAGGGCGGCGGTCAGGGCGGCTCGATCGGCCTCGGGTTCGCCATCCCGATCGACGACGCCCGCGCGATCGCCGAGGAGCTCATCCGCAGCGGCCGGGTCGCGCACGCCGATCTCGGGGTGAACGCGCGCTCGGTGACCGACGGCTCCACCGACGGTGCCCAGGTGCAGAACGTCGTCGCCGGGGGACCGGCCGCGGCCGCGGGTGTCGTGGAGGGTGACGTCGTCGTCCGGGTCGCGGGCCGTCCCATCGCCGGCGCCGACGAGTTCGTCGTCGCGGTGCGGGAGCACGACCCCGGTGAGCAGATCCCGATCGAGCTCGTCCGTCAGGGCCGACCGCTCACCGTGACCGCGACGCTCGGCGAGCGCTGAGGAGGACCGGCGCACACCGGTCTCACAGGGACCGGCCGTACGCTGACGGTGTGTTCGAGAACATCGGCATGTGGGAGATCCTCGTCCTCGTGGTCGCGGGTCTGTTCATCCTCGGCCCCGACCGCCTCCCCGAGGCCGCCCGCTGGCTGGGCAGCGCCGTACGGCAGGTCAAGGACTACGCCACCGGCGCCCAGAACCACCTGAAGAAGGAACTGGGCCCGGAGTTCGACCAGATCCGCCAGCCCCTGGACGACCTGCGGAGCCTGCGGTCGCTGAACCCCCGCCGCGCCATCACCCGCAGCCTGTTCTCCGACGACGACCCGGTGAAGCCGAACGGGTTCGCGCCCGGTGCCGCAGGCTCGAACGGCTCCGCGGCCGCTGCCGGGGGCGTGGCGGCGACCGGTGCCGCCGGTGCTGCGGGCGCCGCGACGAGCGCACCCGCACCGGCGCCCCGGCCGCCGCAGCAGCCGCTGTCCTCCGGGGAGCAGCCGCCGGTCGACCCCGACGCGACCTGACGGGACGCCCCGGGGCCCGGGGCGACGGGCGGGCTCAGCCCAGCAGGGCCGGGCGGCGCAGGTGGTGCTCCGTGGCCTGCTGGTAGGCGTGCGCCGCGGCCAGGACGGTCGCGTCGGCGTGCCGCGGCCCCACGACCTGCAGCCCGACCGGCAGCCCGGCGGAGGTGAACCCGCACGGCACCGACGTCGCCGGCTGCTGGGTCATGTTGAACGGGTAGGTGAACGGCGTCCACGACGTCCAGCGCGGGTCGTGCCAGCCCTCGGGGACCTCCCGGCCGCCCTCGAACGCTGTGATCGGCAGCGTCGGGGTGAGCAGCAGGTCGTAGGAGTCGTGGAAGGCGCCCATCAGGGTGCCGAGCTCGTTGCGGACGGCCATCGCGCCCAGGTAGTCGAGCGCGGACACCCGCTCGCCCTGCTCGGCGATCCCGACGAGCGCCGGGTCCATCGCCGCCCGTGCCTCGGCGCCGATCGGTTCGAGCGACTTGGCCGCCGCGGCGAACCAGAGCGTGTGGAACGGCTCGATCGGGTCGGCGAACCCCGGGTCGGCGTGCTCCACGGTCGCCCCGAGCGCACGGGAGAACACCGCGACGGCGTCGGCGACCAGCGCGGCCACCTCCGGGTCGACGTCGACGAAGCCGAGCGTGGGCGAGAACGCGATCCGCAGGCCCTGGGCCCCGCCGGCCAGCCGGTCGACGGCGGACTCCCGGGGCACGTCGAACACCCACGGGGCGCGGGTGTCGGGCTGGGCGACGACGTCGTGCAGCAGCGCCGCGTCGGCGACGGTGCGGGTCATGGGGCCGACGTGGGCGAGGGTGCCGAACGCCGAACCCGGGTAGTGCGCGATGCGGCCGTAGGTCGGCTTGTGCGCGACCGTCCCGGTGAAGGCGGCGGGGATCCGCACCGAGCCACCGGCGTCGGTCCCCAGCGACAGCGGGCCCATTCCCAGGCCGACGGCGGACGCGGACCCGCCCGACGAGCCGCCCGCCGTCCTCGTCGGGTCCCACGGGTTCGTGGTGACGCCGGTCAGCGGCGAGTCGGTGACGCCCTTCCAGGCCAGCTCCGGGGTGGTGTTCTTGCCCAGCAGCACCGCGCCGGCGGCGCGGACCCGGGCGACCGGCGGGCCGTCGACCTCGAACGGGCCGTCGGGCGAGGTCGTCGTCGATCCGCGGCGGGTCGGCCAGCCGATCGTCAGGAGCATGTCCTTGATCGAGGTGGGGACGCCGTCCAGCGGGCCGATCGGCTCGCCGGCCTGCCAGCGCGCCTCGGACTCCTTGGCCCGCGCCAGCGCGGAGTCCGCGTCGACGAGGCAGTAGGCGTTGACGGCCCCGTCGTGGGCCTCGATGCGGTCCAGCGCGTCCCGGGTGGCCTGGACGGGGGAGACCTCGCCGGTGCGGTAGGCGGCCAGCAGCTCGGTCGCGCTCAGGTCCGCGGTCGTCTCGCTCACGAGTTCCCTCCGGTGGCAGTCTCTTCTGCGGGGCTCACGAGTTCGCCCCGGTGCTGTCTGCGGGGCTCACGAGTTCGCCCCGGTGCTGACGTACCCGCGTTCCGGGTCCACGACGTTGCGCAGCTCCCGGCCCTCCCGGAAGCGCGCGAGGTTGTCGGCGAACAGGTCGACGAGCATGGTCTTCCAGCCGACGACGTCACCGGACATGTGCGGGGAGAGCAGGACGTTCTCCATGTCCCAGAGCGGCGAGTCCGCGGGGAGCGGCTCGACCTCGAAGACGTCCAGTGCGGCGCCCGCGATCCGGCCGGACGCCAGCGCGTCGGTCAGGTCGTCCTGCACGACCAGCGGCCCCCGCCCGACGTTGATCACCCGCGCCCGCTCGGGGAGCAGCGCGATCGTCCCGCTGTGCAGCATGCCGCGGGTCGCGTCGGTCAGCGGCGCGGCGAGCACCAGGTGGTCGGAGTCGGGCAGGAGCCCGGGCAGCTCGTCGAAGGCGTGCACGCCATCGGCCGCGCGGCGGCCGACCAGCCGCACGGTCATCCCGACGGCACCGAGCAGGTCGGCGATCGCGTGCCCGATCGGGCCGCTCCCGACGACGGTGGCGACCTTCCCGGCGACGGTCTCGGTCTCGCGGTGCTGCCAGGTGCGCTCGCGCTGCAGGGCCAGCGACCGGGCGGTGTCCTTGGCGAAGGCGATCACCGCGCCGAGCACGAACTCGGCCATCGGCCGGTCGAACACGCCGCGCGAGTTCGTCAGCGTCACCGGGGAGCTGAGCAGCTCGGGGAACGCGACCCGGTCGACGCCGGCGCTGGCGGTGTGCACCCAGCGCAGGTCGGCGGTGCGCTCGGGCGACCACACCTGCCGGACGGCGTCCGAGGTGAAGTCCCAGGTGAGCAGGACGTCGCTGCCGGGGAGCGCGGCGGCCAGCTCGTCGGCGCTCGACACGATCCTGAGGCGTGCGTCACCGATGCGGTCATCGATCCCGGGCGGGGCGTCGCCCGCGCACAGCGCGGTGATGGTGGTGGGGTCCTGACCAGCGGAAACCGGCAACGGGAGATCCTGTCGGTGGGGAGGTCGGGCGGCGTTGACACGCTAGGAAGCGCACCTAGGATTGTCAACAATCCACCTATCCGGTGGAGGTCTCCCCGTATCCGCGAACGACCGAGGGGAAACGGATGCCCAAGCTGATCAGGATCGAACTCGCGAAGCGCGGTGTCGCGTGCACCGCGGAACTGCTGGAGAAGGAGGCCCCGCGGACGTCCGCGGCGGTCTGGGAGGCCCTCGCGGGCGGCCCGCAGGGTGGTGACGCGCAGCACGCCAAGTACGCCCGCAACGAGGTCTACACGATCGTTCCGCGGTTCGGCCCGCGGATCGGCCAGGAGAACCCGACCGTCACCCCGATCCCGGGCGACGTCTGCTATTTCGACTTCCACGGGGGCATGCTCGACGCGGCCTTCAAGGACGACCAGGGCATCGACGCCGACCAGGGCGGCATCGACCTGGCGATCTTCTACGGCCGGAACAACCTGCTGCTGAACGGCGACGTCGGCTGGGTGCCCGGGAACGTCTTCGCGACGATCGTCGACGGGCTGGACGCGATCGCGACGGCCTGCCACGACGTCTGGCGTTCCGGCAGCGTCGGGGAGCGGCTCGTCTACTCGCGGGTCGAGTGAGCCCCTTGCGGCGACCCCGGGCTCTGTAGGATTGTCGACAACATGAGCACGGTCGGCATCCTGTACCCCGGATACTCCGCGGAGGACGACTACCCCCGCGCCGAGAAGCTCCTCGCCGACGGCAGCCGGCTCCCGCTGGTCCATTCCGAGATGAAGGTGGACGCACACCGGGAGGACGCGCTGCTCGACATCGGTGGCGACGACGTCCTCGCCGAGGCGGCCGGGCGCGTCGCCGCCGAGGCGGGGCCCCTCGACTCGGTCGTCTGGGCCTGCACCTCGGGCAGCTTCATCTTCGGCCCCGAGGGGGCGGCCCGGCAGGCGGCGGCGCTGGAGAAGGCGGCGGGCGTGCCGGCGTCGAGCACGTCGTTCGCGTTCGTGGACGCCTGCAAGCGGCTCGGCGTCGCGACGGTGGCGGTCGGCGCGACCTATCCGCCGGACGTCGCCGGGGCGTTCGTGCAGTTCCTGACCCACCACGGCATCTCGGTGCTGACCGTCTCCGCGCGGGACATCATCACCGCCGCGGAGGTCGGGACGCTGCCGTCGTCGACGGTGCTCGAGTTCGCCGACGCGGTGTCGTCGGACGCGCCGGCCGCCGACGCGGTGCTGCTGCCGGACACCGCACTGCACACCGTGGAGATCCTGGACGCGCTCGACGAGCGTCTCGGCAAGCCGGTGCTGACGGCCAACCAGGTCAGCATCTGGCAGGGCCTGCGCCTGGCCGGCTCGGACGTCGACCGCCCCAGGCTGGGGACGTTGTTCCGGAAGGGGTGAGCCCGGGTGGGCCTGGACGTCTCGGACCTGGAGCCGGTCAGCCGGCGGTCGACCGCGGAGATCGTCGCGGACCGGATCCGCGCCGCGATCATGCGCGGCACGTTCGCGCCGGGCACCCAGCTCGGCGAGGTGGACCTGGCCGGACGGCTCGGGGTGAGCCGGGGGCCGCTGCGCGAGGCGATGCAGCGGCTCGTCGCCGAGGGGCTCCTGCGCAGCGAGCGGCACCGCGGCCTGTTCGTGCGCGAGCTCGGCCCCGACGACGTCCGTGACGTGTACCTGGCCCGGACCGCGGTCGAGCGGGCCGCAGCGCTGCAGGTGCTGGCGGGGGACCGGGCGTCGGCCGTCGTCGCGCTGGAGATCCCGCTCGGTGCGATGGAGGCCGCCGCGGCGGCCGGGGACGCGATCGGCCTCGCCGACGCCGACCACGACTTCCACGCCGCGCTGGTCGCGGCGTCCGGGAGCCCGCGGCTGCGCCGGATGACCGACGGGCTGCTCGTCGAGACCCGGATGTGCCTGGCCGCGTTCCAGCAGACCGCCCCGCCCGCCCCGGAGCTGCTCGCCGAGCACGAGCGGCTGCGCGACGCCCTGCGCGACGGCCGGACCGAGCTCCTGCTCGACCGGCTGGCCGCACACATGGACGACGCCGTCACCCGGATCCTCGCCGCGATGCCCGGGGCCGCCTGAGCCGGAACCGTGTGAATCGGGGCGCTCGCCGCCCCGCGCGATCGTTCGCATACGTAACATCTGGGCACGTGACGGGCGTGCTCGAGGGATTCCTGGTCATCACGGTCGTCGTCGCCGTCGGGTACGCCCTGGGCCGGGGCGGGGTCCTCGGCGACAACGGGTCCCGGGTCCTGGCGCGCACGGCGTTCTTCGTCGCCTCGCCCGCGCTGCTGTTCACCACCCTGTCCCGGGCCGACGTCGGTGCGGTCTTCTCCTCCGCGCTCGTGGTCACGGCCGTCACCAGCTCCCTGGCCTGCGCGTTGTTCGTCCCGATCGCGCTGCTGCGCCGCCGGCCCGCGGGGGAGGCGGTGGTCGGCTCGATGGCGTCGGGCTACGTCAACGCCGGCAACCTCGGCATCCCGATCGCGACCTACGTGCTCGGCGACCCGGCGACCGTCGCACCGGTGCTGCTGTTCCAGCTCGCGATCCTCACACCGCTGTTCACGACGCTGATGGACATCCTGCCCGGCGACGGCCGCGGCGAGCGTCCCGGCTGGACGCGCATCGCGTTCGCGCCGCTGCGCAACCCGATCGCCCTCGCGACGGCGGCCGGACTGATCGTGTCGGGTACGGGGATCACGCTGCCCGAGCCGGTCGCGGCGCCGATCGACCTGCTCGCCGACCTCGCCGTGCCCGCGATGCTGCTCGCGTTCGGGATCTCCCTGCACGGCGCCCGGCTGCCGGGCCTCGGGGACACCGCAGGCTCGGTGTGGACCGCCGTCGCGATCAAGAACGTCGTGCACCCGCTGCTCGCCTGGGCCCTGGCCGCCGGCCTGCTCGGGCTGACGGGGCCGGCGTTGCTGGCCGCCGTTGTCCTGGCCGCGCTGCCGACCGCGCAGAACGTGTTCGGCTACGCGGTGCGCTACGACCGCGCCGTCTCCGTGGCCCGGGAGTCCGCACTGGCATCGACGATCGTCGCGGTGCCGGTCCTGCTGGTCATCGCGGGTCTCCTGAGCTGAGGGGCGTCCCGACCCACCGATCCGCCCGGCCGCCTGCCTGCCCGCCCGCCGGGGAGGGTGCTGCCCCGTGGGCCGCTTTGCTCTGCACACCGGTACGCACCACCCGCCTGCGCGGCCCCCGGGCTGGGCGGGCCGGAGCCGGCCCGGTGCCGGAGTCCCGGCTCTGCCCGCCCCCCGGCGCGTACCGGTGTGCAGAGCAAAGGGAGCCAGGGGAGGCCCTTGCCCCGCCCCGGTCGCGCATGCTTCCCTTGGATTGTCGACAACTCGACAACTCGGGTCGACGGACCCGGATCCCAGCCGCACGCCGGACACCTCGACGCACCAGGAGCTGCGAACCCATGGCACAGCTGTCCCCGCTGCTGAAGCAGGCCACCCCGGTCCAGGCCGCCCGCGGTGAGGGCGTCTACCTGTACGACACCGACGGCCGCCGGCACCTCGACTTCACCGCCGGAATCGGCGTCACGTCCACCGGGCACTGCCACCCGACGGTCGTCAAGGCGGCGCAGGAGCAGGTCGGCACCCTGATCCACGGCCAGTACACGACCGTCATGCACCAGCCGCTGCTGAAGCTGGTCGAGCGGATGGGCGAGGTCCTGCCCGAGGGCATCGACTCGGTCTTCTTCACCAACTCCGGTTCGGAGGCCGTCGAGGCCTCGGTGCGGCTCGCGCGCCAGGCCACCGGCCGCTCCACGATCGTCGCCTTCGACGGCGGGTTCCACGGCCGCACGATGGGCGCCGCGGCGCTCACCACCTCCGGTGCGAAGATCCGCGCCGGGATCGGCCCGATGATGGGCGGGGTCGCGTTCTCCCCGTTCCCCTACGCCTACCGCTACGGCTGGTCGGAGGAGGACACCGTCGCGTTCGCGCTGCGCGAGCTCGACCGGGTCCTGGCCAGCTCCGCGCCGGCGTCGGACGTCGCGGCCTTCATCGTCGAGCCGGTGCTCGGCGAGGGTGGCTACGTCCCGACCCCGTCCGCGTTCCTGCACGGTCTGCGGGAGCGGGCCGACAAGCACGGCATCCTGCTGATCGCCGACGAGGTGCAGACGGGCTACGGCCGCACCGGCAGGTTCTGGGGTCACCAGCACGCCGAGGGCTTCACGCCGGACGTCATCGTCACCGCGAAGGGGCTCGCGTCCGGGTTCCCGCTGTCCGCGATCGCCGCGCCGAAGGCGATCATGGAGAAGGCCTGGCCGGGCTCGCAGGGCGGCACCTACGGCGGCAACGCCGTCGCCTGCGCCGCGGCCCTGGCCACCCTGGACGTCGTGCAGGGCGAGGGTCTCGTCGAGAACGCCCGGGTGCAGGGCGAGAAGCTCGTCGCCGGGGTCCGGGACGCGGCGCAGGGGATCGCCGCGATCGGCGACGTCCGCGGCCGTGGCCTGATGGTCGGCATCGAGTTCGTCGACGCCGCGGGCAACCCGGACGGCGCCACCGCGGCGAAGGTCCATGCCGCCGCAGCCGCGCAGGGTCTGCTCCTGCTGACCTGCGGCGTCCAGGGCAACATCGTCCGGATGATCCCGCCGCTGGTCGTCACCGGCGAGCAGATCGACGAGGGCCTCGCGCTCTGGACCAAGGCGCTCGACGACGCGCTGTCCTGACCGACCCCGGGGGAACCGCGAACGGCCCCGCACACCGATCGGTGTGCGGGGCCGTTCGTCGTCCGGGCGGCCCCGGTGTGCTCAGCGACCGACGGGCGAGATGTTCAGGCTCATCCCGGCCAGGCCGCGCGAACGGACCGTGAGCTTCTCGGCGATGCCCTCCAGGGCCTGCGCGGCCCCGGACTCGGGCCTGCCCAGCACGATCGGGTTCCCGGCGTCGCCGCCCTCGCGCAGCGCCACCTCGAGCGGGACCTGCCCGAGCAGCGGCACCGGTGCACCGACGATCTTCGAGAGCGAGTCGGCCACGATCTGCCCGCCGCCGGAGCCGAACAGCTCGTTGCGGGAGCCGTCGGGCATCTCCAGCCACGACATGTTCTCCACGACGCCGGCCAGCCGCTGACGGGTCTGCGTGGAGATCGCACCGGCCCGCTCGGCCACCTCGGCGGCCGCCTGCTGCGGGGTGGTGACGACGAGCAGCTCGGCGTTGGGCACGAGCTGCGCGGTCGAGATGGCGACGTCGCCGGTGCCGGGGGGCAGGTCCAGCAGCAGGACGTCCAGATCGCCCCAGAAGACGTCGGCGAGGAACTGCTGCAGGGCCCGGTGCAGCATCGGCCCGCGCCAGACGACCGGGGTGTTCCCGTCGGTGAACATGCCGATCGAGATGACCTTCACGCCGTGCGACTGCGGCGGCATGATCATGTTGTCGACCTTGGTCGGCCGGTCGTCCGCCCCGATCATGCGGGGCACCGAGTGGCCGTAGATGTCGGCGTCGACCACGCCGACCTTCAGCCCGCGCCGCGCCATCGACGCGGCCAGGTTGACGGTGACCGAGGACTTGCCGACGCCGCCCTTGCCGGACGCCACGCAGTAGACGCGGGTCATCGACCCGGGCTGGGCGAACGGGATCTCGGGCTCGTCGGAGTCGCCGCGCAGCGACTTGCGGAGCTCGGTGCGCTGCTCGTCGCTCATCACGTCGAGCTCGACCTCGACCCGCTCGACGCCCGGGACCTTCGTGACGGCGTCGGTCACCCGGGTGGTGATGGTCTCGCGCATCGGGCAGCCGGCGACGGTCAGGTAGACGCCGACCTCGGCGAGCCCGTCGGCCGACACGGCGACGCTCTTGACCATCCCCAGCTCGGTGATCGGCTTGTGGATCTCCGGGTCCTCGACGGTGCCGAGAGCGGCGCGCACCCGGTCCTCGACGGTGCTGGTGCTGTCGGTGACGGACATGAGCCTGACGACCTCTTTCCTCTCGCGTCCCACCCATGCTACGTGCGGGTACGGGACACGACGCGTGCCTCCCACCACGCCGCAGTCGGCGTCCCCCTAGCATCGTCTCGGTGGAGGACACCGTCGGCGCCCCGGGGCGCGAGCTCACCGGGCGGCGCCGCGCGGTCCCGACGCGCGAGGAGCTGGCGTCGTGGCGCAGCTTCCTGCGCGCGCACGCCGGCATCACCAAGCTGCTCGAGGGCGAGCTGGAGGTCGAGCAGCAGCTCTCACTGGCCGCGTACGACGTCCTCGTGCAGCTCTCCGAGGCCCCGGAGCACCGGCTGCGGATGACCGAGCTCGCCGACGCCGTCCTGCTGTCCCGGTCCGGGGTGACCCGGCTGGTGGACCGGCTGGAGCGGGCCGGGCTGGTCGCCCGCGCCAAGTTCGCCGGCGACGGCCGCGGCGTCACCGCCAAGCTGACCGACGCCGGCTACGAGCGCCTGCGGATCGCCGCCACGACGCACCTGCGCGGGGTCCGCGAGCACTTCGCCGACCGGCTCGACCCCGCCGATCTCGTCGACCTCGAGCGGATCAGCCGCAAGCTCATCCCCTGAACCGGTCCTTCTTGCGGCCCCGCTTGCGGTCGTCCTTCTCCGCGTGCGGGGCCGGACCGGTGCCCTCGGCCGCGCGGGCGACCGCGTCGTCGAGCCGGTCGGTGAGCTTCTCCAGCTCCCCGCGGAGGTAGTCCCGGCTGGCCGTCTCACCGACCGCCAGCCGGAGCGCCGCGAGCTCGCGGGCGAGGAACTCGGTGTCGGCCTTGGTCCGCTCGGCCCGGCGCCGGTCCTCGTCCAGCGCGATCCGGTCCCGGTCGTCCTGCCGGTTCTGGGCCAGCAGGATCAACGGTGCCGCGTACGCCGCCTGGGTGGAGAACGCCAGGTTCAGCAGGATGAACGGGTACGGGTCCCACTGGATCCGCCAGGCGATCAGGTTCAGCGCGATCCAGAAGACCACGATGACGGACTGGATCGCCAGGAAGCGCCCCGTCCCGAGGAACCGTGCGATGCGCTCGGACAGCCGGGCGAAGCCGTCCGGGTCGACCTCGAACCGCCGGCGTCCGACGCGGGGCTGGTCGAGCCGGCGTCCGACGGGGGCCTCAGGCACCGCGCACCTCCGCACCGCCGGTGTCCCCGCCGTTCGCGGTGCCGCTGTGCACCTCGCCGGGGGCGAGGTCGCGGTCCCGCCAGCCCTGCGGCAGCAGGTGGTCCAGCACGTCGTCGACGGTGACCGCACCGAGCAGGTGGTCCTCGGCGTCGACCACCGGGCCGGCGACCAGGTTGTAGCTGGCGAACCAGCGCGTCACCGCACCCAGCCCCGCCTCCGGCCCGAGCTGCTGCAGCTCGGTGTCCACCATGCCCGCGACCAGCTCGAACGGTGCGGCACGGAGCAGCTGCTGGGCGTGCACGCAGCCGAGGTAGCGCCCGGTCGGGGTCGCCGTCGGCGGACGGACGACGAACACCATCGACGCCAGCGCGGGCGGCACCTCCGGGTTCCGGACCCGGGCCAGCGCCTCCGCGACCGTCGCGTCCGGGGACAGAGTGATCGGCTCGGGGGTCATGAGACCGCCCGCGGTGTCCCACTCGTAGCGCAGCAGCCGCCGGACGGGCTCGGACTCGTCGGGCTCCATCAGCTCCAGCAGCCGGCCGGCCTCGTCGTCGGACAGCTCGCCGAGCAGGTCCGCGGCGTCGTCCGGGCTCATCGCCTCGAGCACGTCGGCGGCCCGGTCGTCGTCGAGGTAGGCGAGCAGCTCCCGCTGGTCGGACTCGGACAGCTCCTCGAACACGTCGGCGAGACGCTCGTCGTCGAGGGCGTCGACGACCTGCCGCTGCCGCTCGTCGGGCAGCCGGGACAGGGCCGCCGCGACGTCGGCGGGGCGCATCGTGTCGAACACCGCCAGCAGCCGGTCGGCGCCCTGGGTGGCGGCGACGTCGAGCCCGGACACGGCCTCCCAGCCGTACACCTCGACGCGCGGGCGACGGGACAGGCGCGCCCGGCGGAACCGGACCGCGACCTTCGTGATCGCCCAGTCCCGGGTCCGGGTCGGCTCGATCGCCGCGTCCACGACGACGCCCGACGCCCCCGACTCGCGCACGCCCACCGTGGAGTTCAGCAGCTCACCGACGACGAGCGTCTCGTTCGGCCGCTGGTCGAACCCGCGCAGGTTCACCGACCCGCTGGCCAGCGTGACCGCGGTCGGCGCCACGTCGGAGACCCGCAGCATCGGGACGAAGATGCTCCGCCGCGCCGACAGGTCCACGACCAGCCCGAGCACCCGCGGCGGGTGGCTGTCGACCCGCAGCGACACGACGACGTCGCGGACCTTCCCGATCCGCTCGCCGTCCGGCCCGAACACGGCCAGCCCGGCCATCCGCGCGACGAACACCCGTGCCGAGGCCATGGGGCGAGCCTAGAGCCGGCGCCGGGCCGGGGCCGGGTGGCACACACCCGCCGGACGATTAGGCTGCGGCCACGTGAGCGAGCGCAGCGCCGAGACCCTCCGCTACGACGTCGTCGACGTCTTCACCGACCGCGCCTACGCGGGGAACCCGCTCGCCGTCGTGCACGGCGCCGAGGCCCTCTCGACGGCGCGGATGCAGGCGATCGCGACCGAGTTCAACCTCTCCGAGACCACGTTCCCGCTGCCCCCGACCGGGGACGGCGACGGGAGCGCCGACTACCGGGTCCGGATCTTCACCCCGGGCCGGGAGCTGCCCTTCGCCGGTCACCCCAGCGTCGGCACCGCCTGGGTGCTGGCCCGCGACGGCGTCATCGGGCACGGCGAGCGGATCCAGGAGTGCGGCGCGGGCCTGCTCCCGGTCCGGGTCGACGGGACGGGCGCCCGCGTCGAGGGCGGGGAGCCGTTCGTCGGGGAGGAGCTGAACGCCGTCCGGCTCGCCGCCGCGGTAGGCCTCGGCCCCGACGACGTCGACGGGGCCGCCGTCCCCGGCGTCGCCGGTGCGGGGGTCGAGTTCGCGATCCTGCTGGTGCAGCCGGACGCCGTCGCCCGTTGCCGGCCCGACCCCGCCGCGCTCGCCGACGCGACCGGCAGCGCGACCGGGCTGCTCGTCGCCGCGGTCGACGCCACCGCCGAGCGGGTGCACGCCCGGATGTTCGGCAACGGCATCGGCGTCCCCGAGGACCCGGCCACCGGGTCCGCCGCCGTCGCGCTCGGGGTGTTCCTCGCCGACCGCGGGCTGGTGGGGGACGATGGCGACCATCCCTTCGTCGTCACCCAGGGCGTCGAGATGGGCAGGCCGTCGACGCTGTACGCGGGGGTCCGCACCGAGGGCGGCCGGGTCGCCGGGACCTGGGTCGGGGGCACCGTCGTCGCGGTGGCCGGCGGATCCCTGACCCCACCTCCCGAGCAGGGGTGACCGGCGAGTAACCCCACCCTGACCACCGGCGGGTGAGAAACCAATCACCTGGACGGGGCGGACGGCGGGCGCTCGTGCCAGAGTCACAGTCCGACGCGAGGTCCGCGCCGAGCACCGTGGCGCGGACGAGGACGATCTCGACGAGGAGCCCGCCTGTGAGCACTACCCTCCGCCCGCGCCGGTCCTGCCTGGCCGTGCCCGGTTCGAGCCAGAAGTTCATCGACAAGGCGCGCGGCCTGAATTCCGACCAGGTGTTCCTGGACCTCGAGGACGCGTGCGCCCCGCTGGCCAAGCCCGGGGCGCGGAAGACGATCGTGGAGGCCCTCAACGAGGGCGGCTGGGGTGAGAAGCTCCGCGTGGTCCGGGTCAACGACTGGACGACCGAGTGGACCTACCGCGACGTGACCGAGGTGGTCGAGGGCGCCGGGGCGAACCTCGACGCGATCATGCTGCCGAAGGTGCAGACCCCGGAGCAGGTCGTCGCGCTGGACCTGCTGCTGACCCAGATCGAGAAGACCCTGGGCTACGAGGTCGGGAAGATCGGCATCGAGGCGCAGATCGAGAACGCGCTGGGCCTGACCAACGTCGACGCGATCGCCACCGCGTCGCCGCGGGTCGAGACGATCATCTTCGGCCCGGCGGACTTCATGGCCTCGATCAACATGAAGTCGCTGGTCGTCGGTGAGCAGCCGCCCGGCTACGACGTGGGCGACGCCTACCACCACATCCTCATGTCGATCCTGATGGCGGCGCGCGCGCACGACAAGCAGGCCATCGACGGCCCCTTCCTGCAGATCAAGGACGTCGACGGCTTCACGCGCGTCGCCGGCCGCTCGGCCGCGCTCGGGTTCGACGGCAAGTGGGTGCTGCACCCCGGTCAGATCGACGCGGCGAACGAGACCTTCTCGCCGGCGCAGAGCGACTACGACCACGCCGAGAACATCCTCGACGCCTACGAGTACTTCACGTCCGAGGCGGGCGGGAAGAAGGGCGCCGCGATGATCGGCGACGAGATGATCGACGAGGCCAGCCGGAAGATGGCGCTGGTCATCTCCGGCAAGGGCCGCGCCGCGGGCATGACCCGCACCGAGAAGTGGACGCCGCCGGAGGCGTGAGCCCTCACCCGGTACTGACCAGAGACGTTCAGGAGGAACACCCATGGCCCGGCTCGCACGGACCGCCGGTCTCACCGACATCCAGGAGGAGATCCTCTCCACCGTCCGCAGCTTCGTGGACAAGGAGATCATCCCGCACGCCACGGCGCTGGAGCACGAGGACGCCTACCCGCAGGACATCGTCGACGGGATGAAGGAGATGGGGCTGTTCGGCCTCATGATCCCGGAGGAGTACGGCGGTCTCGGCGAGTCGCTGCTGACCTACGCGCTCGTCGTCGAGGAGATCGCGCGCGGCTGGATGAGCGTCTCCGGTGTGATCAACACCCACTTCATCGTGGCCTACATGCTGCGCCAGCACGGCACGCAGGCGCAGAAGGAGCGCTACCTGCCGAAGATGGCCACGGGCGAGACCCGCGGCTCCTTCTCGATGTCCGAGCCCGACCTCGGCTCGGACGTCGCGGCCATCAAGACCAAGGCCGTGCAGGACGGTGACGACTACGTCATCGACGGCGCCAAGATGTGGCTGACCAACGGTGGCACGTCGAACCTGACCGCGGTGCTGGTCAAGACCGACGAGGGCGCGGAGAAGGCCCACCAGAACCTCACGACGTTCCTGGTCGAGAAGCCCACCGGCTACGGCGAGGTCGCTCCCGGCCTCGTCATCCCCGGCAAGATCGACAAGATGGGCTACAAGGGCGTGGACACCACCGAGATGGTGTTCAAGGGCCACCGGGTGTCCGGCGACCAGATCCTCGGCGGGGAGCGCGGCAAGGGCTTCTCGCACATGATGGACGGCGTCGAGGTCGGCCGGGTCAACGTCGCCGCCCGTGCCTGCGGCATCGCGATCCGGGCCTTCGAGCTCGGCGTCGAGTACGCCCAGCAGCGCTCCACCTTCGGCAAGCCGATCGCCCAGCACCAGGCGATCAGCTTCAAGCTCGCCGAGATGGCGACCAAGGTCGAGGCCGCGCACCTGATGATGGTCAACGCCGCGCGCCTGAAGGACCGCGGCGAGCGCAACGACGTCGAGGCCGGCATGGCCAAGATGCTCGCCTCGGAGTACTGCAAGGAGGTCACCGAGGAGTCGTTCCGCATCCACGGCGGCTACGGGTACTCCAAGGAGTACGAGATCGAGCGCCTCATGCGTGAGGCCCCGTTCCTGCTCATCGGCGAGGGCACCTCGGAGATCCAGAAGACGATCATCTCCCGGGGCCTGCTGCGCGACTACAAGCTGCGCTGAGCGGCCTGCCCGTGGGCTGAGGCGTCCGGCCGGCACGACCGGCCGGACGCCGGCGCCCCGCTCCGCCGCTCACACCGGTACGACCAGCCGCGGGACGCCGAGAGCTGCGGCGTAGTCGAGCGTGTACCGGGTCCCACCGGTCGGCTCGTCGCCCAGCGGGAAGCCGACGACGAGCCGGCTGCGGTCCACCATCCACCGGTTCCGGGCGTGATAGGCGTCCGTCCGAGCCGCGCGGCACCGAGCTCGACCACGGCGGCCAGCCGGTGCGCGTCCTGCCACCGGCGGACGGCCGCGGCCGCGACGTCCGGCTGGTCGGCGACCGTGCACGGCACGACGACGACGATCGCGGCGTCCGTGCACCGCGCGAGCCAGTCGAGCGCCGCGGTGTCGATGCCGACCGCGCCGCCGACGTGGACGGTCGTCCCGGCCCGGGCGAACGGCGCCACGAACTCCTCGAACAGGGCCACCGGTCGTGTGTCCGGTTCCGACCGGACCCCGCGCGAGCCGGTGATCGTCAGTGCGTCGGGCAATGCGGCCTCGCCGGTGTCGTCGGTCGTCGGTCGTCGTGTGCCGGGTGCGTTCCGCGGAACGCACCCGCTCCGCGTCGTCACGGCGGCGTCCCGGATCCGCCGGGGGCGGCGACCCGATCGGTGACGTACCGGACGTCGTTATCCTCCCGGGCACATCGAGCAGTCCTCGTGCGTTGAGGGGGTTGCGAGCGTCGAGAAGGAGTGCACCATGACCAACCCCTTCGGCGGCCAGGCACGCCCGGCACCGGGCCTGCCGCAGCTGCCCACCCCGCCGACCGGGTGGCCGGTCGGCTCCTACGCCACCTACGAGGAGGCGCAGCGCGCCGTCGACCACCTCGCCGACTCCGACTTCCCGGTCCGGGACGTCACGATCGTCGGCGTCGACCTGATGCTGGTGGAGCGGGTCATCGGCCGCCTGACCTGGGGCCGGGGGCTCGCCTCGGGCGCGGCGTCCGGCGCCTGGTTCGGTCTGTTCGTCGGTCTGCTGCTCAGCCTGTTCTCCCCGGACGGGAGTTTCCTCCCGATCGTGGTCGGCCTGGTCTCCGGCGCCGTGTTCGGCATGGCCTTCGCCGCCGCCGGCTACGGCGCCAGCAAGGGCCGCCGGGACTTCCAGTCGTCCAGCCAGATGGTCGCCGGACGCTACGACGTCCTCTGCGAGCCCCGCAACGCCGAGCAGGCCCGGGAGATGCTCGCCAAGCTCGCGATGGGCGGTCCCGGCGGGGGTTTCTGACCCCGCCCGGACCCGTCCCGGCCGCCGTCACCCGGCAGGGTGGCGGCGGTCTCGTGCGTCGGGGCCCCGCACCCGTTCCCTTTCCCGGCGAAGCTCCCTAAAGTGCGCGCGTCGGACATACCGGAAAGGGACACTCGATGACACAGGTGTCACGAGCGGGCGCGGCGGGGCACGACCTGCCCCCGGCCGCGGTCGACGAGGACGTGCTGCTCGCGGAGCGGCGGAAGTGGACCCCGTTCAAGATCGCGATCTGGGCGACGATCGCGCTGCTGGGCGGCCTGGGCTGGGTGATGGTGGCCCTGGTCCGTGGCGAGACGGTCAACGCCATCTGGTTCGTGTTCGCCGCGGTGGCGACCTACCTGATCGCCTACCGCTTCTACTCCACCTACATCGAGGACAAGCTCCTCAAGCCGGACGACCGACGAGCGACACCCGCGGAGTACAAGGAGAACGGGCAGGACTTCCTCCCGACCGACCGCCGCGTCCTCTACGGCCACCACTTCGCCGCCATCGCCGGTGCGGGCCCGCTGGTCGGCCCGGTGCTCGCGGCGCAGATGGGGTATCTGCCCGGCACGATCTGGATCATCGTCGGGGTCATCCTGGCCGGGGCGGTGCAGGACTACCTGGTCCTGTTCTTCTCGATGCGCCGGGGCGGCCGCTCGCTGGGGCAGATGGCCCGCGAGGAGCTCGGCCGGGTCGGCGGCGCCGCCGCGCTCGTCGCGACGCTCGCGATCATGATCATCCTGGTCGCGGTGCTGGCGCTGGTCGTGGTGAACGCGCTCGGCGAGAGCCCCTGGGGCGTCTTCTCGGTCGCGATGACCATCCCGATCGCGCTGTTCATGGGCGTCTACCTGCGCTTCCTGCGGCCCGGGAAGGTCTCCGAGGTCTCCTGGATCGGCTTCGTCCTGCTGATGGTCGCGATCATCGCGGGCGGCTGGGTCGCGGAGACCGAGTGGGGCGCGTCCGTCTTCACCCTGGAGCCGGTGACGATCGCCTGGGGCATCATCGTCTACGGGTTCATCGCCGCGGTGCTCCCGGTGTGGCTGCTGCTCGCCCCGCGCGACTACCTGTCGACGTTCATGAAGATCGGCACGATCGTGCTGCTCGCCGTCGCGATCATCGTCGTGCGGCCGGAGCTGAACGCGCCCGCGTTCAGCGAGTTCGCCGGACGCGACGACGGCCCGGTCGTCTCCGGCTCGCTGTTCCCGTTCCTGTTCGTGACCATCGCCTGCGGCGCCCTGTCCGGGTTCCACGCGCTGATCTCCTCGGGCACCACGCCGAAGCTGGTGGAGAAGGAGCGGCAGACCCGGTTCATCGGCTACGGCGGCATGCTCATGGAGTCGTTCGTCGCCATCATGGCGCTGGTCGCGGCCCTGTCCATCGACCGCGGGCTCTACTTCGCGATGAACGTGCCCGCCAACCTGACCGAGGGCACCGTCGAGGGCGCGGCCGCGTTCGTCAACTCGCTCGGGCTGATGAACGTCAACGTCACCCCGGACCAGCTCGCGACGACCGCGGCGCTGGTGGGGGAGGAGTCGATCGTCTCCCGGACCGGCGGTGCGCCGACGCTGGCGGTCGGTCTCGCGAACATCATGCAGCAGTTCATCGGCGGTCCCGCCATGATGAGCTTCTGGTACCACTTCGCGATCATGTTCGAGGCGCTGTTCATCCTGACCGCGGTCGACGCGGGCACCCGGGTGGCGCGCTTCATGCTGCAGGACGCGATCGGCACCGTCGTCCCGAAGTTCAAGGACACCTCGTGGCGGGCCGGGGCATGGATCTGCACCGCGCTGATGGTCGGTGGCTGGGGCGCGATCCTGGTCATGGGCGTCACCGACCCGCTCGGCGGGATCAACACGCTGTTCCCGCTGTTCGGCATCGCCAACCAGTTGCTGGCGGCGATCGCGCTCGCGGTCTGCCTGGCGCTGGCCGCCCGGGGCGGACGGGCCCGCTACCTGTGGATCATCGCCGTACCGCTGGCGTTCGCGGCCGTCATCACGGTCACGGCGTCGATGTACAAGATCTTCTCGTCGAACCCGAAGATCGGGTACTGGGCGCAGCACCTCGCGTTCCGGGATGCGATCGCCTCCGGCGAGACGAGCTTCGGCACCGCGGGCACCCCGGAGGCGATGGCGGCCGTCGTCCGCAACACCTTCATCCAGGGGACGCTGTCGATCCTGTTCGTCTCGCTGGCGATCGTCGTGATCGTGACCGCCGTGCTGGCGACCTGGAAGTCGGTGCAGGCAGGCGGGCGCCCGGACAACGAGGACCCGGCCGTCCCGGCCCGGATCTACGCACCGGCCGGGATGATCGCGACCCCGGCGGAGAAGGAGCTGGAGAAGCAGTGGGCGGAGACCGTCGGCACGCCGGCCCGGTCGGGGCACTGAGCCCGGTGCTCGACCGGCTGCGCGGCCTGCACCGCTGGTGGCGGGGGGTGATCGGGGCGGACCTCTACGACCGCTACCTCGACCACCACCGCCGGGCCGGGCACGACCACCCGCCGATGACCGAGCGGGAGTACTGGCGGGCCCGGACCGACCACCAGGAGCGCAACCCGCAGGGCCGCTGCTGCTGAGCGCCCCGGCTGCGCCGCACGGGTGGTGCGGCGCAGCCAGGGACGTCCGGACGGGCGGCACGATCGCGTGCGGGGTGTGTCCCCGGGCGCGTCGAGGTTCCCGTCACGCGGCGCGGCGGGCAGGATCGGCTCCGTGAACGGCGAGGCGTGGCAGAGCGACGAGATCCGCCCTTCCACCGTGCACCGGGCCTACGGGCGCGGCGCGGCCGGGTACGACGCGTTCGTCGGGATGATCCCCGGCTACCGCACGCACCTGAGGGTCTCGGCGTCGCGGATGGGTCTGGGCGAGGGGTACGGCCTGCGCCTGCTCGACATCGGGTGCGGGACCGGCGTCTCGACCGAGGCGTTGCTGACCACGGTGAAGGGCGCCGAGGTCGTCGCGGTCGACGCGTCCACCGAGATGCTCGCCGTCGCGCGCCGGAAGAACTGGTCCCCGCGGGTGTCGTTCGTGCACGCCAAGCTGGAGACGCTCGCCGAGGCCGGGATCGAGGGCCCGTTCGACGGCATCCTCGCCTCCTACCTGGTCTCCAACCTGCCCGACGCCGAGCACGGCCTCCGCAGGCTGCTGTCGCTGCTCGCGCCGGGCGCCCCGCTCGCCGTGCACGACTACGCCGTCGGCGGCACCCGCGGCCGGGCCCGCTGGGCGACGGCGGGCTGGGGCTACCTGCTGCCCCTCGCGGCCGCCCGCTGGGGCGTCTCCGACCTGCTGCGCTACCGGCTGAAGCGGGTCGCCTCCGCCGGCGGGCCGGAGCAGATGAAGCTGCGGATGGAGCGGGCCGGGTTCGGTGACGTCCGCGTCCAGACGATGGGCGGGGTGCAGCAGCACCTCGTGCACACCTTCCTCGGGCGGCGCCCCGAGGAACCGGACGTCGTGGGGGAGCGGAAGGCCCGGTCGTCGGCACTGGCCGCGGCCGGCTGGCGGCCGGTCGGCGCTCCCGGCCGGGACACCCCGCAGGACGCCGGCCCGGTCGACGAGGGCGGTCCGGAGGACCCGGGCTACGCCGACGAGCTGCCGGACGAGGTCATCGAGGACACCGGGGGCGAGGGTGACGCCGCCGAGGACGGTGCGGACCCCGCACCTCGCCCGGACGGTCCCTCCGGGACCGGCCCCCGCGACCCGGACGACGACGCGCCGGACCGGCCCCGCGGGCGCGGCGCGTCCCTGGCCGGACGCTGGCGCGGGACACCCGCGCCTGCGGAGCCGTCCGGGGACGGCACGGGCTCCCGGCAGGACGGCCCGGACGAGGCCGGCCCGGCAGCCCGCCCGGCCGACCGCGATCCGGCCGGCCCCGGCTCGGGCTCCGCGGACCGTGCCGCGCCCGACGCCGACGACGCCGACTCCACCGGCCGCTCCGACGCCGGCGCCACGCCCGGCGATGCCGACGCAGGGCCCGGCGACTCCGGGGACGGCGACTCCGGGGACGGCGACTCCGGGGACGGCGACCCCGCGTCCGGCGACCCCGACGACGAACCGCCGACCCCGCCCACCGGCACCCGGACGGTCCGCTGACGGACGTCCGCCGACCGCGGGACCCTGCGGCCCCGGACGGTCCGCTACAGCCAGCCGTTGCGGCGGAAGTTCCGGTACAGCAGCGTGCAGATGGTCGCGATGACCAGCAGCACCAGCGGGTACCCGAAGTTCCAGTGCAGCTCGGGCATGTAGTCGAAGTTCATCCCGTAGACCCCGGCGATCATGGTCGGGACCGAGATGAGACCGGCGTAGGCGGTGATCTTCCGCATGTCGTTGTTCTGCCGCATGCTGATCTTCGCCAGCACCGCGTCGACCAGCGTGGTCAGCAGTTCGTTGAACCCGGCGACCTGCTCGGCGACGCCGCCGAGGTGGTCGTCGACGTCGCGGAAGTAGGACCGCACCTCGTGCGGCACCAGCGCGCTGTAGCCCTCCGACAGCTTGCGCATCGGCCCGACCAGCGGCATCACGCTGCGGCGCAGGTCGAGGATCTCGCGCTTCATCACGTAGATCTGCTCGGGGTTCATCGTCGAGCGGGGTGAGAACACCTCGGCCTCGACGGCGTCCAGATCGCCCTCGATCTGCCGGACGACCTCGATGTAGGAGTCGACCACGTGGTCGGCGATCCCGTGCAGCACCGCGGCGGGCCCCAGCCGCAGCTGGTCGGGGTCCTCCTCGAGACGGCGGCGCACCTCGCGGAGGCCGGTGTGCCTGCCGTGCCGGACCGTGACGACGAAGTCCCGGCCGAGGAACGTCATGACCTCGCCGGTCTCGACGATCTCGTTGGCCGTCGTCGGGTCGGCGTGGCCGACGTAGCGGACCGTCTTGAGCACCATGAACAGTGTGTCGTCGTAGCGCTCGAGCTTGGGCCGGTTGTGCGCGTGCACCGCGTCCTCGACGGCGAGCTCGTGCAGCCCGTAGGTCTCGGCGACACCGGAGATCTGCTCGGCGTCCGGCTCGTGCAGGCCGATCCAGACGAAGCCGTCACCGCGCTCGCGGACCTCGGCGATGGCCTCGTCGTGGGTCCAGCGGCCCGGCAGGCGTTCCCCGTCGACGTAGACGGCGCAGTCGACGACGTAGGCCGACAGCGGGACGCGCAGCCGGTCGGCCGGGCTGTTCGCGGCGGCGCGGGCGGCGGCCCGCTCGGCGCGACGGCTGCGGCCGGCGGACCGGATGGCGGGGCGGAGCTGGGAGAGCGAGGGCATCACGGGAGGAACCTCCGGGCGGGGACCGAGGTCGTGCGGCCGCACCGGCGGCCGCCTGGCTCACGACTCGCCTCCCGCCGGGGCTCAGCCCGGGAGCGTGCTCCGGGCAGAGGGGAGCGGGAGGCGGCACGTACTGCTCGCCGGTGTCCGGGACTCTGACGACACCGCTCTCACCTCCCTGGATCCGACGGGTCCGTCCCTGTCATCGCGCACACGCACCGGAACGTGTCGGAGATGTGAGATCCCCGACCGGGCACGTGTGAGCCGGACCGCCGTGTCGCTCGCGGGCCACCGGATAGATTACCCGCGCAACGAGTCGTCGGCGTGATGGGAGCGTGAACGGTGCAGTTCGGGCGCTACTACGAGGAGTTCGAGGTCGGTGCCGTCTACAAGCACTGGCCCGGTAAGACGGTCACCGAGTACGACGACCACCTCTTCTGCCTCCTCACGATGAACCACCACCCGCTGCACATGGATGCGCACTACGCAGGGGAGACCACGGACTTCGGCAAGAACGTCGTGGTCGGCAACTACATCTACTCGCTGCTGCTCGGCATGTCGGTTCCCGACGTGTCCGGCAAGGCGATCGCGAACCTCGAGGTCGAGTCGCTCAAGCACACGAAGCCGACCTTCCACGGGGACACGATCTACGGCGAGACCGAGGTCCTGGACAAGACCGAGTCGAAGTCCAAGGACGACCGCGGCGTCGTGTACGTCGAGACCCGCGGCTACAAGCAGGACGGCACCGTCGTCTGCACCTTCCGGCGCAAGGTGATGGTGCCGAAGGAGAAGTACGGGGAGACCCGCGGCGGGGAGCAGCCCGGCCGTCCGACCCCCCAGGTCTGAGACGCGCGCCTCGGCCCCGCACCGGATCCCGGTCGCGGGGCCGACGTGTGTCCCCCACACGCCTCCCCGGGGCGCCGCGCGGATCACCCGGTGCAGTGTCGGGGCCGGGTCCCGCCCCGCGGCCGGGGCTCCGGCGGCCGGGCCGGCACCCGTCGTGGGGCCAGGTGCGGGTGGGCGGGTCGCCTCAGCTCCGCGGGAGGCAGCCCCAGCCCGTCAGGGCCTCGGTGAGGCCGTCGACGACGGGCAGCGCGGCGTAGGCGGCACGGTCCACGAACCGGGCGTCGTCGGCGTCGTCCCCGGGCCGCGGTTCCGTCGCGGATCCCGAGGTGAGGGCGCACGCGTAGTCCGCGATCCGGTAGGGCCCGCGGTGCACCACGCCGACGAGCCTGCCGGGACGTACCGTCAGGCCGGTCTCCTCGGCCAGTTCCCGGACGACGGCGGTGTGGTCGTCCTCACCGGGCTCGACCCGGCCGCCCGGGACCGACCACCGGCCACGCCCCGGCTCGTTCGCCCTGCGTACCAGCAGCAATCGGCCGTCCGGGTCAAAGACGATTCCACCCACGCAGGCGACGTGTCGGCTACTGTCGGTCATCCGTAACGACGGTACGCTGCTCGGGTGCCGGTACCCCGGGTCCGCGGGGCTCGGGTACCAATGACGAGGTTGTTCCCAACGGGCCGGAACGGGTGACGAGTAACGTGCGCAAGATTCTGATCTTCGCCGCTGTGGCGCTGGGTATCTTCCTGGTCGTGACCGCGCCGCAAGCGGCGGCGGGATCGGTGCAGAACGTCGGCAACATCCTCTACGACGCCGCCCAGTCGGTCTCGACCTTCGTCACGTCGTTGATCTGATCCCGTGCTCGCGCCCCGGGAGATCGACGAGTACCTGCTCCCCACGGAGCGGCGCGTCATCCGTGTGCGCCAGCACTGGGCCGTCATGGCCCGGCACATCCTGCAGACGGGCCTGTTCATCCTGATCGTCGTCGCGATCGAGCAGTTCACCGACGGCAGGCAGCTCGGTACGTCGGTCGACATCCTGATCGACAACCTGGCGTTCTACCTGGTGCTGGTCGCCGTACTGCGGTTCACGGCGCTCACGATCCTCTGGTGGATCGAGCGCATCGTGATCACCGACAAACGCGTGATGATCGCGCAGGGGATCATCGTCCACAACGTCGGCATGATGCCGCTCGGCAAGGTCACGGACCTGACCTTCCGCCGGTCGCTGTCCGGTCGTCTGCTCGGCTACGGGACGATGGTGGTCGAGTCGGCAGGTCAGATCCAGGCCCTCAACAAGATCGACTACATGCCCCGGCCCGAGGAGATCTACGAGGCGCTCTCCGAGCTGGTGTTCGGCGAGAAGGGCAAGACTCGCGCGACGGGCATGCTCGCCAAGCCGCGCTGGCGGCGCTGAGACGCCCGTCCGGAGGGACGGGCCGCGTGCACCCGCGCGGCGCTAGGGTCGGCCCGTGCCCGTGATCGATCTGCACGCCCACTCCACCGCCTCCGACGGCACCGACACCCCGGCCGAGCTGGTCCGCGCGGCCGGCGCGGCCGGGCTCGACGTCGTCGCGATCACCGACCACGACACGACCCACGGCTGGGACGACGCGGTCGCCGCCCTGCCGGCCGGTCTGTCCCTGGTACGCGGTGCCGAGTTCTCCTGCCTCAGCCCCACCGGCCGCACGGGCGAACCGCGCTGCTCGGTGCACCTGCTCGGCTACCTGTTCGACCCGCGGCACGACGCGATCGTCGCCGAGCAGGACCGGCTGCGGGAGGAACGGGTGCAGCGGCTGCACACCATGATCGGCCGGATGGCGGCCGACGGGTACCCGGTCGACGTCGACACCGTCTTCGCCCACCTGCCCGAGGGCGGCAGCGCCGGACGTCCGCACCTGGCCCGGGCACTCGTCGCCGCCGGCGTCGTCGGTTCGGTCGACGAGGCGTTCGCCGAACTGCTGCACAACGACAGCCCCTACTACGTGCCGCGGGCCGACACCGCGGTCGAGACGGCCGTCGAGATGATCGTCGCGGCCGGCGGGATCGCCGTGTTCGCGCACCCGCTGGCTCGCAGGCGCGGCACCGTGATCGAGCCGTCGGTGCTGGTCGACCTGGTCGGGTACGGGCTCGGCGGCGTCGAGGTGGACCATCCGAACCACCTGCCCGCCGACCGGGAGCTGCTGCGGGGCCTCGCCGCCGAGCACGGCCTGCTGGCCACCGGGTCCAGCGACTACCACGGCACCAACAAGACCACCCCGCTCGCCGAGGAGACCACCGCGGCCGAGGTCTACGACGCCGTCGTCGCCCGCGCCTCCGGCGTGCCGGTCGTGCACGGCTGATCCGTCCGGGCGACCCGCGGGGGGTGACCGGGGTCGCTGTACCGTGGACGGATGGCCCGGACCACCCCTGCCACCACCGGGTGCCCGGACGGTCAGCTCGGCCTCGACCTGCTGGATCCCGACTTCGGCGCCCAGGCACTGCACCGGGTGACCCCCGCCCGGCTCGACGCGTGGGACGCCTGCCCGCGGCGGTACCGGATGCTGCACGTCGACCGCCCTGCCCCGCCCCGCGGTGGCGCCTTCGCGCACACCACGCTCGGCGCCGTCGTGCACCTGGCGCTGCGGTCGCTGGCCGCGCTGCCCCCGTACCGGCGGACCCCGGCCGAGGCCGCCGGGCTGGTCCGGCGACACTGGTCCGACGAGGGGTTCGCCGACCGTGAGCAGGCCGCCCGGTACCGGCGTCGCGCCGAGGAATGGCTGGCCACGGCCGCGGAGGGCCCGGTCGGCGCGACCGAGCCGCTCGCCGTCGAGCGGTGGGTGAGCGCGGCCGCGGGCGGGCTGCTCGTCGAGGGCCGGATCGACCGCGTCGACGACGGCGGCGAGGGCGCGGTCGTCGTCGATTTCAAGACCGGGCGCCGGGTCCCCACCGACGACGACGCCCGGGACTCCCGCCAGCTCGCGTTGTACGCCGTCGCCACCGCCCAGGTGTTCCGCCGCCGCTGCCGGCGGGTGGAGCTGCACCACGTCCCCACCGGCACCGTCGCGGCCTGCGAGCACGACGACGCGTCCCTCGACGGCCACGTCCGGGCCGCGGAGGAGACCGCGGGCGCCGCCGCCGCGGCGACCGGCGCGCTCGCCGGGGGCGGCGACCCGGCGGAGCTGTTCCCGGTGCGTACCGGTGCGCAGTGCGGCACCTGCCCGGTGCGTCGGCACTGCCCCGAGGGTCGCGCCGCGGCACCCGAGCCCCGCCCGTGGGACCTCCTCGTCCCGTGAGCACCGACCCGCGCCACCCCGACCGGCCCGGACCGCGCGGTCCCGGCGACCGGTTTCCCGGCCACCCGCCACCGGACCGGGGCGGTCGTCCCGCACCGCCCGCCCCACCCCGGCACCGGCCGGCCCCGGGCGACGGACCGGTCCCGCCCGGCGGCGCCCGGCACGGCGGCTCCGGGCCGCCGGAGCCGCCGACCCGGCCCTCCGGTGTCCCCCAGGGGCACCGCCCACCGGTGCGGCGCGCCCCGGCCGGGCCCGGTGCCGGAGGTCCCGATGCGTTCGCCGGCGACGGCGCCCGTCGTGGGCCGGCCGGCCCGGGAGGCCGGCGCCGGGACACGGACCAGGCGCCGGGCCGGGCCGGTGGCGGCGGATCGCGGCGCGGGCCGGCCGGACCGGCCGGGGGCGACCGTGCGCGCCGCCGTGGCGACGACGGCCATCCCGCGTCGCGGGCACCGGGCGGCGACCGCGACGACCGTCGGCGCACCCCCCGCGCCGCCGGACGGACGACCACCGCCGCCGGACGGGTCCTGCGCGGGGTCTCCGGCGTGCTCGCCGGTGGCCTCGTCGTGCTGGCCGTCGGGCTCGGCATCGTGGAGTGGGTCGCCGGGAGCAACGGTGTGCCCGGCCCGGGCTCCGGTGCGCTCGCCGGACACGCCGGCGCGGCCGTCGCCGCCGTCGTCGGGCAGGTCGTCGCGGACCGGCGCCGGGACCGGACCGGGTCCCTCGTCGCGCTCGGCGTCGTCGGGCTCGCGGCGCTGGTGCTGGGGGCCGGCTGGTTCCTGTAGCCCGGCCGGACGGGTGCTCAGACGAGCTCGGAGTCCCGCACCCGCTGCATGTCGCGGATCATCCGCCTGCGCAGCACCGGGACCCGGTCGACCAGCCGCATCCCGGCCCGCGTGCCGGCCGTCCCGAGGGCCCGCGCGACCGGCCCGCGCGACGCGGCCCCGTCGTTCATGAACTCCAGCGACTCCCGGACGGCGAGCGCCGAGTAGCGCCGCATCAATGACTCGTACCCGCCGACGGCCTCGCGGAGCCCCAGCTCGCCGTCACGGACCCGGACGAGGCGCTCGCACAGCTCGCGGGCGTCGCGCAGCGCGGTGTTGGCCCCGGCGCCGCGGCCCGGGGGCATGGTGTGCGCGGCGTCGCCGAGCAGCGTGACGGGTCCGGGCTCCCACTCCGGTAGCGGGTCCGAGGTACGGATGTCGATCGTGATCGCCGACGCCGGGTCCGAACGTTCCAGCAGCTCGTGCCAGCGCGGATCCCAGCCGTCGGTGACCCGGCGCGCATGGGTGAGCAGAGCAAAGCCGTCCGTGGAGGAGGTCATCCCGCCGGGGAACCGGGTGTGCGGGACGGTCACGCCCCACGACACGAAGTCGGTCGTCGGGTCGCCGGCCAGGCCCTCCCACCCGTGCAGCGCCGCGGCGTGCGCCGGAGCGATCCCGGGCCGGGGGACGTGATCGTCGTCCCACCGCATCCGCATCACGTGGCTGATGCCCATCCCGCCGTGGCGGTCGAACATCAGCGCCATCCCGTGGACGTCGCCGTCCGGGAGCAGGGCCGTGGCGGCCGCGTCGAGCGGGGCCTTCCCGCCGATCGCGACCAGCCCGGTGGACGTGTGCCCGGCGCCGGGGAGGAACCGCCGCCGGACGGGCGAACCGGCCCCGTCCGCCCCGACCAGCAGATCGCCGGTGACCGGATCGCCGCCGCCGGCGTGCACGGTGACCCGCCCGTCGGGACGCAGCTCGTAGCCGGTGACCGGCCTGCCCCAGGCCACCGCGTCGGTGATGCCGGTGAGCAGCACCTGGCGCAGCGTGGCCCGGCTGACGTTGTGCTCGTCGCTCCCGCCGCCGGGCATCTCGGCGAACGGGACCGCCAGGAGCCGGTGGTACCGCTCGGTGCACATCAGCAGCCGCGTGTAGGGCTCGCCGGTGCTCGCCTCGAACACCGCGTACAGCTCCGGGGCGAGGCAGGCACGCAGCGCGCGGGCCCCGTTCGGGGAGATCCCGACCCGGTAGCCGCGCAGCCCGGCGGCCCGCGGACCGCCGTCGCGCTCCAGCACGACGACGTCGATGCCGGCCCGGCGCAGACCCTGCGCCAGGCAGAGGCCGCCGGTACCGGCTCCGGCGACGATGACTCGGAAGGACATGACGGACCTCCGGACGAGGACAGGTGTGGTCGCGGCCGGTCGCGGGTGCGACGGGCCGTGGTGGGCCGTGGTGGTCGGGGACCTCAGGCGTCGCCGGACTGTCCGAGGCGCTGCGCGAACCGGCGCAGCTCCTCGCGGTCCCAGGTCAGGCGTCCGCCGCGCACGTCGTCGACGAGAGCGGCGACCCAGGCCGTCTCCGCCTCCAGCATCGTGATGGCGTACTCCAGCTCCACGACGACGACGCGGGGAAGGAACCCCTCGACCGCCTCGTGGCTCGCCCGCGAGGCCGCGAGGCGCCGGCGCAGCCCGTCGAGACGGGTGTCCAGTGCGCGGGCCGCGTCGGCCGGGCGGAGCTGGGCGAGGTGCGCGAGCCCGACGACGAACTCGGGGAACTCCGGCCGCGGCGCGGCCAGCATCTCCCGGGTCCAGTCCGCCGCGGTCTCGCGACCGGCGTCGGTGACCGTGTAGAGGGTGCGTTCCGGGCGGGCGGTCTCCCGCTCGGTCGCGTGCTCGGTGATCAGGCCGTCGCGCGCGAGACGGTCGATCGTCTTGTAGAGCTGTGACCGCTGCCCGACGTTGACCACGTCGTCCTTGCCCCGCTCCCGGATGAGCTGCTGCATCCGGTACGGGTGCATCGGCTCCTCGGTGAGCAGGGAGAGGACGGCGAGAGCCAGCCCGGACCGCCGCGTCATAGTGTCGAAGGTACTAGTGTCTCGGACACTAAGGCAAGGAGGCGGACGGACCCAGGAGGACGACCTGATCGCCGCGCAGCTCGGCGAGCAGCCCGCCCTGCGCCGTGACCTGCACGGGGCCGGTCCAGCCCGCGCGGTCGACGGGCACCGTGCGCCCGGCCGAGCCGGTGCCGGGATCGACGTCGGCGAGGCCGCCGGGGACCGGGACGAGCAGCCGGTCGCCGTAGCGGGTACCGGGGCCGAGCGTGCCGGGCACCGACCAGAGCGGCTGCAGGGTGCCGGTGTCGAGCGCGACGGTGGCACTGCCGGTCCACCAGTAGCGCCGCGCGTCGTCGGAGGAGGTGCGGGCCACGCCGTCGGCGGGCGCGGTGATCCGGGGGCCGGTGGCGACCGGGAACTCGCCGGTCTTGCGGCCGCCGCGGTCGTAGAGCGCCAGCCGCGGGACGCCCGGCAGCAGCACCGCGGACCGCTCGGGGGAGACCGCGACCAGCTGCGCGCCGTCGGTCCCGATCTCGGCCGACGAGTCGAAGACGGGCCGGTCGCCGTCGGTCCCGCTGGGCCGGATCACCGACAGTCGTTCGGTGGCCTGGCCGGGGCAGCGCTCGAGCACGCCGGCCCGGTCGCGGGCCGCCGCGAAGGAGAGGTACGTGCAGCCGGCCCGTGGCTGGTCGCCGGGCTCCTCCTGCGCGCGGACCGTGCCGTACTCGGCGGTCCGGACGAGGTCGGAGCGGAACGTCTCGGCGTAGTCCTGCCCGGTGGCGAGCACCGGGTCCTGGCCGATCAGGCGGGTACCGGGGCGGGTGTCGAGGGTGCGGGTCGGCCCGCGCAGGCCGGTGTCCGGACCGAGGGTGCTGAGCTCGGAGCAGTACTCGTCGTTGCGGTAGAGCGCCAGCACCCGGCCGTCGGCCAGGCCGGTGGTGCACAGCGGCAGGTCGCGGGTGTAGCTCCACCGTTCCTGTCCGGTGGTGGCGTCGCGGCCGGAGATCCGGGACCCCTCGGCCACGACGACGCCGTCACCGGCGACGAGCGGGACCGGTGTCCCCGGGCTGGCGGCCCGCCACAGCTCGGTGAAGGACGCGGGCACCGCCCCCGCGGGCGGGGGTGGCGCCGGCGCGGCCGTGGCCGGGACGGACTCGGTGTTCGCGGCGGGACTCTGCACGCCGTAGAGCACGGCTCCGCCGCCGAGCAGCAGGACGAGCACCGCGGCGACCAGGAGGTCGCCGCGGTGGCGTCGTTCGGCCGGTGTCCGCGACCAGGGCAGACGTCCGGGTCGCGGGTCCCGCGGGCGCAGCACGCGTGTGGGGGACCGTCAGCTGGCGGCGGCGTCGGAGTCGCCGGTGGATCCGTCGCCGGAGTCCGAGCGGCGCCGGGCGCCGCCACGGCGACGACGACGGCGCGGCTTGCCGTCGCCGCCGGCCTCCGCCCCACCGTCGGAGCCGGGCCCGTTCTGCGGGGCGGCCCCCTCGCCCTGGCCCTGCTCGGAGGAGGCGTCGACCGCCACCCCGCCGCGGGTCCGGGTCCGGGCACGGCGCTTGCGCGGACGGCGTCCGCCGTCGTCGCCGGCGCCGTCGCGTGCCGGACGCCCGCCATGCTGCTTCTTCGACCCGTGGTCGCCCTCGGCGTCGATGTACTCGGCGTCGAGCCCGGCCCGGGTGCGCGCGGACAGCGGGAGCCGCCCGGTCGAGTCGGTCGGGATGTCCAGGTCGGTGAACAGATGGTCGGAGGTCGAGTAGGTCTCGACCGGCTCCGGCATCCCCAGGTTCAGGTCCTCCGAGATGAGCTTCCAGCGGGGGATCTCGTCCCAGTCGACCAGGGTGACGGCGACGCCCTCGCGCCCGGCGCGGCCGGTGCGGCCGATCCGGTGCACGTAGGTCTTCGAGTCCTCCGGGCACTGGTAGTTGACGACGTGGGTGACGCCGGTGACGTCGATGCCGCGCGCGGCGACGTCCGTCGCGACCAGGACGTCGACCTTCTCCGCCCGGAACGCGCGCAGCGCCTGCTCGCGGGCGCCCTGGCCGAGGTCACCGTGCACCGCGGCCGCGGCGAACCCGCGCTCGGCGAGGTCGTCGGCGACCCGCTGGGCGGTCCGCTTGGTCCGGGTGAAGATCATCGACAGGCCGCGGTCCTTGGCCTGCAACACCCGGGTGACCAGCTCGACCTTGTCCATCGCGTGCGCGCGGTAGACGAGCTGCTTGGTGCGCTCGTGGATGGAGCCCTGGTCGGCCTCCTCCGCGCGGATGTGCGTCGGCCGGGTGAGGAACGCCCGAGACAGCTGCACGATCGGGCCCGGCATGGTGGCCGAGAACAGCATGGTGTGGCGCTGCTCGGGGAGCATGCGCAGGATCCGCTCGACGTCGGGCAGGAACCCGAGGTCCAGCATCTCGTCGGCCTCGTCGAGGACCAGCGCCTTGACCCGGCCGAGCACCAGGTGGCGCTGCTCGGCGAGGTCGAGCAGCCGGCCCGGGGTGCCGACGATGACGTCGACGCCCTTGCGGAGGGCCTCGAGCTGCGGCTCGTAGGCGCGGCCGCCGTAGATCGCGACGACGCGGACGCCGAGGTTCTTGCCCGCCGCGGCGATGTCCCGGGCGACCTGCACGCACAGCTCGCGGGTCGGGACGACGACGAGCGCCTGCGGCACGTCCTTGGTGCGGTCGGCGGCCTCGCCCTCGGCGGTGGCGGCCGGCTGCTCACCGGGCGGGGTGATCCGCTGGAGCATCGGGACGCCGAAACCGAGCGTCTTGCCGGTGCCGGTGCGGGCCTGGCCGATGACGTCCTCGCCGTCCAGCGCGAGCGGGAGGGTCAGCTCCTGGATCGCAAAGGTCCGGACGATGTCGTTCTCCGCGAGGGCGGAGACGATCTCGGGGCGGACGCCGAGCTCGGCGAAGGTCGGGGGGAGCTTCTCGCCGCCGGGGTTGGTGACGCCCTCGGGCGCCTCGGTGGCGGTGATGCCGGTGGCGAGGAAGCCGGGGTCGGCCGTGTCGCCGTCGGGGGTGGTGTCGGGGCTGTCTGCGGAAACGGACAGGGTGATCGCCTCTCTCCGCGCACAGGAGCCGTGGCGTGGCTCGTCGACCGGCACCGGGTCCGTGTGGGACCGGGCGGGAGAGCCGCCGAGGCGCTGCGCGCACCAGTTCGGGTGCGGGTCCCGGTGAGATGTGGCCGGCCGCAGCAGCTGGTGGTCAGCCGTGTCCCGCGGCCCGCCCGCCCCGTTACCCGGATCCCGCGCGGTGGGCACGTCCGCCGCATACCGGAGACGCGCTCCCCGCATGGTACCCGGCCGTTCCGTCGCGCACGACACGCCGGGCCCGCAGCGGGTCGTGAGATGCCTCGCGCCACCGTCCGTGACGTGGCCCGGACGGTCCGGCTCGTCCGGTTAGGGTGGCGCCATGACCTCCGATGCCGACGGGCCGGCCGCGGCGACCGTCGAGCTGCTCGGCGTCCTGGCCTACGGCGAGCTTTCCGCGTTCGACCGGCTGGCCGAGGACGCGCGGGCGGCACCGACCCTCGCCGGCCGGGCCCAGCTCTCCACGATGGCCGCCGCGGAGATCGGCCACTTCCGGCTGATCGAGGAGCACCTCGGCGGGGCCCGGATCGGTGTCGCGGACGCGATGGCGCCGTTCGTCGCGCTGATCGACAGCTACCACGCGTCGACCGCGCCGCGGAGCTGGCTGGAGTCGCTGGTCAAGGCCTATCTCGGGGACGGCCTGGGTGCCGACTTCTACCGCGAGGTCGCGGGCTGGGTGGACCCCGCCACGGGTGAGCTCGTCCGGCGGGTGCTCGCCGACACCGGGCACTCGGCCTTCGCCGAGCGGGAGGTGCAGGCGGCCTGCGAGGCGAACCCGCACCAGCGCGACCGGCTGGCGCTGTGGGGCAGGCGGCTGCTCGGCGAGGCCGTCACGCACGCCCAGCGGGTGGTCGCCGAGCGCGACGAGCTGGCCGAGTTCATCGTCCTGGGCTCCGGCGAGAAGGGCGGCGTCGCCGGCCTGATCAAGACGGTGCAGTCGGCGCACGGGAAGCGGATGAGCAGGCTCGGGCTGTCCTGAGCGGTTTCGACTAGCCTGGCGTCCGCAAGAGCACGAGGTGACGGATCGGGAGGTCCTACCGGTGAAGGTCAAGATCGGCATCGCGGAGACGCCGCGGGAGCTCGTGGTGTCCAGCGACCGCACCCCGGACGAGGTCGCCCAGCTGGTGAGCGGGGCGATGAAGTCCGACGACGGCCTGCTGGACCTCACCGACGACCAGGGCAACCGGTTCGTCGTTCCGGTCGCGCGGATCTCGTACGTGGAGATCGGCCCGTCGGAGGAGCGCAAGGTCGGGTTCGGCCTCGGCGGCTGACGACGTGTGACACGTCCTCCGGGGCGTGGTCGACGGGCCCGGTTCCGCGAGGGACCGGGCCCGTCGGCGTGTGTGGCGGGGTCCCGCTCAGTCGCTCGCGGGCGGGGGTGGATCGTCCAGGGGGAACGGCGGCGGGCCGGTCCCGGTGATCCGGAACCGGTCCCAGGGGTCCGGCTCGGAGAGCGCGCCGACCGCGGAGTGCCCTGGCGTCCGCACCTCGGCCCGGCCGCCGCCGGTGCCCAGTAGCTCGGTCAGCCGGGGGTGCGCGAGCACCCGGCCCGACCAGTGCATGCGGCCGTCGAACGGTTCGTGCCGCGCGTCGAGCAGGACCTCGACGGCCAGCGTCTCCCCGTCGACGACCAGCTCGGCCGGCCCGCGGTAGCCCTCGTCGTCGTCGCTCACGGGGTGCTCCCGGTGTCGGTGCCGGTCGGGGTGTGCGGGTCCGGGACGAGCCGCAGGATGTCGGCGTTCGCCGTCGGCGAGTCGACCCCGGAGACCCCGGCGATCCCGCCCCAGATGATCGCGGACAGGTAGTTGGTGAGCGCCTCCCGGCTCATCGTGCGCCGGTCGAGCCACCAGTCGCCCGCCGACTGGACCATGCCGATCAGGCCGTGGGCCCAGACCTCGGCGCCGCCCGAGTCGCGGCCCTCGGCGCGCAACCGCTCCCCGAACAGCGTGGTGAGGACCGCGCCGATCCGGCCGCGGACGTCCTCGGCGACCTCGGCACCGGCCGTCGGCTCGGCGGGGTTGGACACCACGAACCGGTACAGGTGCGGCTCGTCCTCGATCATGCCGAGGAAGGCGTCGATCACCGCGGCGACGTGCTCGATCGGCTCCGCGTCGATGGCGAGGACGGGGGAGATGCGCTCCATGAGCATCTCCGCCGCGTGCTCGCCCACGGCGCGCTGCAGGTCGGCCCGGTCGGCGAAGTGCCGGTACAGGACGGGTTTGGTGATCCCCGCCGCGGCGGCGATCTGCGCGACCGAGACCCCGGGTCCGTGCTCGCGGATGGCTCCGACGGCCGCGTCGACCATCTCGGCCCGGCGTTCCTCCCGGCGTCGGACGCGTGCGTCCGGCTTGACATCCCTCTCCACGTGGGGCACGTTACCACTGGTAACCGTTACCGGCGGTAACAGCAAGGAGGCTGCGGTGTCCGGAACAGCACACGTCCTCGGCCGGAATGGTCGCACGGGGAGCAAGGCGAACCCGGCCGACCGGGAGGACACCGCGCGACGGCTGCTGCGCAGCTCCGTCGACAAGTCCTACGAGCCGTCGATCGACATCGACTGGGACGCCCCGCTCGTGGAGGGCAAGTACGGGATCGTCCCGGAACGCGTGTCGCTCTACGGGACCCCGCTCTGGGACGGGCTGACCGAGGAGCAGCGGATCACCCTGTCGATCCACGAGTTCTGCAGCGTCGCCCGGATCGGGCTGTGGTTCGAGATGATCCTCATGCAGATGCTGCTGCGCTACGCCTACGACCGCGACCCCCGCCGCGCGCACATCCAGTACGCCCTGGTCGAGATCGCCGACGAGTGCCGGCACTCGATGATGTTCGCGAAGGCGACCGAGCGCTACGGCGTGCCGGACTACGCACCCCGGCGGCTCACCCACGAGCAGGGCCGTCTGATGAAGACGATCGGTACCGGGCCCGCCATGTTCGCCGGGACCCTCTACGTCGAGGAGATCCTCGACCAGATGCAGCGCGAGGGGATGCGCGACGAGCGCGTCCAGCCGCTCTCCCGCATGATCAACAAGATCCACGTGACGGAGGAGGCCCGGCACGTCCGCTACGCCCGCGAGGAGCTGCAGCGGATCATGCCGAGGACCAACTACGCCGAGCGTGCCTGGGCGCGGTACCTCACGGCACGGATCGCCTACGTCGTGGCGCGCAACCTGATCCACCCCGACGTGTACCGCAGTGTCGGGATCGACCCGGCGGTCGGCCGGAAGGCGGCCATGGCCAACCCGCACCACCACGAGATGCTGCGCTGGTCGGCGCGCAAGCTGGTCCCGTTCCTGCGGGAGCAGAAGGTCGTCGGCGGGCCGACCGAGGCGCTGTGGAAGCGCGCACACCTGATCTGAGGGAGTGATCGATGAGCAGGCGGGTCGTGACCCGGGACGGGACCGGGCTGCACGTGTGCGAGTCGGGTCCGGCGTCGGCGCCGGTCACCGTGCTGCTGGCGCACGGCTGGACCCTCGACGAGCGCTGCTGGGCGCCGGTGGCCGACGCGCTGGTGGCGTCCGGCGGGGCCGCGGCACCGCGCGTCGTGCGCTACGACCACCGCGGCCACGGCCGGTCCGACGACACCCCGGACGAGCTCAAGACCCTCGACCGCCTCGCCGACGACATGGCCGAGGTGATCGGGCAGGTGGCGCCGTCCGGGCCGCTCGTGCTGGCCGGGCACTCGATGGGCGGGATGACCGCGATGGCGCTGGCCCAGCGGTATCCGGACCTGGTGGCGTCGCGGGTCGCGGGCGTCGCGCTGGTCGCCACGGCCAGCGGCGGGCTCGGGGGCGCGGCCACGCTCGGGCTGACCGGGCGTCGCGCCGAACTGTTCCTGGCGGGGAAGGACAAGGTCACGGTCAGTCCGCTGTGGACGGGCCGGCGCTCGCTGAGCACCCACCCCGCGCTGCTGCGGGCCGGCCTGCAGCCGTTGCTGCTGGGCAGGCGTCCGGACCGGCTCGCGGTGCGGGCGACCTGCGAGGCGATCGCCGCCTGCCGCCCGACGACCGTCTCCGGCTTCACTCCGACCCTCACCGAGCACGAGCGCGACGAGGCACTGGAGGCGTTCGCCGCGCTCCCGGTCGAGATCCTGGCGGGCTCGCGGGACCGGCTGACCCCGCCGCGGTTCTCGCGGCGCATCCGGGACCGGCTGCCGCGGGCGGGCCTGACCGTGTTCCCGGACGCCGGGCACATGCTTCCCGTCGAGCGCGTCGGCGGGGTGACGGCCCGGATCGCCGCCCTGGTCCGGCAGGCCGCCGCGACGCGGGCGGCCTGACCGGGCCGGGTGGCTACTGCTCGCCGGACTGCTTCGGGAAGCCGGCGATGCCCCGCCAGGCGAGCGAGGTCATCAGCGCCACGGCCTCGTCCCGGGGGACCCGCTGGTCGGAGTCCAGCCAGTACTGGGCACCGACCTGGCTGAGCCCGACCAGTCCGACGGCGAGCAGCCGGGCGCGGTCGTGGTCGAGCCCGGCGTCGGTGGTGACGGCGCCCGCGACCGCGTCGATGCAGCGGTCCAGCGCGCTCTCGACGAGGGCCGCGGCCTCCGCGTCGCCGCGCAGGTCCGACTCGAACACCAGCCGGTAGGCCCGGCCCTCCCCGGCGACGAAGTCGAAGTACGCCGCGACCGCGGCCTGCACGCGTTCCTTGTTGTCGTCGGTGCGCTCGATCGCCCCCGAGACCCGCTCGACGAGCTCCTCGGCGTAGGTCGTCAGCAGCGCCTGGTACAGCTCCAGCTTCCCGGGGAAGTGCTGGTAGAGAACCGGCTTGCTGACACCCGCCCGCTCGGCGATGTCGTCCATGGCGGCGGCGTGATAGCCCTGGTCGGCGAAGACGTCGCGGGCGGCCAGCAACAGCTGGGCGCGCCGCGCTCCACGGGACAGGCGAGCGCCCCGAGGCGTGGCGGTTCCGGTCATCGGCCCCCTACCTTTCACCCGGTGTGGGGTCACCCTACCCGCAGGTAACCGGGTTGACGAACGTTCCGTGAACACCGGTGTGGTCTCAATGGGAGACCCGATCACCGGCCGGGGCGGATCCGGCGGACGCGGACCGCGGCCGCCCCGAGCACCGGCACCGCGGCGACCGGCACCGCGGGTGCTCCGGCCACCGCGGCGACGACCGCCGCCGCACCCACGACGACCCCCGCGACGATCCCGGAGCGGGCGTGCGCCCGCGCCCGGCGGGCCAGCTCGAGGGCCGTGGCCACCTCGGCGGGGCCGCCCCGGGCGACGATCCTCGCCGATCCGCCGGCGGGCGCCGGGACCGGGTCCGGTGCGGCCGGCCCCGGGGCCCGCGGGTGCAGCTCGACGGCCAGATCGGCCCGGTCCAGCGCCGCCGGGTCGGTCCCGGGATCGGCTGCCACCGCGACCGTGCGGCCACGCACCCGCAGCCCGGCGACGGCGGCCGCGCGCCCGCCCGGATCCAGGCCCGGCCGGACGGCGTCGGGGTCGGCCGGGTCCAGGCCGGCGGCGGCGGCGAGCGCGCGGGCGGGGCCGTCGTCGTCGGGGGTGAGCAGGACCGGCTCCGTCCCGGCCGCCCGCAGCGCGTCCAGGCCGGGGCCGGCGCCGTCGTGCGGGGACCGGGTCAGCTCCAGGACGGCCCGGGCGGTGCCGTCCCAGGCGGCCGCGACGATCGCGTGTCCCTCGGCCTCGGCCCGCTCGCGTTGCACGGCCAGGTCGGCGGGCAGCCCGATGCCGTGCTCGAGCAGCCAGGCGGGCGCGCCGAGGAGCACCGCGTGCGCGACGACGGTCGGGGAGCTGCGCTCGAGCGTCCCGATCCCGGCTCCCGGGGGCGCGCTCCCGTCGTCCGGCGCCGGGAGCAGCTCGGCGACCAGCCCGGACATGCCCAGCCCCGGCCGCTCGTCGGCCTCGGCGACGTCCGGGAGCGCGTCCGGGGCCTGTGCGGCGAGCGCGCGGCCGAGGGGCCCGAGGTCCGAACCGGCCGCGATCCCGGTGGCGACCGACCCGGCCAGGCGCAGCACGGTGGCCGTGTCCTCCCCGCGCGCCGGGTGCACGACGAGCGGCGCGGGGACGGCACCGGTCAGCACCTCCGGCCCCGCGAGAGCGACCGTGTCGACCCGGTCGGCGGGGCGCGGACCGCGGTGCGGGGCGGTCCAGCCGACCGGATCGGGCCGGCCCGCCGCCGGCAGCGGGAGCCGCACGGCCGTCCCGCAGGCCCGGTCCGCGGCCCGTACGGCCGCCGGGACCGCGGCGAGCAGCACCAGCGGGCAGCCGGCGAGCAGGACGGCCACCGCGGCCGTCGCGGCGTCGTCCCAGGGCCGGCCGGTGCCCGCACGGAACCCGGCGACGGCCAGCGCGAGCAGCGCCGTGACCGGGACCATCCGCACGCACCACCGGTCGGCGGCCGCGCCGAGCGCGTCCTCGCCCGGCCCGTCGTCGTCGCTCCGTCCGGTGACCCGGACGGCCAGGGCGACCACCGTCAGCACGGCCGCGATCCCCGGCAGCAGGGACGGTCCGGTCAGGAGCGCTCCGGGATCCCGGATCCCGGTGGGCGCGCCCGGCCCCCCGAGCGCCGGGGTGAGCAGAGCAAAGCCCGACCAGGTGAGTGCCGGCAGGGTCGCCAGCGAGACGCCGGCGTCGGCGGTGACGGAGCCCTGCCGCAGTGCACGGGCGGCCGCCCGGTGCCCGTGCCGCCCGGCGCCGCACACGACGGCGGCCCCCAGCAGGACGGCCCCCACGAGGACGCCCGGGTGCGCGGACGGGGGCACCACCGGCCCGGCGAGCGGGAGCAGCAGTGCCGCCACGGCCGCGACGGCGGCGGGGACCGGCACGGGTCGGCGCACCGGCTCAGCTCCCCGGCGCCGTCGGCAGGGTGAACTCGCAGGAGCGCAGCGCGCCGCCGGAGCGGTAGTCGAGGAAGAGCCGGTAGCTGCCCGGGGCGGGGACCGACGCGGTGAACGCGATCCCGGGCCCGGCCCGGTCGGCCGGCGACGCGCCGGTCACCTCCGGGCGCACCGGGAACCGGGCCAGGTCGCCCTGCCGGACGGCGGTGACCCGGCCGAACCCGCCGTCGTCGAGCGGTTCGAGGTCGGTGACCGGGGCGCCGTCCCTCCCGACGGTGGCGAACAGGCGCGAGTCGCCGCCCGGGACCAGCACGCCGTCGAGCCGGACCTGCTGGTCGCTGCCGCCGCAGAGCCCGGCACGGTTCTCGTCGGGGAACTGGAACGCGCCGTACGGGCCGGGGACGTGCAGGTCGGTGCCCAGGTCCAGGCGTGGGCCGCCGGTCGGGGTGAACCCCGCGTAGAGCCGCCAGACGCCCTCCCCGGGGAAGGTCGCCGGGGCCCGCCAGACGCCGTCGGGGCCCTGGGTGGCGCGCAGCCGGGTGTAGCCGGCGACGTCGCGGCGCAGCACGGCCACGTCCATGACCGGCTCGCCGTCGCCGGGGTCGTCGAACCGGGTCACCGGTGCCCCGTCGGAGCCGGTGACGGTGAAGGCCACCTCGGTGGGCTGCCGGTACGGGTAGACCTGACGCACGGGGGACAGGCTGTACCCGGCACCGGTGCTGAGGACGCCGCCCGGCGCGCTCCCGGTGTCGGTGGCCTGCCGGGCGGGGAGCACCGGCGAGCCGGCTGCGCCGTCCGGGGCGCCCGCCGGGCCCAGCGCCTCCAGCGCACCGCCCGCCGTCCAGGCCCCGGTGAACACGAGCACCGACGCGGCACCGAACCCGGCGATCCGGGCGGCGGCCGATCCCGCGATCCGCCCCATGCGTCCTCCCGTGGTCGGTGTCCCCCCGGTACAACGCGCGGGCGCCGCAGCCGTTGCGCTCCGTGGACGCCCGAACGCACGGAGTGACGAGATCGACCCTCGGACGAGATCGGGGTCACCCGGGACGGCGACGGGGATCACCGGCACGTCATCCTTGTCGGATGGCCGCCGGTACGACGCTCCCCGTTCATCCGCCCGTCACCGCGCCCCGGTCCGGGGCGGCGACGGGTGCGGAGCCGCGCCTGGCCGACCCCACGACCCTCGCATCACTGGGGTCCGACCAGGCACCGTGGCCCGGCCGGACGGTCACCGCGGGCGGGGTGTCGCTGCACGTCCGGGAGACCCCGGGCGATCCCGGCACCGAGGCGGTCTACGTCCACGGCCTCGCCGGGTCGGCGACCAACTGGACCGATCTCGCCGGGCTGCTGGGCACCCGCGCCAGCGGACTGTCGGTGGACCTGCCGGGCTTCGGGCTGTCCGAGCCGACGGCGTCGCGCGACTTCACCCCGGACGGCATGGCCGACGCGCTGCTCTGCTGGCTGGCCGGTCGCGGCCGGCCGGTGCACCTCGTCGGGAACTCGCTCGGTGGCCTGATCTGCATGACGGTCGCGGCCCGCCGTCCGGAGCTGGTCCGGACCCTGACGCTGGTGTCGCCCGCGATGCCGGACCTGCGCCCGGACCCGCGGCGGCTGTCCGACCCGCGGATGGCGCTCGCCATGGTGCCGGTCCTCGGCCGCGGCGCCCGGCGCGCGCTCGCCGCCGAGCCGCTGCGCAGCCGGGCCGAGCGGATCGTGAAGGTCTGCTTCGCCGACCCGCAGCGCGGCTCCGAGCGACGGCTGGAGGAACTGATCGCCGAGCACGAGCACCGGGCGACGCTGCCGTGGGCGGCCGAGGCCTCCGACGGCGCCACCCGCGGGCTGCTCGCGGTGTGGGCGGGCCGGACGGCGTGGCAGCGGGCGTCCCGGGTGCGGGTGCCCACGCTGGTGGTGTGGGGCGGCGCCGACCGCGTCGTCACCCCGAAGCTCGCCCGGCGGACGGCGTCGGCGCTGGACGCGGGTCTGCTGGTGCTCCCGGAGACCGGGCACGTCGCCCAGATCGAGCGTCCCGAGGCGGTGGCCCGCGCCGTCGCCGGGCTGTGGGACGGCGGCCGCACCGGCATCGGGGAAGATGGTGGCGACCCGGTGCGTTGAGACGCAGCGAGACCGCACGCGACAACGCGAGGAGTGGACGAGATGGCGCTACCGCCGCTGGTGGAGCCGGCTACCGAGCTCACCAAGGAAGAGGTCGAGCGGTACAGCCGCCACCTCATCATCCCGGATGTCGGGATGGATGGTCAGAAGCGGCTGAAGAACGCCAAGGTCCTGGTCGTCGGTGCCGGCGGGCTCGGCTCGCCCGCCCTGCTGTACCTGGCCGCCGCGGGTGTCGGGACGCTCGGCATCGTCGAGTTCGACGTCGTCGACGAGTCCAACCTGCAGCGCCAGGTCATCCACGGCCAGTCGGACATCGACCGGCCGAAGGCCGAGTCGGCCCGTGACTCGATCCGCGAGGTCAACCCCTACGTCGAGGTCCGGCTGCACAACGAGCGACTGACCAGTGAGAACGTCCTCGACGTCTTCCGGGACTACGACCTGATCCTGGACGGCACGGACAACTTCGCCACCCGCTACCTGGTGAACGACGCCGCGGTGCTGCTGGGCAAGCCCTACGTCTGGGGCTCGATCTTCCGGTTCGAGGGCCAGGCGTCGGTGTTCTGGGAGGACGCCCCCGACGGGCAGGGCCTCAACTACCGCGACCTCTACCCGGAGCCCCCGCCGCCCGGGATGGTCCCGTCCTGCGCCGAGGGCGGGGTGCTGGGCGTGCTCTGCGCGTCGATCGGCTCGATCATGGTCAACGAGGCCGTCAAGCTGATCACCGGTATCGGCGAGCCGCTGCTCGGCCGCCTGGTGATCTACGACGCGCTGGAGACCACCTGGCGCCAGGTGAAGATCCGCAAGGACCCGGAGACGCCGAAGATCACCGAGCTGATCGACTACGAGGCGTTCTGCGGCACCGTCACCCAGGACGCGCAGGACGCGGCGGCCGGCAACACGATCACCGTCGGCGAGCTCAAGCAGATGATCGACGCGGGCAAGGACTTCCAGCTCATCGACGTCCGCGAGCCGCACGAGTACGAGATCGTGAACATCCCGGGCGCGACGCTGATCCCCAAGGACCGGATCCTGTCCGGCGAGGCGCTGTCCGAGATCTCCCAGGACCGGCCGGTGGTGCTGCACTGCAAGTCCGGCGGCCGCTCCGCCGAGGCCCTCGCGGCGCTGCACAAGGCAGGCTTCGCCGACGCCGTCCACGTCGGCGGGGGCGTGCTGTCCTGGGTCAAGCAGATCGACCCCTCGCAGCCGACCTACTGACCCCTCCCGCGCGAGCCCACGGCCGCCGTCCCGATCCCGGGGCGGCGGCCGTCGTCGTCCACGCAGCGGAACGGTGCGTGCGCCCGCCGTTGCCGACCGCGGTTGCCGACCCGGACGGGTGACGATCACCGGATCGACCCCCGTAACCAGGTCGTCCCGCGAAACATGGCTTCGGATCGCCGCGACACGCCGGTGCGCGCCGGTGGCCGGCGGCACGGGTGGCGGGAGGACTTCGTGGACGAACCGGTGCGCACGTGCGCCCTGGACGGTTGTGTGGAGACGATCGGGTCCGTCCACGGACGACCGCAACGGCTCTACTGCTCCGCCGCCCACCGGCTGGCGGCCCGCCGGGTCCGCCGGGCGGCCGCGCAGGCCACCGGCGACGACCGGGCCACCGAGACGCTGCCGTGGCTGCGCGAGCCCGGTCCGGCACACGTCCCGGTCCGTCCGGCACGCCCGGCGGGCGGGTCCCCGGAGGGTGGCCGGGCCCGGCGGACGGGCGCGGCTCCCGGCGCCGCCCCGGTGCCGGCGCGGCTGTGCGCACCGCGGACCCCGCTGCGGCACCGCCGCACCCTCGCGCTCATCGGCGCGACCGCCGTCCTGCTGGGCGGGTACGCACTCACGACGACGCCGCGTTCCGTCGACGGCGCGCCGGCCGCCCAGGAGCGGACCGCCGACGAGTGGGCGAGCCGGGCCCGGGTCACGCTGACGTCCCTCGACGAACAGCTCGGCACACTGGCGAGCACCGAGCGGACGTGGGCGCGTTCCCCGCACGCCACCGGGAACGACCCCGCCGCGGTCGGGCAGCTCCGCCGGCAGCGCGACACCCTGCGCCAGCAGCGGGCCGCGCTGCAGTCCCAGCTGGACGCCTACGCGTCCCGGCCGGACGCCGTCGCCGCGCTGGCCGCGGCCGACCGGCAGCTCGCCGAGCTGGACCGGATCGTCGCGGAGCTGCCGCCGCCGGCGCGCCGCACGACCGGCCAGGTCGCCGCCGCCACCTCGCTGGAGGAGCAGCGGGACCTACGGGCCCGCCGCCGCGACGCGTGCGCCGAGGAGCTGGAGGGGATCGACGACAGCGTCGAGCGTGCCCGGACCGCCCCGCTGCCCGAGGACCGGTCGCGCACCGATGCGGTGTCCGGCGACGTGCTGGCGCTGGCCCGCGGTGCGGAACCGCCGGCGCCCGAGCCGTCCGGCCCGCGGCAGACCCCGCAGGTCCTCGCGGGCGGCCGGGAGACCGGCGGGGACCGGGAGCGCGACGACGTCGGCACCAGCGGCCCGCCGGACCCGCGCGGTCCTGTCGACGAGACAGCGCGACGGGCGGAGGGCCCGGCGGGCGGGTCCGGTCGCGGCGCGGGCAGCAGGCCCGACGGCGACCGCGGCGCCGCCCCGCGTGCCGCGGCGGCGAAGGCCGGCCCGGGGGAGACGCTGGGCGGCGCGGTCTCCGACGCCGCCGACGGCGTGGCGTCGCTGACCGGCGGGAAGAGTGACGACGACCGTCGTCCCGGCCGGGGCGGCACGGCGTCCCGATCCGGTGGGGACGACCGGCGGCAGGGTCCCGGCTCGGGCGCACGGCCCGGGGAGGCGGACGGACCCGTGCGGAAGATCGGTGCGGGGGCCGGCGCGGCCGCCCGCGGCGTCGGGGACACCGCGGAGGGGCTGGGGTCGGCGGTCGACGGGCTCACCGGTGGCGGGGAGCGGCGCCGGTCCGGTGGCGGGGGTGACGCGGACCGGCGGCGCTCCGGTGACGGCCCGTCCGCCGGGGACCGGGCGCGGGCGGACCGGGACGGCGACTCCCGGCGCGGCCGGTCCGGATCGCGTGCGCCGGACCGGGCGGAGTCCACGACGTCCCGTGCCGCGGAGCCCCGAGTCCCGGACCCGCGGTCCGACGGATCGGGGACCGGGTCGCGGTCCGGTGGGTCCGGGTCCGGGTCGGGCTCGGGCTCCCGCGGGATCGCCAGCGCGGTCGCGGGGTCCTACGTCGAGGCGGCGATGGGGAAGGAGGCGGCGGCGCCCGTGCTCGCCGAGGCCGACCGGCAGGCGGCGGAGCAGATGGCGGAGCGCAGCGGGCGGTCGTCGGGGGGCGGGTCCACGGAGTCGGGCGGCTCGGGCTCGCGTTCGGGTGGCTCGGACTCCGGGGGTGGCCGGAGCGCGGAGGGTTCCGGCGGTGGCTCGGGTGACGGATCCGGGCGGAGCCGGTCGGCCGGCGCCTCGGAGCGGGGTGGTTCCGACGACGGCTCTCGGAGCGGGGACCGGTCCGGGTCGGACCGGGACGGTTCCGGGCGGAGCGGCTCGGACCGGAGCGGCTCGGATCGGGGCGGCTCGGACCGTGGTGGTTCCGGCCGCGGCGACCCGGGCGGGAGCGACTCCGGCCGTGGCGGCTCGTCCTCCGAGGACTCCCCGGGATCGTCGTCGGGCTCGGACCGCCGTGACGACGCCGCGTGATCGCGGCCGGTCCGACGGCCGCGGCCACCCGATCGTGGAACCGGGAGCACCCGTCCCTGGCGTGGCGCGATAGGGAGTCCCCGGTTCCGGGGGTACCGTCGCCGCCGTGACCGCAGCCCGCACGCTCGCCACCGCGCCGGCCGCGAGCGCCCTGCCCGAGCACGTCCGCGTCGCGTTCGGCGTCCGAGACACCTCCCCGCGCCCCGTGGTGTGGGCGGGGCAGCGGGCCTGGCAGTGCGGTGACGTGCTGTTGCGTCCGGTCTCGGACCACGTCGTCGCCGCCTGGTCGGCGACGGTCCTGGAGAACCTCGAGGTCGACGGTGTCCGGCTGGCCCGTCCGGTCCGGTCGTCCGACGGGCGCTGGGTCGTCGGCGGGTGGGCGGCGTCGCGCTACGTGCCCGGCGCGCCGGAGCCGCGGCACGACGAGGTCGTCGTCGCGTCGCTGCGCCTGCACGCCGCGACCTCCACGGTGCTGCGCCCGCGGCTGCTCGACGACCGCGACGACCTGCTGTCCCGTTCCGCCGCCGCCGCGTTCGGCGAGCGCAAGCTGGACCTGCACCCCGAGACCGGCGGCGCGCTGTTCGAGGAGCTGGCGGCGCACCGGCGCACGATCCGGCTCACCCCGCAGGTCGTCCACGGCGAGCTCTTCGGCGCGATGCTGTTCGACCCGACCGGCCGACCGGCCGTCCTCGATCTCGTGCCGTTCTGGCGGCCCGCGGAGTGGGCGGCGGCCGTCGTCGTCGTGGACGCCGTCGCCTGGGGCGGTGCCGACGACGATCTCCTCGAGCGCTGGTCGGAGCTGCCCGAGTGGCCGCAGTCGCTGCTGCGCGCGGTGCTCTACCGGCTCGCGCTGCACGCCCAGCACCCCGACGCGACGACCGAGTCGCTGGCCGGCATCGAGCGCGTCGCCGGGCTGGTCAGCCGCCGGCTCTGACCGGCGACCCGGCGAGGCGTCCGGGCCGCCACTTCTCACGGGTTCCGGCAAGTGGATGTGAGATAAGCGTTTCGGGGACGTCACGCGGGGCCATTCGACGGAAACTGGGGCTCCCTAGCGTCATCGCCGACGTGAGACGCCGGCGATCAGGAGACCGATCCGTGACCACCTCAGCATCCCCGCGCCGCATCGGCGGCCGCTGGATCGAGCACTGGGACCCCGAGGACGAGGGCTTCTGGGAGCGCACCGGCAAGGCGATCGCGAGCCGCAACCTCTGGCAGTCGATCTTCTCCGAGCACATCGGGTTCTCGGTGTGGACGATGTGGTCGGTCCTGGTCCTGTTCATGGGGCCGGAGTACGGCATCGACGCGGCACAGAAGTTCTTCCTGGTCGCGGTGCCGACCCTGGTCGGGTCGATCCTGCGGCTGCCCTACACGTTCGCGGTCGCGCGGTTCGGCGGTCGCAACTGGACGGTGTTCTCGGCGGCCCTGCTGATCGTCCCGCTGATCCTGGCGATGGTCGTCGTCCAGCCCGGGGTCTCGTACACGACGCTGCTGGTCGTGGCCGCGTTCGCCGGTGTCGGTGGCGGCAACTTCGCCTCGTCGATGGCCAACATCAACGCCTTCTTCCCGGAGAAGAGCAAGGGCTGGGCGCTCGGGCTGAACGCCGGCGGCGGGAACCTCGGCGTCCCGGTGATCCAGCTGCTCGGCCTGCTGGTGATCGCGCTGCTGGGCGCGGGCCAGCCCCGGGTGCTGATCGCGATCTACATCCCGCTGGTCGTCGTCTCCGCGGCGCTCGCCTGGGTGCGGATGGACAACATCGCGGCGATGTCGAACGACACCGGCGCGTTCGTCGAGGCCTGCCGGGACCGGCAGACCTGGATCATGTCGTTCCTCTACATCGGCACCTTCGGGTCCTTCATCGGCTACTCCTTCGCGTTCGGGCTGGTGCTGCAGAACCAGTTCGACCGGACGCCGCTGCAGGCCGCGATGGTCACCTTCATCGGCCCGCTCATCGGCTCCCTGATCCGTCCCTACGGCGGCAAGCTGGCCGACCGGTTCGGCGGCGCGACCGTCACGCTGTGGAACTTCGCCGGCATGGCGGTGGCGACGGCGATCATCATCGCCGCGTCCGGTGCGCAGTCGCTCGGGTTCTTCACGGCCGGCTTCATCCTGCTGTTCACGCTGTCCGGCATCGGCAACGGCTCGACCTACAAGATGATCCCGGCGATCTTCACGGGGCGGGCCCGGATCGCGATCGCCGAGGGCGCCGACCGGGAGACCGAGCTCGGCACCGCGCGCCGGCTGTCCGGCGCGGTGATCGGCATCGCCGGTGCGGTCGGTGCGCTCGGTGGTCTGTTCATCAACCTGGCCTTCCGGCAGTCGTTCCTGTCCGTGCAGTCGGGCACCCCGGCGTTCTGGGCCTTCCTCGCCTTCTACGTGGTGTGCATCGGCGTCACCTGGGCGGTCTACCTGCGGCCGAAGCAGGCGTCCGTCCCCGGTGGTGCGGAGCTCGCCCGGGTCTGACCTCCCCCACCGCACCGAACCGGCCCGACGGCCGCGCCGCATGCCCGCGGCGCGGACGCCGGGCCGGTTCTGTGTACGGGTGTCCGGGACGCCCGTACACGGAAACCCGTTGCCGTCCTCACTGTCAGGGTTAACCTGACAACATGACCACGATCCCGGACCACGTCCTCACGGTCGACGTCACCCCGGCGGCGAACGCCGTCACCGCGGCCGCCGTCGCCGAGCACGACCGGCACGCCGACGCGATCGCCGGCGTCCCGCCGCTGCCCGGCACCCCGGAGTGGGAGGCCGAGCAGGGCACCGACGTGCCCGTGCAGCGGGAGACCGCGTGGCGGCTCGTCGCCTTCCGGATCGGGCTGGCCGCCGGGCTCGACCTGCTGCCGCACCTGGTCGCGCTCCGGCACACCGGGGTCAGCTGGGACACGATCGGCCGGGCCGCCGGGATCACCCGCCAGTCGGCGCACGAGCGCTGGGCGCCCCGCGTGGCCGCCGTGGTCGAGGGCCACGACCGCACGGCCTTCGACCCCGCCACCCGCCCCTGACACCGCCTCCCCCCACGCTCACCGCACCCGCACCCGCACCCGCACCCGCACCCGCACCCGCACCCGCACCCGCACCCCGCACCCCGCACCCGGCCCCGGCCCCGGCCCCGGCCCCGGCCCCGGAGACGCTCGCGGAGTCCGTCGACGCTCACGCGATCGGGCGAGCACCTGCCGATCCGGTGAGCGTTCGCGGGTCGGGGGTTCATCGCACGGCAACAGGTGCGGCGCCGCCGGGGCGCCGCCGGGGCGCCGCCGGGCGGTGCGGGGCGCTCACGGTCGCCGTCCGCGGGGAATGAGCACCTCGTAACTCCCGTGCAATCGCGGGCCGTCTCCACGTAACTCCCCGTTCCTACCGTCGGTGGCCAGCGCGACGAGGGAACGAGGGAGAAGAGCATGAGCCGTCTGGTGGTCGTCGGGAACGGCATGGTCGGGCACCGCCTGGTGTCGGCGATGCGCGACCGGGACACCGCGGGCACCTGGGAGATCACCGTCCTCGGCGAGGAGACCCGCCGGGCGTACGACCGGGTCGCGCTCTCCTCCTACGTCGACGGGAGGTCCGAGGAGGAACTGCGCCTCGACGACGACGGGCTGCGCGGCGACCCGCTCGTCACCTACCACCTCGGCGACGCCGTCTCCCGGATCGACCGCGACGCCCGCCGCGTCACCACCGCGTCGGGCCGCACGTTCGACTACGACGCGCTGGTGCTCGCCACCGGCTCGTACCCGTTCGTCCCGCCGGTCGACGGCCGTGACCTGCCCGGATGCTTCGTCTACCGCACGCTCGACGACCTCGACGCGATCTCCGGTGCCGCCGCTGCCGCGGTCGCGACGACCGCGCCCGGGCGGCGCTCGGCCGTCGTCGTCGGGGGTGGGCTGCTCGGTCTGGAGGCCGCGCGGGCGATGCGGCTGCTGGGCCTGTCGCCGCAGGTCGTCGAGATCGCGCCGCGGCTGATGCCCGTCCAGGTCGACGACGGCGGCGGCGCGCTGCTGCGGTCGCTCGTCGAGTCGCAGGGCATCGCGGTCCGCGCCGGAGTCTCGCTGACCGGCGTCGCCCGGGACCGCGACCGGCTGGTCGCGACGCTGTCCGACGGTGTCGAGCTGGACGCCGACGTCGTCGTCTTCTCGGCGGGCATCCGCGCCGCCGACCAGCTCGCGCGGGACAGCGGCCTGCCGGTCGGGGAGCGCGGCGGTGTCCTGGTCGACGACCGCTGCCGCACCTCCGACGACGCCGTGTGGGCGATCGGCGAGTGCGCCGCGCTCGAGGGGCGCACCTACGGGCTCGTCGCCCCCGGCTACGCGATGGCCGAGGTCGTCGCGGACCGGCTGCTCGGCGGTCCGGCGCGGATGACGCCCGAGGAGCTCGACATGTCCACCCAGCTCAAGCTGCTGGGTGTCGACGTCGCCAGCTTCGGTGACGCGCACGCGTCCACCGAGGGCGCGCTGGAGATCGTCGTCAACGACCCGGTCGCGGGGACGTACTCGAAGCTCGTGGTGTCCGACGACGCGTCGACGCTGCTGGGCGGGGTCCTCGTCGGTGACGCGTCCCGCTACGGCGTGCTGCGCCCGCTGGTCGGCGCGCAGCTCCCGGACGACCCGGTCACGCTGATCTCGAAGGGCGGTGCCGAGCCGGACGCGTCCGCGCTGCCGGACTCCGCGCAGATCTGCTCGTGCAACGCCGTCACCAAGGGCGACCTCTGCACCGCCATCCACGACGGCGCGCACGACGTCCCGGCGCTGAAGGCGTGCACCCGGGCCGGCACGACGTGCGGGTCCTGCGTCCCCACCCTGAAGCGGATCCTGGAGCAGGAGGGCGTCGAGGTCTCGAAGGCCCTGTGCGAGCACTTCGACCACTCCCGCGCCGAGCTGTTCCAGATCGTCGCCGGGGCCGGGATCACCTCGTTCTCCGCCCTGGTGGAGTCGCACGGCCGCGGCAGCGGCTGCGACATCTGCAAGCCGGTCGTCGCGTCGATCCTGGCGACGCTCTACAACGGGCACGTCCTCGACGCCGAGCGCGCCTCGTTGCAGGACACCAACGACCACTTCCTGGCGAACCTGCAGCGCAACGGCACCTACTCGGTGGTCCCGCGGATCGCGGGCGGAGAGGTGACGGCGGAGGGCCTGATCGTGATCGGCGAGGTGGCCCGCGACTTCGGGCTCTACACCAAGATCACCGGCGGGCAGCGGATCGACATGTTCGGGGCCCGGGTGGAGGACCTCCCGGCGATCTGGACGCGGCTGGTCGACGCCGGGTTCGAGTCCGGGCACGCGTACGGCAAGTCGCTGCGCACCGTGAAGTCGTGCGTCGGGACGACCTGGTGCCGCTACGGCGTGCAGGACTCGGTCGGGATGGCCGTCGAGCTGGAGCTCCGCTACCGGGGCCTGCGCTCGCCGCACAAGCTCAAGTCCGGCGTCTCCGGATGCGCCCGGGAGTGCGCGGAGGCCCGGTCCAAGGACTTCGGCGTGATCGCGACCGAGCAGGGCTGGAACCTCTACGTCGGCGGCAACGGCGGCTTCACCCCACGGCATGCCGAGCTCCTGGTCTCCGACGTCGACTCCGAGACCCTGATCCGGACCATCGACCGGTTCCTCATGTTCTACGTCCGCACCGCCGACCGGCTGCAGCGCACCGCGCCGTGGATCGAGTCGATGGAGGGCGGGCTCGACCACCTGCGCTCGGTGATCGTCGACGACTCGCTCGGCATCTGCGCGGACCTCGACGCCGCCATGGAGCGCCACGTCGACTCCTACGCCGACGAGTGGGCCGGCGTCCTCGCCGACCCGGAGAAGCTGTCCCGCTTCGTCTCCTTCGTGAACGCACCGGAGGCGCCCGACCCGACGATCCGGTTCGTGGAGGAACGGGGCCAGAACGTGCCCGCGCCCGGCCGGCCGGACGAACCCGTGCTCATCGGACTCCCGGAGGTGTCCCCGCGATGACCGCACTCGACGCGTCCCCCACCACCACGCCCGCCGACCTCACCGAGCAGCCCACCGCCTGGCTGACGGTCTGCCCGCTGGACCGGCTGTGGCCCGACCGGGGCGCCGCCGCGCTCGTCGGCGACGTCCAGGTCGCGCTGTTCCGCCGGTCCGGCGACACCGTCCACGCGGTCGGCAACATCGACCCCTTCACCGGGGCGGGGGTCATGTCCCGCGGGCTGGTCGGGGACCGCGGCGGCGAGCCGACCGTCGCGTCGCCGATCCACAAGCAGGTGTTCTCCCTGCGCGACGGCCGCTGTCTCGACGACGACGGTGTGAGCCTCCCCGCGTTCGCGGTCCGCGTCGTGGGCGGATCGGTGCAGGTCGGGCTACGGTGAGGGACCCGACCCGCACCGCCGCGACCACCACCACACGCGACGCCCCCGGGCTTCCCGCCGTCCGAGCCCGATCGGCGGCGCGCCGGAGGAACGGAGGAACGGTGACCCGCCCCGCCGCCCGAGAGGCTGCCCACGCCACGGAGGCCGCGCCCCCGCTGGCGGGGTTCACGATCGGGATCACCGCTGCCCGCCGGGCCGAGGAGCTCGCCACGATGCTGGAGCGTCGCGGTGCCTGCATCCAGCACGGCGCCGCCCTGCGCATCGTCGCGCTCGCCGACGACCACGACCTGGAGACGCGCACCCGCGAACTCGTCGCGGCCCCGCCGGACATCACCGTCGCGACGACGGGCATCGGCTACCGCGGCTGGATCGAGGCCGCCGACGGCTGGGGCCTCGGCGAGGACCTCCTCACCGCGCTCGGCCGGTCGGAGATGCTGGCCCGCGGCCCGAAGGCGCGCGGGGCGATCCGCGCGTCCGGCCTGGTCGACGCCTGGTCACCCGAGTCCGAGTCGACCGCCGAGGTGCTGGAGCACCTCCTCGAACGTGGCGTCGAGGGCCGCCGGATCGCCGTCCAGCTGCACGGCGAGCCGTTGCCGGACGTCGTCGAGGCCCTCGAGCTCGCCGGGGCCGAGGTCGTCACGGTGCCGGTGTACCGGTGGGCGCCGCCCGTCGACATCGCCCCGCTGGACCGGCTGATCGACGCCACCCTGGCCGGTGGGATCGACGTCCTGTCCTTCACCAGCGCACCCGCCGCGGCCGGGATCCTGTCCCGCGCCGCCGAGCGGGGCGTGCGCGACGAGCTGCTGACCGCGTTGCGCGGCCCGGTGCTGACGCTGTGCGTCGGCCCGGTGACGGCGGCGCCGCTGGAGGCGCTGGACGTGCCGACCGTGCAGCCGCAGCGCTCCCGCCTCGGCGCGATGGTCCGGACCTGCGAGTCCGTCGCCCCGGCCCGGGCACGCCGGCTGCCGGTCGCCGGGCACCTGCTGGAGCTGCGCGGGCACGCGGTGCTCGTCGACGGGCGGCTGTGCCCGCTCCCGCCGACGCCGATGACACTCCTGCGTGTCCTGGCCCGGCGGCCCGGGCGGGTCGTGTCCCGCGCGGAGCTGCTCGCGGCCCAGCCCGGCGGGGCCGGTGACGAGCACGCCGTGGAGAACGCGATCGCCCGGCTGCGCGCCGCCCTCGGCGTCCCCGGGCTGGTCCAGACCGTCGTCCGCCGCGGCTACCGGCTGGCACTGGAACCCGGGCACGAGGGGCACTGCGCCGACGTGCCGGGGGACGAGCGATGAGCCGCACGGGCACGACGCCGCCGCTGCTGCTGGTGGCGCACGGGTCGCGGTCCGACGCGGCCGACGCCGTCGTCCGGTCGCTGGCGTCGGCCGTCGCCGAGCACGGGCCGCAGGTGGAGATCTGTTACGTCGACGTCCGGGGGCCGAAGGTCGTCGACGCCGTCCTCGCGCTGCAGGATCGCGGGTACGACGGGGCGGTGGTCGTCCCGGCGTTCCTCGCCTCCGGCTACCACGTGCGCGTCGACCTGCCCGCGCAGCTCGCGGAGGCCGGTGCCGACCCGGCCCGGTTCCCGACGACGCCCGCGCTCGGCCCCGACCCGTTGCTCGCCTCGGCGGCGCTGCACCGGCTGCGCGACGCCGGCTACCGCGACGGTGACGCCGTCGTGCTCGCCGCCGCCGGGTCGTCCGACCCGTCCGCGGTCGCCGAGGTGCGTGCGGCCGCCGGGATGCTGTCGGCGCTGGTCGGTCGGCGGGTCCGGACGGGGTTCGCCGCGACCGGGACGCCGACCGTGTCCGCGCTGGTCGAGGGCCTGCACGCGGCGGGGGAGGAGCGGGTCGCGGTCGCGTCCTGGCTGCTCGCGCCCGGGGTCTTCCAGAACCGGCTGCTGGAGTCGGGGGCCGACGTCGTCGGTGGTCCGCTGGGCGTGCACGACGACGTCGTCCGCGCCGTGCTGACCCGGTACTCCGCAGGGCTCGCGACGATCGCGCGGGCCGCCTGAGCCGCGCGGCACAATGCCGCCGTGAGCGATCTCGTCGCGCGGCTGCGGGCCGCCGGTTGCGTGTTCGCCGAGGACGAGGCCCGGTTGCTCGCCGAGGCCGCCGCCGGCACCGAGCTGGACGACCTGGTCCGGCGCCGCGTCGCCGGTGAACCGCTGGAGCACGTCCTCGGCTGGGCCGCGTTCGACGGCGCCCGCGTCCGGGTGGCGTCGGGCGTGTTCGTCCCGCGGCGCAGGACCGAGGCCCTCGTGCACGCCGCCGTCGCCGGCCTGGGACCGGGCGCGGTGGTGGTGGACCTGTGCTGCGGCTGCGGGGCCGTCGGCGCCGCGATCGCCCGACGGGTCCCGGTGGAGCTGTACGCCGCCGACGTCGACCCGGTCGCCACCGCGTGCGCCGCGACGAACCTCGACGGACTCGGCACCGTGCACACCGGCGACCTGTTCGCCGCGCTGCCGGCGACGCTGCGCGGGCGGGTCGCGGTGCTGGTGGCGAACACCCCGTACGTCCCGGCCGGGGCGATCGCGGGCATGCCGCCGGAGGCCCGTGACCACGAACCCCGGGTCGCCCTCGACGGAGGTGGCGACGGCCTCGACCCGGCCCGGCGGATCGCCGCCGGGGCGCCGGGGTGGCTGGCCCCCGGCGGGACCCTGCTGATCGAGACGAGCGCGGCGCAGGCGCCGCTGCTGGCGGACGTGTTCGCGGGCCACGGCCTGGAGGTGGACACCGGTCACGACGACGACCGCGACGCGACCTGGGTCTCCGGCCGCCTGCCCTCCTGACCTGCACCCCTTTGCTCTGCACACTCCCGCGCACCACCCCCCAGGGCGCGATCGAGCGTCACGGTACGGCCCTGCTGAGGGCATCTACGTCACGCTCGGCGGAGCGGGGTCAGCCCGCCCAGGTCAGGTCCTCGGAGCTGAACAGGCCGCCCTCGTAGATGACCGTCCAGGTGCCGCTCGCGTCGGCTTTCGCGTCGAAGCAGACCTGACCGCTCACCGTCCCGCCCGGTGCGAGCTGCCCGGAGCTCAGGTCGTTGTCGCTGCCGATACTGATCCGGCGGATCACCCCGTCAGGATCCTGGAGCTGCCAGTCCCAGATGTTGAAGCTGGCCGTGCCGGAGCCGGTGTTCCGGTAGGTGACGTCGGTGCACCTGACCGGGCCCATGAAGTCGCTGCGGTCACGGAGCGGGGTGGTGGTGAGCTCGAGCCCGTCCCGGGTGGTGAGGGTGTCGCCGGGGGCTCCCGAGGTGGGCCGTGCGGGTGCGGGGGCGCTGTAGGTGCGGTCCGCGTTCTCGACGCCCGCGGTCGCCGGGCCCGACGGCGCGGACCCGCCCGTGGCGGAGGCCGTGGACGAGCTGCTGTCGGAGACGGCCGAGGCGAACGCGACCGTGTAGAGCAGGCAGAACGCCAGACCGAACGCCGACAGCACCGTCCCGGATATCGCGACTCCGCGGTTGTCGGCCTTGCCCGCGTTCGCGCGCACGATGCCCAGGACCCCGAGGACCAGCCCGATGACCACCATCGGCCAGGCGATCACGCCGATGATCGGGATCAGCGAGAACAGGGCGCCGAGGATGCCGAGCACGAGCGCGGCGGTGCCGAGCCCGTTCCGCTGCGGTCGCTGGACGGGCCAGCCGTGCGGCGGCGGGTACGGCGGTCCGGGAGGGAAGGGCGGCTGCGCTGGTGAGGTCACGTGATCCGCATCGAAAGGGACATTCGAGGCGTTGCCAACACGGTGTCGGCATCGTCAATTCTGACGACAGCGCGGGAGCCCGGCGCCGGCGCAGTGTGCCCTGTCTGGGCCCCTTTGCTCTGCACACTGCCACGCACCACCCCCCGGGGCGCGATCGAGCGTCACGGTATGGCCCTGCCGAGGGCATCTACGTGACGCTCGGTGGGAAGGGGTCGGGTCAGCGGCGGCGGTGTTCGGGAGGCAGGCGGCCGTCCACCATCAGGATCCCCTCCGCCCGTAGCCGGGCCGCCTGTTCGGCCGCGATGTGCGGGGCCGACCGGCCGTCCGCCCGGAGCACTCGGTGCCAGGGGAGGTCGTGGCCGTCCTCCGCGAGGATCCGCCCGACCAGCCGTGCCGACCGTAACCCGGCCAGCTCGGCGACCTCGCCGTAGCTGAGGGTCTGGCCCGGCGGGATCGACGTCACGACGTCCCGGACCCGTTCCACGGTCTCCTCGTCCACATTCCCGATCCTCCCGCCTGCCGGGGTGGCGCGTCACTGTCGGGGGCACGTGGTCGAATCGGTGCATGACCCGAGCAGCCGCCGAGCAGCCGTCCCCGCGGCTGGTGCGCGCGGCCCCACCGCCCGCCCCGGACCGGACGTGGTCGGGCGCGGCCGCGCGGGTCCTCGCGCACGAGCGGGGGCCGTTGCGCGTGCTCGGCGGGCCGGGAACCGGGAAGACCAGCCTGCTGCTCGACGCCGTCGTCCGCCGGGTGCGGGCCGGTGCCCCGCCCGGTTCGCTGCTGCTGCTCGTCGGCAGCCGGCGGGCCGCGGAGGAGCTGCGCGGCAGGCTGACGGCGCTGCTCACCCAGGGCGGCGACGAGATCGCGGGCGACTTCGGCGTCCGCACCACGCGCGAGCTGCTGGTCCGCACGGTGCACTCGTACGCGTTCGGGGTGCTGCGGCTGCACGCGGCCCGGCACGAGGACCCGCCCCCGCGGCTGCTGGCGTCCGCCGAGCAGGACGTGGTGGTGCGCGAGCTGCTCGCCGGTGAGATCGAGAGCTGGAACGGCAGCGTGCCGGGATCGTCGTGGCCGGAACGGCTGGATCCGGCGCTCGGGCTGCCCGGGTTCGCCGCGGAGCTGCGCGAGCTGCTCCTGCGGGCCGCCGAGCGGGGGCTCGGGCCCGCGGAGCTCGCCGGGCTCGGCACGGCCCACGGCCGCGACGAGTGGGTGGCCGCGGCGCGGTTCTTCCGCACCTACGAGGAGGTCACCCTGCTGCGCGGGGCCGCGGGTCGCAGTGCCCCGCAGGCGACCGCTCCCGCGCTCGACTCGGCGGAGCTGGTCGCGGCGGCGCTGGACGCGCTCGCCGCCGATCCGGGCCTGCGCGACCAGGAGCGCGAGCGGGTGCGCCACCTCCTCGTCGACGACGCGCAGGATCTCGACCCGCAGCAGATGGAGCTGGTCGCGACACTGGCGGCGGACGCGGAGTCCACCCTCCTGGCCGGGGACCCGGACCAGGCGGTGCTGACGTTCCGTGGCGCGGACCCGCAGGGCATGAACGCGATCGACGCACCCACCGAGGTGCTCACGGTCGACCACCGCCGGCAGCCCGGTGTCCGTGCGGCGGGTCTGCGGCTCGCGGAGAAGCTGCCCGGCGCCGGCCCGGCACGGAACCGCCCCGGCCGCGCTGCCGGCGACCAGCGCCCGGACGGCGCCCGCACCGACGACCGCCCCGACGAGCAGGCCGACGGTGCACCGGCGGACGGGTCCCGGGCAGGCGCCGGTGGCGCGGCGGACGGGACCGGAGCAGGTGCCGGTCGGCCGGTGGACGGGGATGGAGCAGGCGCCGGTCGGCCGGTGGGCGGGGGCGGAATGGAGGCCCGCCCGACGGCGGAGGACGCCGGTGATGCGGTGCAGGTCCGCGTGTTCGGCTCCCCGTCGGCGGAGGCCGGGTGGATCGCCGACCGGCTCCGCCGCGCGCACCTCGTCGACGGCGTCCCGTGGTCGGAGATGGCGGTGCTGTCCCGATCGGCCCGCCGCACCCTGCCCGCTCTGCGGCGCGCCCTGGCGGCGGCCGGCGTCCCGATCGCGGCACCGCCGGACGAGGTGCCGCTCCCGCGCCAGCCCGCGGTGGTCCCGCTGCTGCTGGTGCTGCGGGCGGCGTCGCGCCCGTCCGCGATCGACGCCGACCTGGCGACGTCACTGCTCACCTCGCCGCTCGGCGGTGGTGACCCGCTGCGGATGCGACGGCTGCGGCGCGGCCTGCTGCGGATGCACGCCGCAGCGGGACACGACGTCCGCGTCGTCCCCGACGACGACCACCCGGATCCGGGGGAGGCCGACCCGGCGGTCGCGAGCAGTGATCCGCTGCTGGTCGCGATGCTGCGCGAGGCCGTCGGGGGGCGTCCGGACCCGCTGGTGATGCTCTCGCCCGCCGAGGCGGCCCCGATGCGCGACGTGGGGTGGCTCCTCGACACCGCGGCGCGGTCGATCGCGTCCGGCGACTCGGTCGAGGACACGCTGTGGCTGGTGTGGCGGCGGACCGGGCTGGCGAAGCGCTGGAGCGACGCGAGCGCCCGGGGCGGGCCCGGTGGCGCGGCCGCCGACCGGGACCTCGACGCCGTGCTCGCCCTGTTCGACGCCGCCGCCCGGTACACCGACCGGCTGCCGGGCGCCGACGTCGGCGGGTTCCTCGAGTACCTCGCCGACCAGCAGCTGCCCGGCGAGACGCTCGCCCCGCAGGCCCCCCGCGGCGGCGCCGTCGAGCTGCTCTCCGCGCACGGCTCGCGCGGTCGGGAGTGGACGGTCGTCGCGGTGCCCGGTGTGCAGGAGGGGCTGTGGCCGGACCTGCGCCTGCGGGGGAGCCTGCTCGGGCACGAGCAGCTCGTCGATCTCGTCGCCGGGGTCGCCGAACCCGGCTCGGCGGTCTCACGGTCGGCGCCGCTGCTCGCCGAGGAGCGCAGGCTGTTCCACGTCGCGTGCACGCGCGCCCGGTCGGCGCTGCTGGTCAGCGCGGTCCAGGGGGAGGACGAGCAGCCGTCGCGCTTCCTCGACGAGCTCGACCCCCGTCCCGCCGACGCCACCGAGGCCCGGCCTGTCCACCGTCCGGAACGGTCCCTGGTCATGGCGGAGCTGGTCGGTGAGCTGCGGCGGGCCGTCACGGCCCCCGACCACGGCGACCCGGCGCAGGCCGCGCGCCGGAGGCGGGCGGCGACGCAGCTGGCCCGGCTCGCCGCCGACGGGGTGCCCGGCGCCCGTCCCGACGACTGGTACGGCCTCGCCGAGCTCTCCGACCACGCCCCGCTGCGCGCCGACGGCGAGCTGGTGCCGATCTCCCCGTCGGACGTCGAGACCATCGCCGGGTGTCCGCTGCGCTGGGTGCTCTCCCGGCACGGCGGCGATGAGAGCGGGGCGCTGTCGGCGGTGACCGGATCGCTGGTGCACGCCCTGGTCCAGGCGCGCGCCGCCGGTGCCGACGCCGCGGAGCTGGAGTCGGCGCTGCGCTCGGCCTGGCGGCGGCTCGACGCGGGGGCCCCGTGGTTCGGCCGCCGGGAGCTGTCGCGGGTGCGGGACATGCTCACCGCGTTCGACGACTGGGTGCGCCGCAGCCGGGCCGAGGGGCTGGAGCTCGTCGCCGTCGAGCAGCCGGTGCAGCTCGACCTGGAGGGCGATCCCCCGCCGGAGGGCCCGGGGCCGTCCGGCGACGACAACCCCGATCTGCTCGCGCCCGAACCCGCGGACGGTCCCGGTGGTGGCGCCGCGCGGTCGGCCCGCCGGGTGCGGCTGCACGGCCGGGTGGACCGCCTCGAGCGCGACGACCAGGGCCGCCCGGTGGTGATCGACGTCAAGACCGGCAAGACGGCGACGTCGGGCCGGGCGACGGCCGAGCACCACCAGCTGGCGGTCTACCAGCTCGCGGCGTCGCTGGGTGCGTTCTCCGAGCTGGTCGGTGCCGGAACCGGTCCGGGTGGTGGCCGGCTGCTGTTCCTGGCCGACCGGAAGGCGAGTGGGGAGGCCAAGGAACCGGCGCAGTCGCCGCTGCAGCCGGAGGAGATGGGGCACTGGCGCGACGTGCTGATGACCTGCGCCGAGGACTCGGCCGGTGCGGTGTTCGTGGCGCGGGCCGGGCCCGACTGCGACCGGTGCCCGGTGCGGACGAGCTGCCCGGCCGTCGAGACCGGGCGGACCGTCGTGGACGGGTGAGCAGCCGGGGTGCGGGTGCGGGACGCGGATCAGCCGGTGCGGGGCACCGGCCGGTCCCGTGCCCGATGGTCCGCGACCCGGTCGATGACCAGCCCCGCACCGAGCCCGATCGCGACCGCGATGCAGAACCCGCCGATCGTGTCGGTCGCGTAGTGCGCGCCGATCCGCACCATCCCGGCGCCGACGGTGCCGCCGGCGAGCAGGGCGACCGCCGCGAGCGTCGCGACCGCCGGACCGGCCCGGGCGACCGGTAGCAGCGCGACCAGCAGCAACGCGACGAGCAGGCCGATCGACACGGCGCCACCGGTGTGCCCGCTCGGGTACGCGAATCCGGCGGTGCCCTCGCCACCGATCGTGCGGCCGATCAGCGGCTTGAGCACGGTCGTCGCGACGCCGGTCAGGCCGGGCGCGACGATCGCCAGCACGGCGAGCCGCCGTCGGCGGAGCAGCAGGGCGGCCCCGGCGAGGAGCAGCGCCCACAGCACCACCGACGGGGGCGAGCCGAACCCGGTCAGCCGGGCGAGCACACCGGGCAGCGCCTCCACCGCCGCGTCGGCGCTGCTGTCGACCCGGCCGGCCTGGGCCTCGCCGGCGTAGCGCCAGGCGAGCACGGCGAACACGACCGTCGCGACGGCGACGATCACCGGGGCCGGTCGGCGCAGCGGGCCGAGCAGGCTCGGCGGATCGGTGGCGTCGCGCACCGGTCCGAGACTAGCCACCGCCGGCACCCGGTGTGCCGTGCGGCTCAGGCGATCCCGAGCGCGCCGGCGAGCCGTTCCAGGTCCTTCTCCGGGGCCTGCATGTCCGCCGTGAGGACCTGCGCGCAGACGTGGTCGGCCCCTGCGGCGAGGTGCTCGTCGAGCCGCGCCGCGACCTGCTCCGGCGTGCCGTGCGCGACGAGCGCGTCGATCAGGGCGTCGCTGCCGCCGTCGTCCATGTCCCCGGTCGCCCAGCCGAGACGGGCCAGGTTGTTCCGGTAGTTCCGCAGGCCCAGGTAGGGCTGCTGCACCCGGGGCCGCCCGACCGCGCGGGCGGCCTCCGGGTCGGTGTCCAGGACGACCTTGTGCTCGGGGGCGAGCAGCACGCCGTCGCCGAGCCGCTCCCGCGCGGTCCGGGTGTGGTCGGGCGTCGTCAGGTAGGGGTGCGCGCCCGCGGAGCGGTCCCGGGCGAGGTCCAGCACCTTCGGCCCGAGTGCGGCGAGGGCACGACCGGCGACGGGCACGTCCAGCTCGTCGAGCCGGTCCAGGTACTCGACGACGGTGGCGTACGGGCGGGTGTAGTCGCTGGTGGCCTCCGGGTGCCCGACGCCGACGCCGAGCAGGAAGCGGTCCGGGTGCTTCGCCGCGATCCGGTGGTAGGACGGCGCGACCTCGTCGGCCGGGGTCGACCACATGTTGACGATGCCGGTCGCGACGGTCAGCGAGGTCGTCGCGTCCAGCATCGACTCCGCGAGTGCGAGGTCACCGGGAGGGGACCCGCCGATCCACACGGTCCCGAACCCGAGGGACTCGATCCGTGCCGCCAACTCGGGCGAGAGGCCCGTCTCGTGTCGCCAGACGCCGTACCGGCCGAGTGAGATGCTGATGGGACTACCTTCCGATCGCACGGTGGATCCCGGCAGAGAGCGCTAGAGATGCGTGTCCTTCGAGGACTTTCATGAGACGGCGCCTCTGCTGGGCCCCGGCGAAGGACTGACGTCTATGAGGGTGTTGTCCCGAGAGGACCGATTCATTAGCACGATGCCGTTCCTTCCCGGTCCGCCGCATGACCAGTGGCCGACGGAGAGGTGATCCGCAGTGATCGGAATTGGCATCGACTGGGCCGAGCAGTTCCACGACGTTGCCATCGGAACTCCAGACAAGGGAGTTATTTCTCAGTTTCGGATATCGCACCGACCGGATGGTGTCGAGTCGCTGATCGAACGCGTCCTGCGGATGGAGCCCGACCCCGCCGAGGTGCGCGTTGTGCTCGAGACCCGCCACGGCCTGCTCGTCGAGGCGTTGGTCGATGCCGGGTTCACCGTGGTTCCAGTCAACCCCGACCTGGTCGCGCGCCGTCGAGGACCTGCCCGGAAGAAGGATGACGCAGAGGACGCCCGCATCTGCTGCCTGCTCGCCCTCGATCGACACACCACTTTGAAGACGCTGGTTCCGCACGGGCGGATCGGCGGCGAGATGCGTGCCATCGGACGTGACGACGAGCGTGCCGCTCGAGACCAGACCCGGTTGCTTAATCGGCTGCGCGCGGATCTGCAGGCGACCTATCCGGCCGCGCTGGCGATCGCCAAGGGCGACCTCAGCGCCCCCACCGTGCTCCGCATGCTCGAACGATGGCCGACTCAGGCGGAACTGCTCGCTGCGACTCGTGACGAGCTGGCTGGCTTCGCGCGAGCAGCGCACCACGGCCGACCCGACCGGTTCGCCGAACAGGTTGACGCTGCCCTCAGAACGCCCGCTCTGGCGGCGAAGGAGTATCTGGCCCGGGCCAAAGCGGCATCGGTCCGGCTTGCCGCGGTCCAGCTCCTGGCACTGCACGAGGCTCGACGAGCTTGGGAACGGCGCATGAGCGAGCTCCTTGCCGATGCGCAGACCCCGGAGGGTGTCGACAGCACGGAGTGGTTCCCCGGGGGGCGGATCTACCTGAGCTTCCCCGGCCTCGGACCGCGTCTGGCGGCCCGTATCGCCGGCGAGATCGGCGAACACATCGAGCAGTTCGACTCTCCTGCAGGGCTGCAGTGCTACGCCGGGCAAGCTCCCGTGACCCGACGGTCGGGCAAAAGCGACTTCGCCGTCGTTCGCCGTCGGGCTCACAATCACTTCCTCGGCGCCGCCGTGCACCAATGGGCCTTCTGCAGCCTCACCAAGAGCGGTTGGGCCCGAGAGTTCTACGACTCCAAGGTGGCGGCAGGCAAACCCCACCACCACGCGTTGAGAACACTCGGCAATCGTTGGCTGGAGATCCTCTGGCACTGCCTCACCAAACAGATGCTCTACGACGAGAGCGTCCACGTCGCCAATCGGAACAGAGCCCTCGGGAGGGCCAGCTGACCCGAGGATTGACAGAGGGTGTCTCATGTCCCTGGTCTACCACCGCGCGGGCCCGATCATTCCCGGCTCTACGATGACGACTCCCGTAGTGCGTACGACGCGAGAGGCTGGACGCAGAAGTGATCGACCTCAAGGCGGCCCGACAGGACCCGGACACCTTCCGCACGGCGCTGTCCCGTCGCGGTGCGTCCGCGGACTTCGACGCGCTGCTCGCGGTCGACGTCCGGTGGCGCGAGCTGACCGACCGTGTCGGTGGCCTGCGCGCCGCGCAGAAGCAGCGCCCGAAGGGCAAGCCGACCCCGGAGCAGGTCGAGCAGTTCAAGAAGGAGAAGGAGGAGCTGCGCGAGGCCGAGGACGAGCTCGCCGCCGCCGACGCCGAGCGCGCCGAGCTCCTCGCCCGGATCCCGAACCTGCCCGACCCGACGGCCGCCGACGGCATGGCCGAGGAGGACGCCGTCACCGTCCGGACCTGGGGCGAGCGGCCGTCGTTCGACTTCGAGCCCCGCGACCACCTGGACCTGGCGTCGTCGACCGGCCGGGTCGACATGGTCCGCGGTGCGCGGCTGTCCGGCTCCCGGTTCGCCTACCGGTTCGGCGACGTCGCCCTGCTCGAGATGGCGCTGTTCCGCTACGTCATCGACAAGCTGTCCGGCGAGGGTTTCGTCCCGGTGCTCGGCCCGGTCCTGGCGAACGAGAAGGCGATGTACGGCACCGGGTTCCTCCCCACCGAGGAGTCGAACCTCTACCAGCTGGAGAAGGACGGCCTGTACCTGACGGGGACGTCCGAGGTCGCGCTCGCGGGCATCCACATGGACGAGATCGTCGAGCTCGACGATCTCCCGGCCCGCTACGTCGCGTTCTCGACGAACTTCCGGCGCGAGGCAGGCGCCGCGGGCAAGGACACCAAGGGCATGTTCCGGGTGCACCAGTTCGACAAGGTCGAGATGTACGTCTACTGCCGCCCCGAGCAGTCCCAGGAGTTCCACGAGCAGCTGCTCGCGCACGAGGAGTCGATCGTGCAGGAGCTGGGCCTGCCGTACCGGGTGCAGAACATCGCCGTCGGCGACCTCGGCAACCCGGCCGCGAAGAAGTACGACATCGAGGCCTGGTTCCCGGTGCAGCAGCGATACCGCGAGATCACCTCCTGCTCGAACACCACCGACTACCAGGCACGACGCCTGAACGTCCGGTTCCGCCGCGAGCCCGGCGCCCCCACCGAGAACGTCCACACGCTCAACGGGACCGGCGCCACCGCCCGCGCGATGCTCGCGGTCATGGAGAACTTCCAGGACGAGCGCGGCACCGTCGCCGTCCCCGAGGTGTTGCAGCGTCACGGGGCGCCCGCGACCGTCGGCACGCCGCCCGCCTGATCGTCGTCCGGCCGGGTGTCCCGCACCCGGGGTGACGGTCGCGACAGCCGGGCGGGCAACCCCGGTGCCGCACCGGGCGTCTGTCTCTGCGTGGACGGAACGGGGAGGGGTGCGCCCGGCTACCGGCCGGGTGAGCTCCCGGTGGTGCCGCGCGACGGCCGTCCCTTCCGCGGCAGGGCCGATCCCGCCGAGATGCGGACCAGCGCGAATAGTGGATCTCCGCGCAACGCTGAGCTGCATCTCGGCGAGGGCCGGAGCGCCCCGGCCGGTCCGCGCGGGCCCGCTCCCGTGCCCCGGCAGCCGCAGGCCGGTGCGCCGCGGGGCGTCCCGGGACCGGCGCCGCGGCCCCGCGCGGGGTGGGACACCCGGGCCGACGCCCGTGCGCCCCGATCCGACGCCCGTGCGCCCCGGGCCGGCGCCGGTGCGCCCCGATCCGACGCTCGTGCGCCCCGGGCCGGCGCCGGTGCGCCCCGATCCGACGCTCGTGCGCCCCGGGCCGGCGCCGGTGCGCCCCGATCCGACGCCCGTGCGCCTCGGCTCGACGCCCGTGCGCCCCGACCCGGCGCTCGCGCGTCCCGCCGCCGGGAGCCTGCCGGGCGTCGCCGCGCCCGCGCCGGGGCCGGTGGATCCGGGATCGGTCGCCGGGTCCTGCACGGCTCGGTCGCACTCGGCCTGGCCGCCGTCGCGATCGCCGGGCTGACGTGGACGATCCTCGTCCCGCCGGACGGTGACGGTGGCGACGGCGCCACGGCCACGTCGGCGCTGGACAACCAGCTGCCGCCCCCGCCGCCCCCGCCACCGCCGCAGCAGTGGCGTCCGGTCGGCGGCGACGAGTTCGACGGTTCCCGCATCGACCGGTCCGTCTGGACCGTCTACAACTCGCCGGGCGGGTTCGGGAACGGGCTGCGCCGGCCGTCGGCGCTCTCCCTGGACGACGGGCTGCTCACCGTCACCGCGCGCCCGCGGGCCGCGGGCGGCGGCGTGTCCGGCGGCATGGCCATGCACTCCGGGCAGCTGTACGGGCGCTGGGAGTTCCGGGCGCGCACCGACGCCGGCACCGGCTACAGCCCGGCGATCCTGCTCTGGCCGGACTCCGAGCGGTTCCCCGACGACGGCGAGCTGGACATGATGGAGATCCCCTACGGGGACCGGAGCGCGGCGACCGCGTTCGTCCACTACGGCGCGGAGAACCACATCGTCTCCACCGAGACGCCGGGCGACTTCACGCAGTGGCACACGTTCGCGCTGGAGTGGCTGCCGGACAGGATCACCTGGTACGTCGACGGCGAGAAGAAGTGGGAGGTCACCGACCGGCGCACCATCCCTACGACGCCCATGCACCTGTGCATCCAGCTCGACCAGGGCCCGGCCGAGAAGTGGATCCCCGCGCCGGACGCGACCACCCCGGACGAGGTCCGGCTGCAGGTGGACTGGGCCCGGGTCTCCGATCCCGTCGGATAGGACCGTCGGGGGTCCGGGGTAGAAATCGTCACCATGGACCCCACCCCGGTCGAGCTCGCCACGGCGCTCGGCCTGCACCCGCCGACCGCGGAGCAGGCCGCGGTGATCGCCGCCCCGGCCGGGCCGGCACTCGTCGTCGCCGGGGCGGGCGCCGGCAAGACGGAGACGATGGCGGCCCGGGTGGTCTGGCTCGTCGCGACCGGACGGGTGCTGCCCGAGCAGGTCCTCGGCCTCACCTTCACCCGCAAGGCGGCCCAGCAGCTCGGCACCCGCGTCCGGTCCCGGCTCCGCCGGCTCGCCGGGTCCCGCATGCTCGACGACCTCGACCCCACCGGCGCCCGCAGGGCCGCGCTGCTCGCGGGCGAGCCCACCGTCTCCACCTACCACGCCTACGCCGGGCGGCTGGTCGGCGAGCACGCGCTGCGGCTGCCCGCCGAGCCGGCGAACCGGCTGCTCGGCCCGACCGCGACCTGGCAGCTCGCGCACCGGGTCGTCTCCACCTGGGCGGCCGACCTGGAGATCGACCGGGTCCCGGCGACCGTGACCGGGTACCTGCTCTCGCTGGCCGGTGAGCTGGGGGAGCACCTCGTCGAACCGGCCGACGTCGAGCGGCTCACCGCCCGGATGCTGCCGGTGCTGGAGCACGCCCCGCCGGGCAAGCGGCAGCGCGCGGAGCCGTCGGCGGGGTACAAGGCCCGGATCGCCGGGCAGCGGATGCGGCTGGAGCTGCTGCCGCTGATCGAGGAGTTCGCCCGCCGCAAGCAGGCCGAACAGGCGATGGACTTCTCCGACCAGATGGCGCTCGCCGCGCGCATCGCCGAGGCCGACCCGGAGGTCGGGCGGATCGAGCGCGGTCAGTACCGGGCCGTGCTGCTCGACGAGTACCAGGACACCGGGCACGCCCAGCGGGTGCTGCTGCGGGCGCTGTTCGGTGTCCCGCCGGGACTCGCCCCGGAGCCGGAGGAGCCCGAGCACCGGTCGGTGACCGCCGTCGGTGACCCCTGCCAGTCGATCTACGGCTGGCGCGGCGCGAGCGCCGGGAACCTGGCCCGGTTCCGCACCGACTTCCCGACGCCGTCCGGTGGCCCTGCTCCCGTGCACGGGCTGCTCACCAGCTTCCGCAATCCGGCCGAGGTGCTCGCGCTCGCGAACCGGGTGTCCGAGCCGCTGCGCACCGCGCCCGGCGCCGTCCGCGTCGGTGAGCTCCGCCCGCTCGACGGCGCCGGTCCCGGCGACGTCCGGGCCGCGTTGTTGCCCGACGTCGCCGCCGAGATCGCCTGGGCGGCCGACGGCATCGCGTCCCGCTGGCACGCCGGCGCCGACGAGGGCGAGCCGCCCACCGCCGCGGTGCTGGTCCGCCGCCGCTCCGACATGGACGCGCTCGCCGCCGCGCTGCGCGACCGTCGGGTCCCGGTCGAGGTCGTCGGGCTCGGCGGGTTGCTGTCGACCCCCGAGGTCCGTGACCTGGTGTCAGCGCTGCGGGTGGTGACCGACCCGCTGGCCGGGCCCTCGGCGGTACGGCTGCTGACCGGGCCCCGCTGGCGGCTCGGCATCGCCGACCTCGCCGCGCTGTGGCAGCGGGCCCGCGAGCTCGTCCCGTCCCGGCCGGCCCGCCCCGGCCCGCTCGGACCCGAGGAGCTGGCCCTGGGGGCGCTCCCCGGTGACGAGGCCGAGCAGGCCGGGCTCGCCGACGCCCTCGACGACCCGGGCGAGCCGGACCGCTACTCCCAGGCCGGGTTCGACCGGATCCGCCGGATCGGCCGCGAGCTGTCCCACCTGCGGGCCCGCGCCGCGGCCCCGCTGACCGACCTCGTCGCCGACGTCGAGCGGACCCTGCTGCTCGACGTCGAGACGATGGCCCGCCCCGGCCCGACCGGCCGGGCACACCTGGACGCGTTCGCCGACGTCGTCGCCGACTTCGCCGCCGGTGCCGACGTGCCGTCGCTGCCCGCGCTGCTCGACTACCTCGACACGGCGGAGCAGGCCGAGGAGGGCCTGACCCCGGGTGAGGTCGAGGTCTCCCCGGACCGGGTGCAGATCCTCACCGTGCACGCGGCGAAGGGGCTGGAGTGGGAGATCGTCGCCGTCCCGCACCTGGTGGCGCAGGTCTTCCCGGGCCGCAAGATGTCCGGCAGCTGGCTGAAGGACCCGTCCGACCTGCCGGTCCCGCTGCGCGGCGACGCCGACGACCTCCCCGGTCTCGACCTCCCGCCGCCCGGCGCGGACCGCAAGCAGGTCGAGCAGGCCCTCGACGACCACGACGACGCCCTCGACGAGCGCCGCCTCGCCGAGGAGCGCCGGCTGTTCTACGTCGCGCTCACCCGTGCCGAGCGCACCCTGCTCGTCTCCGGGCACCGGTGGCCGGCGACCGGGGAGCGCCCGAAGGACCCGTCGGTGTTCCTCACCGAGCTCGCCGAGATCCTGGAGGGGCCCGGTGGCTCCGAGGTCGGCGCGCTGGAGGTGTGGGCGCCGCCGCCGGAGGCCGACACCGGGAACCCGGCGCTCGGCGTGGAGCGCACCGCGCAGTGGCCGCCGGACCCGTTCGGCGACCGGGCGGACGACGTGCGGGCCGGTGCCGACCTGGTCCGGGCGGAGTTGCGGGCCCGGGCACCGCGACGGCCGCGGCGGTCCCGGCGGTCGTCCACCGACCAGCTCGCGCTGGAGCTGCCCGAGCCCGGCCCGGCGGAACCGGCCCCGGACGTACCCGACGCGGAGGGTGACCCGGAGGGCTGGGCCGCCGACGTCGACGTCCTGCTCGCCGAGCGGGCCGCCGCCAAGGAGCGCCCCACCGTCGCGCTGCCGGGGCGGCTGTCGGTGAGCCGGCTGATCGAGCTCGCCGACGATCCGGACGCGCTCGCCGTGCGGCTGCGCCGCCCGGTGCCGCTGCCGCCGAACCCGCACGCGCGACGCGGGACCGCGTTCCACGCCTGGCTGGAGCAGCGGTTCGGTGCGGAACGGCTGCTCGACATCGACGAGCTGCCCGGCGCCGCCGACGAGTCCGTCACCTCGGAGTCCGTCACCTCGGAGTCCGACGCCGCGGAGCTGGCGGAGCTGCAGGCCGCGTTCGAGGCGTCGGAGTGGGCGGACCGCAAGCCGGTCGACGTCGAGGTGTCGTTCGAGACCGTCCTCGCCGGGGTCGCCGTGCGTGGGCGGATGGACGCCGTCTTCGCCGATCCCGACGGCGGCTGGACCGTCGTCGACTGGAAGACCGGTGGGCCGGCCGCCCCGGAGCGGGAGCACGCCGTCGCGGTGCAGCTGGCGGCGTACCGGCTGGCCTGGGCGGCGCTGCAGGAGGTCCCGGCCGAGCGGGTGCGGGCCGCGTTCCACTACGTCCGCGACGGCGTCACCCTGCGGCCGGCGGACCTGCTGGACGCCGACGGGCTGCGGGCGCTGGTGGCGGGTGTGCCGGCGGGCTGACCCCGGAGACGACGCGAGCCCGTGCCCCGCAGCTGCGGGACACGGGCTCGCGGCCCGGACGGATCGCTAGTGCGACTCGGCCTTGGCGATGTGGGCACCGGTCAGCGACCGGACCTCCATCTCGGCGTACTTGCTGCCGTCGGCCCGCTTCTCGCCGACGTAGGTGCCGATGACACCCAGCAGGAACGACAGCGGGATCGACACCAGGCCCGGGTTCTCCAGCGGGAACCAGGCGAAGTCCGCGCCCTGGATGATCGACGGGCTGGACGCCGTCGCCGGCTTCCCGGAGACGACCGGCGAGAAGATGATCAGGATCAGCGTGCTCGCCAGACCGCCGTAGATCGAGAACAGCGCGCCGGTGGTGTTGAACCGCTTCCAGAACAGCGAGTAGAGGATCGTCGGCAGGTTCGCCGAGGCCGCCACCGCGAACGCCAGCGCCACGAGGAACGCGACGTTCTGGTTGCGGGCCAGGATGCCGCCGACGATCGCCACGACACCGATCACGATCGCGGTGCGGCGGGCGACGCGGACCTGGGTGGCCTCGGTGTCGGCCACGTTCCCGCGCTTGATCACGTTGATGTAGACGTCGTGCGCGAACGACGCCGACGCGGTGATCGTCAGGCCGGCGACGACCGCGAGGATCGTCGCGAACGCGACTGCGGCGATGATGCCCAGCAGCACCGGGCCGCCGAGCTCGAAGGCCAGCAGCGGCGCCGCCGAGTTGACCTTGCCGGGAGCGTTCTGGATCGTCTCCGGGCCCACCAGCGCACCGGCCGCGTAGCCGATGACCAGGGTGAACAGGTAGAAGAGGCCGATCAGCCAGATCGCCCACTCGACCGACTTCCGGGCCTCCTTGGCGGTCGGCACGGTGTAGAAGCGCATCAGCACGTGGGGCAGGCCCGCGGTGCCGAGCACCAGCGCGATGCCCAGCGAGATGAAGTCGATCTTCGACGTGGTCGACGTGCCGTACTGCTCGCCCGGGGCGAACAGTCCGACGCCCTTCTCCGAGGCGTCGGCGGCGCCCTGCAGCAGCGCGGAGAAGTTGAAGCCGAACAGCGCGAGCGCCCAGATCGTCATGACCAGCGCACCGGCGATCAGCAGCACCGCCTTGATCATCTGGACCCAGGTGGTGCCGCGCATGCCGCCGATCAGCACGTAGGCGATCATCACGACGCCGACGATCGCGATGACGACGCCCTGTGCGAACGCGCCCGAGATGCCGAGCAGCAGCGAGACGAGCGCGCCGGCACCGGCCATCTGCGCCAGCAGGTAGAAGAAGGACACGGCCAGCGTCGAGGTGGCCGCGGCCGCGCGGACCGGGCGCTGACGCATCCGGAACGCCAGCACGTCGCCCATCGTGAACCGGCCGGTGTTCCGCAGCAGCTCCGCGACCAGCAGCAGCGCCACCAGCCAGGCGACCAGGAAGCCGATCGAGTAGAGGAACCCGTCGTAGCCGTTGATCGCGATGGCACCCGCGATGCCCAGGAACGAGGCCGCCGACAGGTAGTCACCGGCGATCGCGAAGCCGTTCTGGGTCCCCGAGAACCCGCCGCCCGCGGTGAAGAAGTCGGACGCCGTCTTCTTCGCGTGCCGGTTGTTCACGTAGAAGACGATCCCCAGCGTGCCGATGACGAACACGAGGAAGATCGAGATGTTGAGGATCGGGCTCGCGCCCGCGACCCCCTGGGCCAGCACGGCGTTCACTTCGTGCCCCCTTCGATCTCGTCACGGATCTTCGACGACAGCGGGTCGAGGGTGTTCCCCGCGAACCGGACGTACGCGACGGTGATCGCGAACGTGGACACGAACTGGAGCAGGCCCAGGATCAGCCCCAGGTTGATGTTGCCGAGCACGGGCGTCGCCATGAAGTCGGCGGCGAAGCTCGCCAGCAGCACGTAGAGCAGGTACCAGGCCAGGAACGCCGCGGTGACCGGGAAGACGAACCCGCGGAGACGCCGACGCAGCTGCTGGAAGTCGTCGCTCGCCTGTACGGCGCCCCAGTCGGGCGTCCCGGGCGGAGGACCGCCCGTACTGTTCTCGGACTCGGTGGTACTCACGTATGCCTCCTTGCATCTCCCGGGCACCGGACTCGGGGTGCGCCCAGGAAAGTTCCTCGCGGGCGTGTGCGGAACCCCACACACGGTCTCGATTCGGACAGTGAGGCGAGTGGCCGACGATCGGCAGGCCGGGCGCACCAGAATTCGACCGACGGTCTTGACATCGGCCGGATCGGCCCCCTCGCTACTCGCGGTCCGCCAGATGGAGCCGGAGCATCGTATCTTCCGCCCACGACGGAACGTGATCGCCCAGCGACACCGCGATCATCAGTACGAACGACAGGGGGACGGACCACAGGGCCGGTTGGGTGAGCAGGATGCCCGCCGTTCCGCCCAGTCCGAGGGTGGCGCCCAGTCCCATCGCCCCGGCCGAGCAGACCAGCCCCGCCACCATTCCCGCGTACGCGCCGCGCGCGGTCAAGCCCTTCCACCACAGGCCGAGCACGAGCAGCGGGCAGAACGTCGACGCCGCGACGGTGAACGCCGAGGTCACGGCCGCGCTGACGTCGACCCGGACCATCAGCAGCGCGGCCGGGACGACAGCTGCCGAGGCGGCCAGGGCGGTGAGCCGGAGCCGGCGCAGCCCGGACGGCATCAGGTCGTGCGACAGCGCGCCGGACAGCGCGAGGAGCAGTCCGAGGGAGGTGGCCAGGAACGCGGCGAACGCACCGGCGGTGAGCAACGAGGTCAGCACCGCGGCCGTCCCACCGCCGGTCACCCGCCCGGGCAGGGTGACGATCGCCGTGTCGGTGCCCTGCGAGAGGTACAGCTCCGGGGTGAGCACGGTCCCCAGCAGCCCGTAGACGATGGTGAACAGGTAGAACGTGCCCAGCAGCGCGACGGTGATCGCGGCCGTCCGGCGGGCGCCGCGCCCGTCCGGGCTGGTGTGGAACCGGACGATGATGTGCGGCAGCCCCATCGTCCCGAGTGCCGTCGCGACCAGCACCGACCAGGTCGCCAGCAACGGCGCGGTCGCACCCGTGCCGAGCAGCGGCAGCGCCCAGTCCTCCCCGCCGGGCACCGGCAGCGACGCCCGGTCGCCACCGAGCCCGGGGACCGGGGCGCCCTCCGGGAACAGCCACACCTGGTCGGCGCGTGCGTGGTGGGTACCCGGCGTCAGTTCGACAGGGATCCCGTCGACGGCGACGGTGACCGGCTCGGTGACCACGAGATCGGTGTCGAGGCGGAAGTCGACCGGGGTCTCCCGGGTGAAGTGCGTGAACTCCGGCGGGGCGGCCAGCTCGTCGCGCAGCTGGGGCCCGGCGAGCAGCAGCAGCCAGATCGCGGGTCCGGCGAACAGGAGCAGCTTGAGGGCGAACTGGAACGCCTGCACGTAGGTCGCCGCCCGCATCCCGCCCAGGGCCAGCGTGATCCCGACCGCCAGGCCGGAGACGACCACGCCCACCCAGTAGTCCACACCGGACACCAGTGTCAGGAGCTGGCCGGCCGCGACGATCTGCGGCACCAGGTAGAGCACCGCGATCACGACGACGACCACCGCGCAGAACCGGCGCAGCGACCGCGACCCCAGCCGCGCCTCGGCGAACCCGGGCACGGTCAGCGCGCCGCTGCGCCGCATCGGCGCCGCCACCAGCGCCAGCATCAGCAGGTAGCCCGCGGTGAACCCGACCGGGTACCAGAGCGCCCCGGTGCCCTCCTTGATCACCAGACCGGCGACGCCGAGGAACGACGCCGCCGACAGGTACTCACCGGAGACCGCCGCCGCGTTCAGCATCGGCGACGTCTGCCGCGACGCCACCAGGAAGTCCGACGTGGTGCGCATGGCGGCCACGCCACGGGCCCCGATCAGGACCGTGACCAGCAACAGCGCGACGACGGCGGCCCCGGTCACGACGAGTGGGCCCGCTCGGCCCGCTCCGCCCGGCGCAGGTGCCACCACGCGAGCACCGCGAGCAGCGGGTAGGGCAGCCACGCCACGGCGATCCAGCCCAGTGGAAGTCCGGCGCCGCGCCACTGCGCCAGCCCGGGGGCGTACCGCAGCAGCACCGGCAGCCCGAGCAGCAGCACCGCCCCGCACAGCAGCGTCACCCCGGCCCGGCGGAGCTGGGCCCGCCGCACCCGCCGGGCGCGGGCGGCGAGCTCCGGATCGAGCACCGGCTCCGGGGCCGGCCGCGCCGCGACGGCCCGCGCGCCGGGCTCCGGCGGCGCGGTCACGGCGACCCGGCGCGGGCGGCTCATCCCCGGCCCCGCTCCCGGCCCGGGACGTCCAGCGCCCCCGAGGTCGCCGCCGCCAGCAGCTGGTCGCGCAGCTCGCGGGCGTGCCGGCGGCTGACCGGGACGTCCCCGGCGTCGGTGTGCGCGAGGAGCCCGCCGCCGGCGTCGCTGCGCAGCTCGAGGACCGCGGGCAGGTGCAGCAGGAAGCTGCGGTGCACCCGGACGAAGTGGTGGGCGTCCCAGTGCTCCTCCAGCCGGGAGAGCGGGATGCGGACCAGGTGCGAGCCGGACGGGGTGTGCAGCCGGACGTAGTCGCCGTGCGCCTCGACGAACCGCACGTCCTCGCGACGCACGTACCGGGTCCGCCCGGCCAGCTCCACCGGCAGCACCGCGAGCTCGTCGACCCGGGGGACGGCCGGCCCGCCGCCGGTGACGCCCGTCCGGTCCTCGGCGGGAGGCGGCCCCGCGACGGTGCGGCCCGCGCGCGCCCGGTGCACCCGGGCCAGCGCCTCGGCGAGCCGGTCGGCACCCACGGGCTTCAGCAGGTAGTCGACGGCACCGAGGCCGTAGGCGGCGACCGCGTGCTCCTCGAACGCGGTGACGAACACGATCTCCGGCGGGGACGCCATCGCGGCCAGCACGCCGCCCAGCTCCAGGCCGTCCATCCCCGGCATCGTGATGTCGAGGAAGACGGCGTCGAACCGGCCGGTGGGGATGGTGCGCAGCGCCTCGACGGCGTCGCCGGCCCGCGCGACCTCGCCGACATCGGGGGCGTCGGCGAGCAGCGCGCAGATCTCGTCGAGCGCGGGCGCGACGTCGTCGACGGCCAGCACCCGCAGCGGCGTCTCGGTCACACGACCACCCCCGGTTGGAAGCGCGGGACGCGCAGGACGATCCGGGTCCCCGCGCCGGGGGCGGTCTCGATGACCAGGCCGTGCTCGGGGCCGTACACCGCCCGCAGGCGACGGTCGACGTTCACCAGCGCCAGCCCGGCGCCCTCCGCGGTGCCGGCCAGCACCGCACGGGCGTGCTCGGGTGCCATCCCGGGCCCGTCGTCCTCGACGGCGATCACGCAGACGTCCCCCTCGGCCTCGCCGCTGACCTGGACCAGCCCGCCGTCCTGGGTCCGCTCGACGCCGTGCTGCACGGCGTTCTCCACCAGCGGTTGCAGCGCCAGCACCGGGATCGGCACCGGCAGCACCTCCGGCGCCACCCGTACCTGCACCCGGAGCCGGTCGCCGAGGACCGCACGTGCGAGCGTCAGGTAGGCCTCCACCGAGCGGAACTCCCCGGCCAGCGGGGTGTAGTCACCGCGGGCCGCGAGCGAGTGCCGGATGAAGTCGGCGAAGGTCTCCAGCAGGTCCCGCGCACGTGCCGGGTCCGAGCGCACGAACGAGGCGATCGTGGTGAGCGCGTTGTAGACGAAGTGCGGCGAGATCTGGGCACGCAGCTCGCGCAGCCGGGCGGCCTCGGCCTCGGCGGCGCCGTCGTCGAGGCGGGCACGTTCCAGCGCGTCGGCGACGAACGCGGAGATCCGCCGGGCGGCGGCCGTGGTGACCCCACCGAGGACGAGCACCGGTGGCTCGGGATCGGTGCCCAGCGCCGTCGCCGTCAGCTCGCCGTCGGTGGCCCGCCGGGTACCCGCCCGGTGCCCGAGTGCGATGCCCGCCTCGCGGTCGGGGCCGCACCAGGTGGGCGCACGTCCGGGGAGGAGCAGGCCGGCGGAGCGGGCGCCGCACAGCCCGGCGAGCCGGCGCAGCGCGTCGGTCGCGGCCGGTGAGCCGGCGGGTTCGCGCAGCCCCGCCGCGACCGCGACACCGGCCTCGAGCACCTCGGCCGGGTCCGACGGGGGAGTCGTCGCGGACCGGAACCGCCCGGTGAGCCGGGGGCGCAGGGAGGTGCGCCCGCCCGGCACACGCGCGCCACGATCGGAGTCCTCGTCGGCCGGCACCCGGTCAGGATAGGGCCCGCGGGGCCCGTCCCGCGGGACACGGGGCTAGCCTGCCGCACGTGATCGGCTCCTCCCGCCTCGCCGCGCTCGATCCGCACGCCGAGGGCGCGCTGCGGATGCCGGACGCGCGGTCGAGCCCGGTCCGCTCCCTGGTGACCCGGCTGGTGATCGCGTTGTTCGCGCTGGGCGCGACGACGTTGATCGTCTACTTCGGTCGCGACGGCTACCTCGACAACAACGGCGCGGGCGAGATCTCGCTGATGGACGCGCTGTACTACGCGACGGTGTCGCTGTCGACGACCGGCTACGGCGACATCGTCCCGGTCAGCCCGAGCGCGCGGGCGATCAACATCGCCGTCGTCACCCCGCTGCGGGTGCTGTTCCTGATCGTTCTCGTCGGGACGACCGTCGAGCTGCTCACCGAGCGCTCGCGCCAGTCGTTCCGGATCCAGCGCTGGAGGTCGCGCGTGCGCGAGCACACCGTCGTCGTCGGCTACGGCACCAAGGGCCGGGCTGCCGTGGAGACGCTGCTGGGCGACGGCGTCGAGCCCGAGAAGATCGTCGTCGTCGACACCGACCGGGCCCGGCTCGACGTCGCGTCCGGGCTGGGGCTGGTGACCGTGTCCGGGAACGCGACCCGGTCGGCGGTGCTCCGGATCGCCGGGGTGCAGCTGGCGACGACGCTGGTCGTCGCGCTGGACCGGGACGACACCGCGGTGCTGGTCACGCTCACCGCCCGCGAGCTGTCCCGCTCGATCTCGATCGTCGCAGCGGTGCGCGAGGCGGAGAACGTGCACCTGCTGCGGCAGTCCGGGGCGAGCTCGGTGATCGTCTCCGACGAGACGGCGGGCCGGCTGCTCGGCGTCGCGACCCGGTCCCCGGCCGTCGTCGAGGTGGTCGAGGACCTGCTCACCCCGGACGCCGGGTTCGCCATCACCCAGCGCCAGGTCGAGCCGGCCGAGGTGGGCGGGTCGCCGCGGCACCTGCCCGACATCGTGCTCGGCGTCGTCCGCGGCGACCAGCTCTACCGGGTCGACTCCGCCGCCGTCGACGCGCTCGAGCGCGGGGACCAGCTGCTCTACGTCCGCAAGGCGACCCCGCCCGAGGACGACTGATCGGAAATCCTTGACCTGAACCGAGCTTCAGGTCGCGCGGTGGTCCGCATGACGACAGCGACCACCGGAACCTCCGGGACCACCGCCGGGATCACGGGGCTGATGACCCGGATGACCGGCGACGAGAAGCACGAGCCCGCCGCCACCTCGACCCTGGACGTGCTCCGCGTCCTCTACGACCGCGTCCTGCGGGTCGACCCCGCGCACCCGGGCGACCCGGACCGGGACCGGTTCCTGCTCTCCAAGGGGCACGGGCCGATGGCGCTCTACGCCGTCCTGGCCGCGCGGGGGTTCCTCGACCCGGCCGCGCTGGACGGGTTCGCGACCTACGACTCGGACCTCGGCCACCACCCGGACCGCACGCTCGTGCCGGGAGTGGAGATCTCCTCGGGCTCCCTCGGGCACGGGCTCGGGCTGGCCGTGGGCACCGCGCTCGGGCTCCGGTTGCAGGGCCGGGCGGCGCGGACCGTCGTCCTCGTCGGCGACGCCGAGCTCGACGAGGGCTCGAACGCCGAGGCGATCCAGTACGCCGGGCGGGCGGGGCTCGCCGGGCTGACCGCCGTCGTGATCGACAACCGCTCCGCGTCGCACGGGTGGCCGGGCGGGATCGCCGCGCGCTTCGCCGTCGAGGGCTGGGTGACCGCCGACGCCGACGGCCGTGACCACGACGACCTGGAGCGTGCGTTCGGCACGCCGCACGACGACCGGCCGCTCGCCGTCGTCGCCCACGTCGAGCCGAAGGGGACCCCCTCATGACCGCCTTTGCTCTGCACACCGTGACGCACCGGCCCGTCGACCAGCGGGAACGCTTCTACGCGCTCCTCCCGGAGCTCCTCGACGCCGAATCGCGGGCGGTGGCCCTGCTCGCCGACATCGGGGCCGGCTACGTCGACCTCCCGGACCGGCTCGCGCGGCGCGTGGTCAACCTCGGGATCCGCGAGCAGCTGCTCGTGTCGGCTGCCGGCGGGCTCGCGCTCACCGGGATGCGGCCGATCGTGCACACGTTCGCGCCGTTCCTCGTCGAGCGGCCGTACGAGCAGCTCAAGCTCGACCTCGGGCACCAGGACACCGGCGCGCTGCTGGTCTCGGCGGGTGCGTCGTACGACATGGCGGGGGCGGGGGAGACCCACTTCGGCTCCCGTGACGTCGCGCTGCTCGACACCCTCGACGGCTGGACGGTGCACGTCCCCGGCCACGCCGACGAGGCCGAGGCGCAGCTGCGGGCCGCGCTGCCCGGCGACGACCGCGTCTACGTCCGGCTCTCCGGCGCGTCGAACGCGGCCGCGCTGAGCACCGGCCCGGGTATGACGGTGCTGCGGCGGGGGAGCCGCGGCACGGTCGTCGCGGTGGGCCCGCTCGCGGACCGCACCCTCGCCGCCGTCGCGGACCTCGACGTCACGGTGCTCTACGCGCCGACCGTCCGGCCGTTCGACGGCGCGACGCTGCGGGCGACGCTCTCCGAGCCGGACGTCGTGCTCGTCGAGCCCTACCTGGCGGGCACCTCGTCGCGGGTTATCGCCGACGCACTGGACGGGGTGCGGCACCGGCTGCTCGGTCTCGGTGTGTCCCGTGCCGAGCTGCGGCGCTACGGCGACCCGGACGACCACGACGCGGCGCACGGGCTCGACGTCGCGGGCATCCGGCGTTCGGTGCGGCGGTTCCTCTCGTAGGGTCCCGTCCCGTGCGCCTCGCCACCTGGAACGTGAACTCGGCGAAATCCCGGCTGCCGCGGCTGCTGCCGTGGCTCGACGAGCGGGAGCCGGACGTCGTCTGCCTGCAGGAGACGAAGCTGTCCGACGACGACTTCGCCGCCACCTTCGACGACGAGCTGGCCGCGCGCGGCTACGCGGTCGCGCACCACGGCCAGGGCCGGTGGAACGGCGTCGCGGTGCTGTCCCGGGCCGGGCTCGACGACGTCGTGCGGGGTCTGCCCGGCGAGCCCGTCTTCAGCGAGGGCGGGCTCGACGTGCCCGACGCCCGCGCGGTCACCGCCACCTGCGGCGGGCTGCGGGTGACGTCGGTGTACGTCCCGAACGGGCGCGAACCGTCCGACCCGCACTACGCCTACAAGCTGCGCTGGCTGGCGGCCCTGCGCGACCAGGTCGTGGCGGGCGACCCGGCGACGACCGTCGTCGCCGGGGACGTGAACATCGCCCCCACCGACGACGACGTCTGGGACCGTTCGCAGTTCGACGGCGCCACCCACGTCACGCCGGCCGAGCGCGAGGCGCTCGCGGGTCTCGTCGGGGCCGGGCTGCACGACGTGCTGCGCGACCGCTGGCCGGACGAGCGGGTGTTCACCTACTGGGACTACCGCGCCGGGCGCTTCCACCAGGACCAGGGCATGCGGATCGACCTCGTGCTCGCCGGGGAGGATCCCGCGGGCCGCCGGGCGGCGGTGTGGGTGGACCGGAAGGCACGGAAGGGTAGGTCGCCGAGCGACCACGCACCCGTCGTCCTGGACCTGGACTCCGCCCCGGACGGCGACACCGGTCCCGTCGTCCCGCCGCCGTCCGCGCCCGCCCCGCTGGGCGGGCGCAGATAGCCGCTCGCCGGACGATTACTGCCGATGGAGTGGTTCGAGTTGCAACGTTCGGAGTATCGCTGGTAGCCCACCGCATGTGGACCGCTACTCTCGGGGGAAGATCGTGACAACTTCGTCGAAGCGCATGACCCGGACCGTCGGGGCGTCCGTCGCCGCGATCGCACTCGTCGGCCTGACCGCCTGCGGTGGCGAGACGCCGCAGGTCCCGAACATCCCGACCGAGCTGCCGCAGGTTCCCGGCGTCGGGGACCCGCGCCAGGCCTTCGGGGACGCGCACCAGAAGGCGCTCGGCCTCGCCGCGCTGGGTGGCGTCGGCCTGGAGCAGGGCGTCGGCCAGCAGGTCAAGGACCTCGCGCCGCAGGTGCAGGGCGAGGGCCAGCAGCTCAACGACAAGCTGCGTGGCCTGGCGTCCTCGGTCGGCGTCTCGCTGCCCGACCAGGTCTCGCCGGAGATCCAGGCCCAGGTCGACGACCTGAAGGCCCGCACCGGTGAGCAGTTCGACCAGGGCTGGCTGCAGGCCGCCCAGGAGCAGGTCGGCCAGCTCAACGACCAGGCCCAGGGCCTGCTGAACGTGCCCGGCCTGCCGCCGGAGCAGCTGGACCAGGCCCGCGCGCAGCTGACCAACCTCGGTGCGCTGAAGACCAAGCTGGACGAGGCCGCCGCCGCGGCCGGTGCCGCGACCCCGGGTGCCGACGGCTCCGGCGACGCGGCCGGTGGCTCCGGTGACGGTGCCGGCGACGGCGCCGGCCAGGCCGCCGGACCGGACGCGGGTGCCGGCGCAGGTGGCTCGGGCTCCGGTGACGGCTCCGGCCAGGAGGGCGCGGGCAACGGCTCGGGCAACGGCTCCGGCAACGGTGCGGGCCAGGGCGGCGCCCCGGCGGTCGACGCCGGTACCGGCGGCCAGGCCGCGTCGGCGTCCGACGCGGTGCTGCCGGCCGCCCTCGGTGGTGCCGGTCTGCTGCTGCTCGGCGCCGGTCTGATCCGGCTGCGCCGCTCCCGCGCGTGACCGCCCGGCACCGGCACCCGCGCGGCGGTGTCCGGGGAGCGGCGGCCCTGCTGCTCTCCGGCGTCGCCCTGCTGGGTGCCGGTGCCGGACTCGCCCTCGGCGACGATCCGCGGATCGTCGCCGAGGACCTGGGGTCGGTGCCCGCACCGATGTCCGGCGGGGTGCGGGCGGTGCCCGCCTCGGAGGCGCTACCGGTGCTCGCCCGGCCCGACCCCGTCGTCGGGGCACCGGATGTCGCGGACCTGCCGGGCTCGCCCCCTCCCGCGCCGGCCACCCCGTCCGATCCTGCAGCCCCACCCGCGCCGGCTGCCCAGGGCACTCCCGCCGCGCCGACCGCGCCCACCGTGCCGCTCGGCCCGGACCCGGCCGCCGCCCGGCCCGCCCCTCCTGTGCCGGCCGCAGCCCTGTCCCCGGACGTTCCCGGCGGACCGGGGAATCCCGCTGCGCCCGCCGGTGACCCGGCCCGCCCGCTCCCCGGCCCGGGCGTCCCGGCCGCCGAGACCCCGCGCCGGGCCGGCCCGCCGGCGATCGCCGCGCAGCAGCCGTGGACGGTCTCGCCGATCTACCCGCCCACCGGGCCCGGTCCCGGCGAGCCGCCGTCCCCGGTCGTCCCGGCGACCCTGGAACTCCCGGCCCGCGGTGTCACCGCGCCGGTCGACGCCGTCGGCACCGGCCCGAACGGCGGGATGGTCGTCCCGGAGGAGGTCCGGACGGTCGGCTGGTGGGCCCCCGGCGTCCTCCCCGGCGGGGCCGCCGGCAGCTCGGTGATCGCCGGGCACGTCGACTCGCGGACCCAGGGCGTCGGCGTGCTCGCGGTGCTGCCGCAGCTCACCGCGGGGGAACCCGTCGTCGTCCGGGGCGCCGACGGCCGCGCCGCGACCTTCCGGGTCGCCGCCCGGCGGGAGTACGGCAAGCACGACCTGCCCCGTGACGTCTTCCGGCGCGACGGCAGCCCGCAGCTCGTGCTCGTCACGTGCGGCGGGGTCTTCGACCCGGCGACCGGGAGCTACGAGTCGAACATCGTCGTCTACGCGGTCCCGGAGCCGCTCTGACGGCGTCGCGGGATCGACGCCTACCCTGACCGCGTGAGCAGCACCGTCACCGATCCCGGGCAGTCCACCGCCGAGGCGCCGGAGCACGCCGCCGTCCGCGAGGCCGCGCAGCGCGCCCGTGCCGCCGCCCCGGCCGTCCGCGCCGCCGGCGAGGGGAGGATCGACGACGCGCTCCGGGCGGCCGCCGCGCTGATCCGCGACCGCGGTCCCGAGCTGCTCGAGATCAACGCAGCCGACGTCGAGGCGGCCGAGGCGAACGGCATGGCCGCCGGGCTGCTGGACCGGCTGCGGCTGACCGAGGAGCGCCTCGCCGGGATCGCCACCCAGCTGGAGGTGCTCGCCGCGACGCCGGAGCCGCCTGCCGAGTGGCCGGTCCGCACCCTCGAGACCGGTGAGCGTGTGTTCGAGCGGCGGATCCCGGTCGGCGTCATCGGCGCGGTGTTCGAGGCCCGGCCGAACGTGACCGTCGACGTCGCCTCGCAGGTGCTCAAGGCCCGCAGCGCCGCCGTCCTGCGCACCGGGTCGGCCGCGCTCGGCAGCGCCACCGCGCTCGTCGAGACGATCCTCCGGCCGGCGCTGGCCGAGGCCGGGCTCCCCGAGGCGGCCGTGCAGCTCGTCCCGTTGCCCGGACACGCCGGTGCCGAGGCACTCGTCGGGCTGCCGGACCTGGTGCCGCTGGTCGTCGTCCGCGGGTCGGGCGAGGTGACGCGCAAGCTGTCGCTGCTCGGCGCGACCGCGGGGACCCGGATCCTCGCGCACGCCGACGGCGGCGGGGTGCTGTACCTGGACTCGTCGGCGTCCGAGGCGGACGTGACGCGCCTGGTCACCGACTCCACGGACCGGCTCGGCGTCTGCAACCGGCTGAACCTGCTGCTCATCGACCGGCCCGTCTACGACACGCTGCTCCCGGTCGCCAGGGCCGCGCTGGACGCCCGCGGCGTCGCGCTGTCCGAGCCGCCGCACGCGCACCGGCTGGGCCACGAGTGGGCGCTCGACTCCGGCGCCGAGGCGCACGTGACCGTCGCCCCCGTCGACGGGCCGGACGACGCCGCCGACACCGCCGCCCGCGAGACCTCCGGGCTGGCGGCGACGATCTGTGCCTCCGACGAGGAGGTCGCCCGGCGGTTCATCGACCGCTACACCGGCACCGGTGTGTTCTGGAACGCGCCGTCCCGGCTGCTCGACGGCTACAAGCTGCTCGGCCTGCCGGAGACCGGGATCAACGTCGACCACACGCCCGGTCCGCGCGGCCCCGTCACCTACCGGGACCTGGGCCTGCGCCAGTTCGTGGTGCTGCCCCCCGCCTGACCGGGCACCCGGCCGGGGGCGGGGATAGCCTCGCCCCCGTGTCCGTGATCGCCGAGAGACCCGCACTCGCACTGCATCGGGCGACGCTGCCGAACGGGCTGCGCGTGCTCGTCGTCCCCGACCCGGCCACCCCGGTGGTCGGGGTCTCGGTGCACGTCGACGTCGGCTTCCGCTCCGAGCCCGAGGGTCGCACCGGGTTCGCGCACCTGTTCGAGCACCTGATGTTCCAGGGCAGCGAGAGCCTGGACAAGCTGGAGCACTTCCGCCAGGTCCAGGCCGCGGGCGGGATCTTCAACGGCTCGACCCACCAGGACTACACCGACTACTTCCAGGTGCTGCCCGGCGCGGCGCTGGAGCGCGCCCTGTTCCTGGAGGCCGACCGGCTCCGCGCCCCCCGGCTGACGGTGGAGAACCTGCGCAACCAGGTCGACGTCGTCAAGGAGGAGATCCGGCTCAACGTCCACAACCGCCCCTACGGGGGGTTCCCGTGGATCCTGCTGCCGCCGGTCCTCTACGACACCTTCCCGAACGCGCACAACGGCTACGGCGACTTCTCCGAGCTCGAGCAGGCGAGCCTGGACGACGCGGCCGCGTTCTTCGACACCTTCTACGCCCCCGGCAACGCGCTGGTCACCGTGCACGGCGACCTCGGCGGGCACGGCGTCGACGGCACCCTCGCCCTGGTGGAGCGCCACTTCGGCGACATCCCGGCCCGGCCGGTGCCGTCCCGCCCGTCGTTCGCCGAGCCGTCCCCCGGCACCGAGCGCCGGCAGAGCGTGACCGACGCGCACGCCCCGCTGCCCGCGCTCGCGCTCGGCCACCGGGTCCCCGACCCGGCGGCCGACCCCGACGGCTACCTCGCGCACGCGATGCTCGCCTCCGTCCTCACCGACGGCGAGGCGGCCCGGCTGCAGCGGCGCCTCGTGCACGGCGGCGCCGACGGGACGGGCCTGGTCACCGACGTCTCGGCGTCGAACGGACTGATGGGTGGTCCCTTCGACGCCCGCGACCCCGACACCTTCACCATCACCGCCGTGCACCCGGCGGACGTCCCCGCGGACCGGGTGATCACCGCGGTCGACGAGGAGCTGGACCGGCTCGCCGAGCAGGGCCCCGGCACCGACGAGCTCGCGCGCCAGTCCGCGCGCTGGTCCGCGGCCCTGCACCGGGAGGACGACCGGGTGATGTACCGGATGCTCGGCCTCGGCGCCCGGGAGCTGCTCTACGGCCGCGCCGAGCTGACCCTCGAGCTGCCCGCCCGGCTGGCCGCCCTGACCACGTCCGACGTCGCCGCCGCCGCGGCCCGGCTCCGTTCCGCGGGCCGCGCGGTGCTGACCGTCGAGCCCGCCGCCGGCGACGACCGGGAAGAGGGGAGTGCCGCGTGAGCGCCACCCGCACCCACCGCAGCGCCGAGGAGATCGGCCGCACCGAGCGCGGCCCGCGCGCGCTGCCCGATCTCGGCCACACCGAGCAGGTGCCGCTGCCCGAGGTCGTCACCCGGACGCTGCCGAACGGGCTGACGGTGCTCGCCGCCCGCCGGCCGGGCGTGCCGATGGTCGAGACCCTGCTCCGGATCCCGGCCGCCTCCGCCGGGCCCACCGCCGACGCCGGCTGGACGGCGGGCACCGAGGTCCTCGCCGAGACGCTGCTGACCGGCACCGCGGGCCGGGACCGGGTCGGGCTCGACGACGACCTCGCCGCTGTCGGTGCCGAGCTGGGTGTCGGTGTCGATCCCGAGTGGCTGCAGGCCGGCGGGTCCGCGCTGGCGTCCGGCCTCCCCGTCGTGCTCGACGTGCTGGCCGACGTGCTCACCGGCGCCACCCACGCCGACGACGAGGTGCTCCGCGAACGTGCCCGGCTCGTCGAGCGGATCGCGGTCGCCCGCGCCCAGCCACGCACCGTCGCCCGCGAGGCGCTGATGCGCCGCCGCTTCGGCGACCACCCGATCGTCTCCGAGATGCCCACCGCCGAGGCCGTCGCCGGGATCACCCCGGAGCGGGTGCGCGCCCTGCACGCCGACGTCGTCGTCCCCGACGGTGCGCGACTGGTGCTCGTCGGCGACATCGACCCCGAGTCCGCGATCGACGAGGTCGCCCGCCGGCTCGGCGGCTGGACCGGCGACCATCCCGCACGGCGGCTGGACGAGCCGCCGGTGCCGCCGGTCGGTGACGTCCAGCTCGTGCACCGGCCCGGGTCGGTCCAGTCCCAGCTCCGGCTCACCGCGCCCGGCCTGGACCGCACCGACGAGCGCTACACCGCCTTCCAGATCGCGAACCTGGTGTTCGGCGGCTACTTCTCGTCGCGCTGGATGGAGAACATCCGCGAGGACAAGGGCTACACCTACGGGGCGCACTCGGGGCAGGAGTTCGTCCCCGGCGGGGCGGTGCTCGGCCTCGACGCCGACGTCGCCTCGGACGTCACCGCGGCCGCCCTGCTCGAGACCCGCTACGAGCTGGGCCGGATGGTCGCCGTCCCGCCGACCGAGCAGGAGGTCACCTCGGCCCGCCGGTACGCGATCGGCTCGCTGCTCGTGTCGCTGGACAGCCAGTCCGCGCTGGCGGGGACGCTGTCCGCGCTCGACGCGGCGGGACTGGACATCGAGTGGCTCCGCGACCGTCCGCGACGCCTGGAGGAGGTCACCGTGGACGAGGTCGCCGAGGTCGCGGCGGAGATGTTCGCGCCGCCCCGGTTCACCGGCGTGATCGTCGGTGACGCGGACGTCGTCGGACCGCGGCTGACCGCGCTCGGCGGGGTCCGGCGGGCGGAGGCGGACGCGTGAGCCCCGGTGACCTCGACCTGACCGAACAGCCGGTCCTGTCCCGCAACGCGCTGGACCGCGACGAGAACCGGCGTGCCGATCCGGCCTGGCTGCAGGAGACCTGGGCGAAGGCCCGCGTCGTCGTGGTCGACGAGGCGGGGCGCACGCCCGTCGACTGGGAGGTCGGGCCGGGCCGGTCGTTCCGCGAGACGGACGCCGCCGCCTGGGACGACGCCGCCGGCCGGAACGGGCAGGTCCGCACCCGTGCGGGTGCCGACCTCGCCGCCGAGCCCCCGGCCGAGGCCGTGCTGCTCGGCGAACGCGACGGCGTCCCGTACTGGGCGGCGCGCGGCGGCCCGGCCTGGATCGCCGCGGACGACCCGGGGGAGTGGGCGGACCTGCGGGCCGCGGGCGCGTTCCTCGACCCGCTCGGGGCCGGGCTGCTCACCGGTGCCGTGGCCACCCTGAACTGGCACGACCGTGCCCGGTTCTGCGCGGTCGACGGCACCCGCACGCGTCCGCACGCCGCAGGCTGGGCCCGGATCTGCGAGAACGGGCACGAGGAGTACCCCCGCACCGATCCGGCGATCATCTGCCTGGTGCACGACGGCGCCGACCGCGTGCTGCTCGCCCGCCAGCCGGTGTGGCCGGTCGGGCGCTACTCGGTGCTCGCCGGGTTCGTCGAGTCCGGCGAGTCCCTGGAGGCCTGCGTGCACCGCGAGATCGGCGAGGAGGTCGGCATCGACGTGACCGACGTCCGGTACCTGGGCAGCCAGGCCTGGCCGTTCCCGCGTTCGCTGATGGTCGGCTTCCACGCGGTCGGCGACCCGGACGTGCCGCTGCGCCCGCAGGACGGCGAGATCGCCGACGCGCTCTGGATCACCCGCGACCGGCTGCGGGAGGCACTGGCCCGCGGGGACTGGGGTTCCCGTGACGACACCCGTGACGATGCCGGCGCCCCGGACCGGACCGACCCGGTCGTCATGCTCCCGGGGACGGTCTCGATCGCGCGCACGATGCTGGAGTCCTGGGCCGCCGCGGGCGGCTGAGCGGACCCCGGCCAGGAACACGGCGGCGGCCCGGGCACACGCCCGGGCCGCCGCGCTCCGTGGTGGGAGTTCCGTAGGGGGTCAGGCGGCGAGACGCCGCTGGACCTCCGCGAAGCTGGGGTTGGTCGCCACCGACTCGTCGGGGAAGACGACGGTGGGGACGGTGCGGTTGCCGCCGTTGGCCTTCTCGACGAACGCGACCGCGTCGGGCTCGCGCTCGATGTCGATCTCGCGGTAGCCGATCCCGGCCTCGTCGAGCTGCAGCTTGAGCCGGCGGCAGAAGCCGCACCAGCCGGTCGTGTACATCGTCAGGTCCGCCATACCGTGCACAACGACCGGGGATCCCCCGATCTTCCGTGGGCCGCGACACGTCGTGGCCGGTGGTCGCCCCGGAAGCGTCGGTGGCGGGTGTCAGGATGGGTGGGTGCCGTCCCGAACCTCTGCTCCCCGTCCCGCTCGTGCGACCCGGACCGGGGCGGCACCGGGACCGGAGAGCCCCACGGGGGCGGACGGGCTGGATCCCGAGCAGCGCGAGGCCGTCACCGCGCCACGGGGCCCGGTCTGCGTGCTGGCAGGTGCCGGCACCGGCAAGACCCGCACGATCACCCGCCGGATCGCGCACCTGGTGGGGCAGGGCCACGTCGTCGCCGGGCAGGTCCTCGCCGTCACCTTCACCGCGCGCGCGGCCGGCGAGCTCCGGACCCGGCTCCGGCAGCTCGACGCCGGTGGGGTGCAGGCACGGACCTTCCACGCGGCGGCCCTGCGCCAGCTCCGCTACTTCTGGCCGCAGGTGATCGGCGGGTCGCCCTGGCCGCTGCTCGACGGCAAGTTCCGGCTGGTCGGCCAGGCCGCCGCCCGGGCCAGGGTCGGCACCGACTCCGACGCACTGCGCGACCTGAGCTCCGAGATCGAGTGGGCGAAGTCGTCGCTGGTCGCCCCGGTCGACTACGCGGCCGAGGCCGCTCGCCGCAAGCGGGACACCCCCGGCCCCGCCGACCAGGTCGCCCAGGTCTACGCCGCCTACGAGGAGCTCAAGAACGCCGCCGAGGTGCTCGACTTCGACGACCTGCTGCTGCACACGGCCGTCGCGCTCGAGGAGCACGCCGGGGTCGCCGAGGAGTTCCGCTCGCGGTACCGCTGCTTCGTCGTCGACGAGTACCAGGACGTCACGCCGCTGCAGCAGCGGCTGCTCGACGCCTGGCTCGGCGAGCGGGACGACCTCACGGTCGTCGGCGACGCGAACCAGACGATCTACACCTTCGCCGGCGCCTCGCCGCGCTACCTGCTGGAGTTCCCGCGCCGGTTCCCCGGCGCGGCCGTCGTCCGGCTGCAGCGCGACTACCGGTCCACCCCGCAGATCGTCGGTTGCGCCAACCAGCTGATCGGGGCCGCGCGGCACCGGCCCGCCGGGTCGCGGCTGCAGCTCGTCGGGCAGCTCCCGCCCGGGCCCGATCCGGACTTCTCCGAGCACGACGACGAGCCGGCCGAGGCCGCCGCCGTCGCCGGCCGGATCCTGACGCTCCTCAACGACGGGACGGAGCCGTCCGAGATCGCGGTGCTGTTCCGGATCAACGCCCAGTCCGAGGCGTACGAGCAGGCGCTCTCCGACGCGGGCGTGCCGTACCAGGTGCGCGGCGGTGAACGGTTCTTCGCCCGCCCGGAGGTCCGCCGGGCGATGATCGCGCTGCGCGGCGCCGCGCCCGACCAGCGGCCGGGTACCGATCTCGTCGACGTGACGCGCGCCGTGCTCGGCGCCCGCGCCGGGCTCACCGACGAGCCGCCGAAGGGCGCCACCCTGCGTGCCCAGTGGGAGTCGCTGCTCGCACTGGTCGGGGTGGCCGAGGAGCTCGCCGCGATCGAGCCGCAGGCCGACCTGACCCGGCTGTGTGCCGAGCTCGACACCCGGGCCGACTCGGCGCAGGCCCCGGTGGTGCAGGGGGTGACGCTCGCGTCGCTGCACGCGGCGAAGGGCCTGGAGTGGGACGCGGTGTTCCTCGTCGGCCTCGCCGATGGGACGCTCCCGATCGGCCACGCCGGCGACGACGAGCACGCCGTCGAGGAGGAGCGGCGGCTGTTCTACGTCGGGGTCACGCGCGCCCGCCGGGTGCTGTCGATGTCCTGGTCGCTGTCGCGGGCGTCGGGGCGCGGCCCGAAACGGCGCCGGTCCCGGTTCCTCTACGGACTGATCCCGGACTCGCACCCCGCGTCCCGGGTCGCCGGCGAGCGCCGGCCCGGCGCCGCCCGCCCGAAGTGCCGGGTCTGCGGGTCCCCGCTGTTCGGGAGCGCCGCGACCAAGCTCCTGCGCTGTGACGACTGCCCGTCCGACGTGGACCTGGAGCTGCTGGACCGGCTCAAGCAGTGGCGCGCGGGCGAGGCGAAGCAGCAGGACGTGCCGGCCTTCGTCGTCCTCACCGACGCGACGCTCACCGCGATCGCCGAGCAGCGGCCGTCCGGACCGTCGGCGCTGGTCGGGATCCCCGGCATCGGTGCGGCCAAGCTCGACCGGTACGGCGACGACGTCCTGCGGCTGCTCGCCGACCACGACGAGGAGCGCTGACCCTCGCCGGACCCACCTTCGGTCCGCCGTGGGTGAACTTCCGGAGAGACTTTCGAATAATCGGTTGCAGCGGTCTGCGCTGCGCTTCTAGTGTCATCGGCACCGAGTGGGGCAGCGCTCCGCTCACGCATGCGTCGCGCGGGAGACCGTACGGCGGGACCACGGAGGAGGTGATCGACATGGGCACGACCGAGATGACGGTCGGCGTCGCGTCGATCGATACCGCCGTGGCCTGCGAGCCGCTGACCGTCGTGCCGCACGCGGTCGCCCACGCTGCCCTCGCCGACCTGGTCGGCTCCGGGGTGCGCCGTCGGCCGCAGGGGGTCCGGCTGACCGCTGCGACCTCGTTCCGCGCCGGGGGAGACGTGTCCCCGGAGAGCGGTGGGACCGCCGTCCCGATGATCTCCGGCCCGATCGCGTGGTTCCACAAGTCCACAGGTGCGTCCGTTCCCGGGCGCCGAGGGGGTACCTGACCCCCTCAGCGCTCGCGCCCAGTCCATCGGGGCCGCGGAACCCACGCACACGGGTTCTGCGGCCCCGATTTTTTTGTCCGTCCATCCGTCCATCCGTCCCGAGAGAGAGCACCGCGCTGAGAACACAGCTCCGGTCCCGACGAGAAGAAGAAGTTCGATCGAGGAGGTCGATCGTGTACGTGAGGTCCGCTCCGTGTGACGGCGGAGTGATCCGGAATGCGACCGGTGGCGGCTGCGCCGGTTCCGACGAGACGCGGCTGCGGGCCGTGGAGACCGGCCCGCCCGCCGAGCAGTGGTCGGCACTGCCGTGCCGCAACGGCGACGCCGACCTGTGGTTCGCCGAGACGCCCGGCGAGCTGGAGCAGGCCAAGGCGCTCTGCGGCGGCTGCCCGCTGAGGAACGCCTGCCTGACCGGCGCCCTGGACCGCGGCGAGCCGTGGGGGGTCTGGGGCGGCGAGATCTTCGAGCGCGGCCGGGTGATCCCGCGCAAGCGTCCGAGGGGCCGCCCCCGCAAGGCCGACCTGGAGCGCGACCGGGCCTACGCCCTGGCCGCCGGCAACTGACACCGGGTCACGAGCCCGCACCCCTGACCGACGAAGGAGAACCCGACATGAACGACCTGACCACGGTGCCGAGCGCACCGATCCAGCACCCGATCGTCCACCGCGATGTCACCACCCATCTCGTGAACCAGGAGAACGCGATGACGCTCATCCAGGAAGCCCTGGCGAGATCCCATCAGCAGGAGGCGCAACGGGTGGCCGAACAGCATCGGCTCGCCCGCCGGCTCACCGCAGGCCGTGGCTGGGCCCGGCTCGCGTCCTGGGCCGCGGCCCGGGCCGAGCGGGCGCGCCACCGCGCCGGCTGAGCCGCGCTTTCAGCACCGCCGGCTGAGCCGCGTTCTCAGCACCGCCGGCTGAGCCGCGCCGGCTGAGCCGCGCGTCGATCACAGGTGCCCCGTCCGGATCCGTCCGGGCGGGGCACCGCCGCGTCTGCACCACGTCCACCCACCGGTTCTGACCAGGTGGTCCGGAGTCCCCTTTGCTCTGCTCACCTCGGCGCGCCGGGGCCGGGGCCGGGGCCGGGCCGCGCCCCCGGAGCCGCGGGTGTGCGCCGTCGTCAGACTGTTGCCGTTCCGGTGAAGGCCGCGGCGAACTCCGCCGACGGCGGGATCTCGGTGATCACGTCCACCAGGACCCCGTCGGGCCCGGCCAGGATGAAATGGCGCTGCCCGAAGTCCTCGTCCCGCAGCTCCAGGGCGACCGGCAGCCCGGCGCGGACGGCGAGGCGATCCCATTCGGCGTCGACGTCGTCGACCTCCAGGTTCACCAGCACCCCGGTCGCGGAGCGTCCGCGGAAGTCCGCGGGGATCGTCGGGTGGTCGCGGTGCAGGAGCGCGAGCTCGTGGCCCTCCCGGCTCAGGCTGACGTACCACCCGGCGTCGAAGACGATCTCGAAGCCGAGCGGGCCGGTCCAGAACGCGCGGGCGGTGGCGACGTCGTCGGTGGCGAGCACCGGGTAGCAGCTGGTCAGCATGACCCCTCCTCGAGTTCACATACTCACGGTATGCGAAAAGGTACTGGCGTACCCTCGGTACGTCAATCGAGGATCCGTGAACCGGAGGTGTGTGGTGGGGGTGCGGGCCGAGCAGCGTGCACGGACGCGTGACGCTCTGCTCGACGAGGCGGAGCGACTGTTCGCCCGGGAGGGCTACGGCGCCGTCGGGCTCCCGGCGGTCGTGGCGGGCGCCGGGGTGACCAAGGGCGCGCTCTACCACCAGTTCGACGGCAAGGTCGCCCTGTTCGGGGCGGTGCTGGAACGGGTGCAGGCCCGGGTCGCCGAGCGCGTGGTGGAGGCGGCGCGGGCCGAACAGGACCCGTGGGACCGGCTCGTCGCCGGGTGCCGGGCCTTCCTCGATGCCAGCACCGCGCCGGGCACCGCGCGCGTGATGCTGGTCGACGGGCCCGCCGTGCTCGGCTGGCCCGTCTGGCGGGAGATCGACGAGCGCACGTCCGGCCGGCACCTCGCCGAGGCGCTGGCCGGGCTGGTCGGGCTCGGCGAGCTGGAACCGCAGCCGGTGGAGCCGCTGGCCCGCCTGCTGTCGGGGGCGATGAACGAGCTCGCGATGTGGCTGGCCGGGCCGGGCACGACCACCGCCGACCGGGCCGCCGCGCGGGCGGCCCTGGAACGGACCCTCGACGGCCTGCGCCGGCGCGGGTGAGGTGCGCCCCGGCAGGTCAGCCCGTCGGGGCGTCCGGCCGGAACATCTCCGGCTGCCACTCGGCGACGATCTCGCGCAGCCGCACCCGGGTGTCGAGCTGGCAGAGGATGCCCAGCGTCCCCATCGTCACCCGATGGACCAGGAGGAACCGCGGCGGCAGGTTGAGCGCCCGGCCGATGGCGGCGTCCGGGCTGCGCAGGTCGCCGACCCGCTCGGCCTGACGCTGGATCCAGCGGCGGCTGAAGTGGAACTCCTCCGTCTCCAGCGGCTCGGTGAAGGGCGCCAGGTAGTCGAGGACCTGCTGCTGGTCGATCCGGGCACCGCTGCGGACGAAACCCGCCGACCGCATCAGCGCCATCAGGTCGCCGTCCCGGCCCTCCAGGGCGTACTTGGTCATCGCGACCAGCTCGGGCGGCATGCCGTCGGGCATCCGGGCGACCGCGCCGAAGTCGAGGACGAGCAGCCTGCCGTCGTCGAGGATGCCGAAGTTGCCCGGGTGCGGGTCGGCGTGCAGCAGGTGCGCCCGGTCCGGCGCGGAGTAGTGGAACCGGGCCAGCCGGCCGCCGGCGTGGTCACGCTCCTCGACCGAGCCCTCGCGGATGACCGACGCCAGCGGACGGCCCTGCACCCACTCGGTGATGACGGCCTTCGGTGCCGAGCCGACGACCCGGGGGATCTTCACCTCGGGGTCGTCCTCGTAGATTGCGGCGAACTCCCGCTGGTAGGTCGCCTCGTCGCGGTAGTCGAGTTCCTCCTCCATCCGGCTGCGGAGCTCCTCGACGAGCGGCTTGATCTCCATCCCGGGTACCAGCGGTTGGAGGATGCGGCTCATCCGGCCGAGCTGGCGCAGGTCCGAGCGGAGTGCCTCCTCCGCGCCCGGGTACTGCACCTTGACGGCGACCTCGCGGCCGTCGCGCTTCCAGACCGCGCGGTGCACCTGCCCGATGCTGGCCGAGGCGGCCGGGTCCTCGTCGAACTCCGAGAAGCGGGACCGCCAGGACCGGCCGAACTGCTGGGTCAGCATGTAGTCGACGTCGTCCATCGGCATCGGCGGGGCGGCGGCCTGCAGCTTCGTCAGCGCCTCGCGGTACGGCTCGGCGTACTCGTCCGGGATGGCGGCCTCGAACACGGACAGTGCCTGCCCGAACTTCATCGCGCCGCCCTTGAGCTCACCGAGGACGGCGAACAGCTGCTCGGCGCTCTTCGCGGCGAGCTGGGCGGAGATCTCGTCGCGGTCGCCACCGGTGAGCCGGCGCCCGAAGCCGGCGGCCGCCCGGCCGGCGACGCCGAGCGGCAGGCCGGCGAGCTTGACGGTCCGTGCGGCCGTGCGTCGGGGAATGTCGCTCACACCATGATTGTCCACCCCACGGCGGGGGGTTCGCACGCCGCGGTGGTGCCGCCGCACGGGCAGTCCGGCTGCCGATGGAGCGCACGGGCGGTGATCGCCGCCGTGGCGGGGTCGATCTCGAGCTCGGCGGCCCACGACGCCGGCGGCGCACCGCCGAGCAGCGGACCGTCCAGCGCGGCCAGCACCTGCCCGACGGCCAGCGCCCCCGTCGCGGCGACGACGTGCGGCTCGGCCGTCCGCGGGCCGGGACCGGGGACGCCTGCGGCCGCGCCCGCGCAGCGCAGGCAGGGCCCGCGGCCGGGCAGCACCAGCGGCCCGACGACGCCGTGGCCGTCGCGGAGCGTGACGACGAGGTGTTCGACGGCGCCGTCCGGCCCGGGCTCCGGCGCGCCCGCCAGCACGACGAGGTCCGGCGGCACCCGGCCCGGCGGCCCGGTACGCACCCCCGCCGTCCGGAGCAGATCGTGCAGCGCCTCGTCGCGCGCCCGGCCGAGATCGGCCCGGGGCAACCCGGCTGCGGCGTCATCCGGCCCGACCGGGCCCGTCACCCGTGGATGCACCTGCCCGATCCCGGTCGCGGCCAGCCCGGCGACGACGGCGACCGCCGTCGCCGAGTCCCCGCGGACCTCGACCAGCGTGGTCCCGCGGTGCCGCCGGACACGGTCGGCGGCATCGGGGTCGGCCAGGAGCCCGGCCCGCCACAGCACACCGAGCAGCCCTGCCAGCGCGCTGCGGTGCGGGCCCGGCGGTGCACCGGCCAGCAGGTCGCCGGTGGCGCAGGGACCGTCCGCGAGCCGGTCGAGCGCGGCGACGGCGGCGGGGGAGAGGTCGTCGAGGACGCGGCCGCGGGCACCGGAGCCGATCCGTCGGGTACGTGGGCCGGTCGCGACCGCCCCGAGGTGCGGCGCGAGGACGAGCCTCCCGGGCAGGCCGGGTGATCCGGGCGGTGCGGTCATCGCGTCACGGTGACGCATCCGGCGGGCGCCCGGACGGGATCCACACGGAGGTTCGCAGGAGCAACGGTGGTGCGCGGGAGCCACCGGCGGCGCCGTGACCGGCGGGAGCGCCGCGCCCGACCGGCGGCTCACCCCGGTGGCTCCGGCGGCCTACCCTGGGGGCATGGCTAGCCCCCCGGTCGAGGTCCGTCGCAGTGCCCGCCGGAAGCGGATGGTCAGTGCGCGGCGCGAGGGCGACCGCGTCGTCGTGTTCATCCCCGGCTGGATGACGGCCGAGCAGGAACGCGACTGGGTCGCCGAGATGGTCAAGCGTATAGAGGCCAGCGAGGCCCGGCGCCGGTCGCCGGGCCGCAGCGGCGACGACGCGCTGATGACCCGGGGTCGGGAGCTGTCGAAGCGCTGGCTGGAGGGGCGCGCGGAACCGGTGTCGATCCGCTGGGTGCCGACGATGCGGACCCGGTGGGCGTCGTGCACGCCGGACGACCGCACGATCCGGGTCAGCGAACGGCTCCGGGACGCACCCGGCTGGGTCGTCGACTACGTCCTGGTGCACGAGCTCGCGCACCTGCTGTCCGCCGCGCACGACGACGTCTTCTGGTCCTGGGTGTACCGCTATCCCCGCACCGAGCGGGCCATCGGCTACCTCGAGGGCCTGAACGCGGCGGCGGCGCTGGGCATCAGCGGGGTGGACGGCGATCCCGCCACCGAGGACGAGGCGCCCGCCCCGGAGATCCCGGACGACCAGGTCGCGGCGACCGGGAGCTGACCGGGAACCGGCCTGGCGGGATCAGGACTCGCGGCGGCCCTCGCCGGGGCCGTCGGCGTCCGGGTCGTCGGAGCCCGGTGTACCGGTGTCGTCGCCCCGGGCACCGGACTCCTTCTCGGCGTCGGCGGCCATCTGCCGCTCCAGCTCGGCGATCGGGTCGTCCGGGACGCCCTCGCCGGAGGTGCCACGGACGAACGCGGCCGGGTCGTCCAGGTCGTCGGCGGACGGGATCAGGTCCGGGTGCGCCCACACGGCGTCCCGGCCCTCGGTGCCCCGCTCCTCGGAGAGGAGCTTCCACAGCTCGGCGGCGGCGCGCAGCCGCCGCGGCCGCAGCTCCAGGCCGACGATCGTGGCGAAGGCCTGCTCGGCGGGTCCGCCGGACGCGCGCCGGCGGCGCATCGTCTCGCGCATCGCCTCCGCGCCGGGCAGCCGGTCGGCCAGCGCCTCGGCGACGACGGCGTCCACCCAGCCCTCGATGAGCGCGAGCAGCGTCTCCAGCCGGGCCAGCGCGGCCTTCTGCTCCGGGGTGTCCTCCGGCTCGAACATGCCGGACTGCATGGCCTCCTGGATCGACTCCGGGTTCGACGGGTCGATCCCGCGGGCCAGCTCCTCGATCCGGGAGGTGTCGACGGTGATGCCGCGCGCGTAGTCCTCCACCGCGCCGAGCAGCCGCTCCCGCAGCCAGTGCACGTGGGTGAACAACCGCTGGTGTGCCGCCTCGCGGGCGGCCAGGTACAGCGTGACCTCGCCGGCCGGGCGGTCGAGGCCCTCGGTGAACCGCGCGATCGCCTCGGGCAGCAGCGCCGTCGTGCGCTCCGGGCCGACCGGGATGCCGAGCTCGGTGGAGGTCAGCACCTCCTTGCCGAGCTGGGCCAGCCCCTGCCCGAGCTGGCTGCCGAACGCCATGCCGCCCATCTGCCCGAGCATGCCGAGCATCGGACCGGCCGCGTTGCGCACCTCGTCGGGCAGCCCCTCGACCCACGCCGACGACAGCCGGTTGGCGACCGGGTCGCACAGCCGCTTCCAGGTCGGCATGCCGGCGCGCACCCAGTCGCTGGGCGTCCACGCCTTCACCTCGCCGCCCGCGGACGGGAACGACGTCGCCGGGTCCAGCCACAGCTCGGCGAGCCGGACCGCCTCGGAGACGGCGCGGCGCTGGTCGTCGGTGAGCGACGACGTCGTCTGCGCGAGCTGCTGGGTCGCCAGCTGGGCGGCGAGGTCGTAGTTGACCGGGCCGCCGTCGCCGGAGCCGGTGCCGGCGTGACTGAGCATCTGGCCGAGCTGGGACAGCATCTGCCCGAGCTGGCTCATGTCGAACTGGCCGCCGGCCCCGCCCGGCATCCCGGGCATGCCCGGCATCCCGGGCATGCCGAACGCCGCGAACGGGTTCTGCTGGCCCCCGGACTGTCCGCCCGCCGGGTCGGACGACTGCGGGTGCGAGCCGAAGCCGAACGGATCCTGCGGGCCGTCGGGCTCGCCGCCGCGGCCACCGTCCTGACCGCCCGTACCGTCGCCCGGGCCGGACGCGTCGTCCTTGTCGCGGTCGCGGTCGGCGGGGCCGAATCCGAACGGGATGTCACTCATGCGCCCTACCGTACGCGGGTCGGCGGACCCGATGCCGCTGGTCGCGGGCGAGTTCGCCACGGGGGGAGACGGGAACTAGGAGCAGCCCTGCGGCGTTCCGCCGTCGTTCAGGGTCTCCAGCGCGCCGACGGCCTCGTCGAGGGTCCCGACCCTCACGAGCTGCAGGTCGTCGGGCCCCTCGGCGGCCGCCTCCGCACAGTTCGCGGCCGGCACCAGGAAGGTCTGCGCACCGACCTCCTGCGCCTTGATCATCTTGAACCGGATGCCGCTGATCGGGCCGACCCGGCCCTCCGCGTCGATGGTGCCGGTACCGGCCACGAACCGGCCGCCGGTGAGCGGGCCGGGGGTCAGCTTGTCGACGAGGGCGAGGCTGAACATCAGCCCGGCGGAGGGGCCCCCGACGTCGCCGAGGGTGATCGAGAGCCGCTGGCCCTCCGCGGGCGACGTGGCCGGGGTGATCCCGAGGAAGGCCCGGGCCGGGTCCTCGGGATGGGCCGACGGCGTCACCGTCACGTCGCGCGGGGCAGCGCGCCCGCGCACGACCGACAGGGTCACGGGCTCACCGGGCCGGGCCGCACCGAGTGCGTCGAGCAGCGCCTGCACCGACGGGATCGGCGTCCCGGACACCGCGCGGATCTCGTCGCCGGCCTCCAGCACCCCGGACGACGGCGACCCGTCGGTCAGCGCACCGACCGTCACCCGGGTCGGCAGGCCGAGATGGGTCAGCGCGGCGGCCTCGGCGTTCGCGATCGACCCGTCGAACTCCTGCTGGTTCTGTGCCGTGACCTGCTCGGTGCTCTCGCCGGGCGGGTAGAGCGACGACCGCGGGGCCAGCCGGTAGGTGCCCGACGCCCACATCCCGAGCGCGGTCATCGTCGAGATGCCGTCGGTGACGCCGACGGTGGTCATGTTGAGGTGGCCCTCGGTGGGGTAGGTCGGCAGCCCCTGGGCGGACACGACGGGTGTGCCGTTGGCGTCGCCGAGGGTGTCGAAGGTCGGGCCGGGCCCGAGCGCCACGACGGGGGCGGGCACCACCGAGCCGACGACGGTGAGTCCCAGCAGCACCAGCAGTGCCGTCACCCACGTCGAAGATCGAACGCCCACGCGCGGCACCCTACGGTCGGGAGCGCCGTCCGGCGCGGGCGACCCCGGCCCGGGCCTGCATCGACGCCGTCCGCGAGGGACGTGGCGGTCTGCCCGATATGTCGTTTCCAGCACGAAAACGACCGACACGCCGGGGCTCAACCGGGAACTCACGCGCGCTCCGTAGAGTTGGACGCGGAGAACCGCGCCGTCGCTCCCCGCCGGCCGTGTCTTCCGAGTCGTCACCGAGCTGTGGAGCGTGCCCGTGTCGTCCATGCGGCCCCCTGTGGGAGCGCCGTCGTTGACCCGCCGAACCCGGATCCTGCTGGTCGCCGCGGGCGTCCTCGTAGTGCTTCTGCTCGGCGGTTCGCGGCTGCTGAACTTCTATGTCGACTACCTGTGGTTCGGGGAGGTCGGGTTCCGGAGCGTGCAGCTCACCCGGCTGTTCACCCAGATCGTCCTGTTCGGCGTCGTCGGTCTCGTCGTCGGCGGCCTCGTCGCCCTGACGCTGTGGCTGGCCTACCGGTACCGGCCGGTCTTCGTGCCGGTCTCCGGTCCGGAGGACCCGGTCGCCCGCTACCGGACGACGATCATCCAGCGGCTGCGGCTGTTCGCCGTCGGCGTGCCCGTGGTGATCGGCGTCGTGGCGGGCCTCGCGGCGCCCGTGCAGTGGCAGACCGTGCAGATGTTCCTGTACGGGACGCCGTTCGGGCAGGCCGATCCCGAGTTCGGCAACGACATCTCGTTCTACGCCTTCACCCTGCCGTTCCTGCGCATGTCGCTGAACTGGCTGTTCGTCGCGGTCGCGATCTGCTTCGTGCTGGCGCTGGTCACGCACTACGTGTTCGGCGGCATCCGGCTGTCCGGCCGCTCCGGGTTCGTCTCCACCGCGGCACGGGCCCAGCTGGCCGTCCTCGCCGGTGTGTTCGTGCTGCTCAAGGCGGTCGCCTACTGGTTCGACCGGTACGATCTGCTCTGGTCGAACCGCAACTCCCAGACGTTCTTCGGGGCCACGTACACCGACCTCAACGCGGTGCTCCCGGCGAAGCTGATCCTGCTGATCATCGCGGTGATCTGTGCGCTGGCGTTCTTCGTCGCCGCGTTCCGGCAGAACCTGCAGATCCCGGCGGTCGCCGTCGTGATGCTGGTGATCTCGTCGATCCTGGTCGGCACCGCGTTCCCGCTGGTCCTGCAGCAGTTCGTCGTCGCCCCGAACGCCAACGAGCGCGAGGCACCGTCGATCGAGCGGAACATCGAGGCCACCCGGAACGCGTTCGGCATCGGGCCGGACAAGGTCGACATCCAGCCCTACGCCGGGGAGTCGGAGGCGACGCCCGCGCAGGTCCGCCAGGACACCGACACCGTCGAGAACATCCGGCTGCTCGACCCGGGCAAGCTGAACCGCACGTTCACCCAGCTCCAGCAGCGCCGGAACTTCTACGGCTTCGCGCCGAACCTCGACATCGACCGGTACACGGTCGGCGGCGAGACCCGCGACTACGTCGTGGCGGCCCGCGAGATGGACGCGAACGCCCTGGTCGGCAACCAGCAGGACTGGATCAACCGGCACCTCGTCTACACGCACGGCAACGGCTTCGTCTCGGCGCCGGCGAACCAGGTCAACGCGGCGCTGGAGGACACGGGCGGCCAGGGCGGCCTGCCGCTGTTCAGCGTCAGCGACACCCAGACCGAGGGCCGGATCCCGGTCGACCAGCCGCGCATCTACTACGGCGAGCTGCTCGACAACCAGTACTCGATCGTCGGCGCCGAGCAGGGCACCGCACCGCGCGAGTACGACTCCGACGAGGCGCAGTACACCTACACCGGCGCGGGCGGCGTCCCGATCGGCGGGATCTTCGACCGGGCGGTGTTCGCACTGGCCTACGGCGAGCGGAACATCCTGTTCAACAGCTCGATCAACGACCAGTCGAAGATCATGTACGTCCGGAACCCGCGGGACCGCGTCCAGGCCGTGGCGCCGTGGCTGAAGCTGGACAACGACCCGTACCCGGCCGTCGTCGACGGCCGGATCCAGTGGATCGTCGACGGCTACACCACGCTGCAGGACTACCCGTACGCCGAGCGCGTCCAGCTGGGCGACGCGACGTCCGACTCGCGGATCGGCCCGGGCGGCCAGCAGCTGCCGAACGAGACGGTCAGCTACCTGCGGAACTCGGTGAAGGCCACGGTCGACGCCTACGACGGCACCGTGAAGCTCTACGCCTTCGACGAGCAGGACCCGGTCCTGCAGACCTGGCAGAAGGCGTTCCCCGGCACCGTCGAGCCGCGGTCGGCGATCACCCCGGACCTGCAGGCGCACCTGCGGTACCCGGAGGACCAGTTCAAGGTCCAGCGTGAGCTGCTGACCCGCTACCACGTCGACAACCCTGGCGAGTTCTTCTCGACGGTCTCGTTCTGGGACGTCCCGTCCGACCCGACCGTGCAGGGCGGCGGCAACGGTGGGGCGCAGGACGCGCAACCGCCGTACTACCTCTACGCGGGGCTGCCCGGTCAGGACGGCGCGTCGTTCCAGCTCACCAGCGCGCTGGTGAGCCTGCGACGGCAGTTCCTGGCCTCCTACGTCTCCGCCAGCTCGGATCCGGACACCTACGGCCAGATCACCGTGCTCCAGCTGCCGAACGAGACACAGACGCTCGGCCCGCAGCAGGTCCAGGCGCAGTTCCTCGGGTCGCCCGAGGTCTCGCAGGAGCTGAACCTGCTCCGGCAGAACCAGACCACGATCGACTACGGCAACCTGCTCACCCTCCCGGTGGCCGGTGGCCTGCTCTACGTCGAGCCGGTCTACATCGAGCGGGCCGGGCAGGACTCGTCCTACCCGCAGCTGGCCCGCGTGCTGGTGAGCTACGGAGGCCGGGTCGGCTACGACGCCAGCCTGTCCGCCGCACTGGACCAGGTGTTCGGTGCCGGTGCCGGTGCGGGCGCCGGTGGTGCGGCGGCCACACCGGGCCAGCCGGCTCCGCAGACGCCGGCACAGGGTGCGACGCCCGGTACTCCCGCCACCCCGGGAGCGCCGAACGCGGCCCAGGCCGGCGCGGCGCAGGAGATCCGCACGGCGCTGAACGAGCTCAAGGCGGCCCAGCAGAGCGGTGACTTCGCCAAGCAGGGCGAGGCACTGGCCGAGCTCGACCGCGCGGTGTCGGCGTTCCAGAACGCCGGCGGCTGACCGGTCCGGTTCCGGTACCCCCCTCGCGGGGTGCCGGAACCGCCGGGGTACTGTGGTGACACAACACAGACGGAACCGCTGAGGTTCCGGACGGCGCGGGGTGGAGCAGCTCGGTAGCTCGCTGGGCTCATAACCCAGAGGTCGCAGGTTCGAATCCTGCCCCCGCTACTACGCAGGCGAAGGGCCCTGGGATCTCCCGGGGCCCTTCGTCGTGTGTGCGGGCCGGATCGGCCGTGGCGCTCACGCCTCGTGCGGCGCGACCTCCAGCACCCGGTAGCCCCTGTCCGAGACCAGCCGGGTCGTCGGGAACCCCTGCTCGGCCTCCAGCCACCGGTGCAGCGAGTCCGAGCCGAGGTTCTTCGCGACCACGAGGTACGCGCGGCCGCCCGGCATCAGCCGTGGCAGCCACCGCAGCAGCAGCTCGTGCAGGGCGGGCTTCCCCGAGCGGATCGGCGGGTTCGAGTAGATGCCGGCGAACGACAGGTCGCCGGGGACGTCGTCGGGCACGCAGGCCGTCACGTTCCCCAGCCCCGCGGCGCCCGCATTGGCCCGTGTGAGGCCCAGCGCGCGCTCGTTGAGGTCCACGGCCCACACCGGCAGCCTGCGGCGCCGTGCGGCGATCGTGAGGGCGACGGGGCCGTACCCGCACCCGACGTCCAGCAGCGGTCCGCGGACCTCGGGCATGGGGGCCGCGTCGAGCAGCACCTTCGTCCCCCGGTCGATGCGGCCGTGCGAGAACACGCCGGTGTCGGTCGACAGTTCGAGATCGACACCGGCGGTGTGCAGCCGGACCGAACCGGGACGGCTCGCGACGGACGGCGTGGCGCTGAAGTAGTGGTCACCCACGCCGCAGGATGCTACGGCGCGCAGAATGGGCCCATGACCACCCCGCAGGACGTGCCGATCCGTGAGGAGCCGATCCGCATCGGGCAGTTCCTCAAGCTCGCGAACCTGGCCGAGGACGGCGGGCACGCGCGCGAGCTGCTCGAGGCCGGCCTCGTCACCGTGAACGGCGAACCCGAGTACCGTCGCGGCGCGCAGTTGCAGCGCGGCGACGTCGTCTCCGTCGACGGGCACCGCGCACGGCCGTCCTAGCCGCGGGTCACCAGCCCAGCCTGCTCTCGAAGTGGTCGGCGAACACCGGGGCCATCGTCTCGGCGTAGGTCGCCGTCAGGTGGTTGTCGTCCATGTAGACCAGCACGTTGCCGATCTCGGCGGGACACCGGTCCTGCTCGCAGATCGCGGGAGCGGTGTCGATGAAGGACACGTTCGGCGGGACGTCCGGCAGCGCGGCGTAGGGCGGCAGCGTCGGGTAGACGTCGTGCCGGTCGAGGGCGCAGCCCTCCGCGTGCCGGCCCTGGGTGCTGATGCACTCCGGGACGAAGAACGGCGGGCGCGGGTTGTCCCGGACCGCGACGACCGGCACCCCGGCGTCGTGCATCCGCCACCAGGCGTCGACGAACCCGTGCGGCGTCGACTCGGTGAGCCCCGGGCGGACGTCGCGGGTGGCCAGCGTCAGCAGGGCGTCCGGCCTCAGCTCCGCCGTCTCCGCGGCGGCCGCGGCGTTGAAGGCGGTGCAGCCCTCGTCCGCGGGATCGGTCTCGGAGCCGGTCGAGAACGGGCAGGCCCCGCGGAACATCCCGATGATCTCCCAGTGCCGCTGTGCGGCGACCGGCATCAGCGAGGCCACGTACTGCTGGATGTGCGAGTCGCCGATCACCACGATCCGGCGCTCGGGGGGTGCGTCACCGGGCGGCGGGATCGTGCAGAACTGCATCTCGACGCCGTCGCGCTGGAGCGGGCCGCAGTCCCAGGTGCCGCGGTGGTAGCTCCAGTCGTCCGGGGCGCCGACCAGCGACGGTGCGAGGTCGACCTCGGCGGCCGGGGCGGTGGCGGGATCGGTGTCGGCCAGGCCGGCGTACTCGAAGCCCGGAGCGAGTGCGGCCGCCCCGGGATGGGTGGGCGAGCCCGCCTCCACCTGCACCGACGCCCGCGCGGTGGCGACGCCGAACCAGCCGGCCGCACCGACCAGCACGACCAGCGCCAGCGCCAGGCCGGTGCGCAGCGAGTGCCGGACGTCGAGGGCCGCGATCGGCCGCTCGACGAACCGGTGCGTGAGCCAGGCCAGCACGAACGACACACCGATCACGACGGCCCCGGCACCGAGCGAGAGCCGCTCGTCGCCGGTGTACACCAGCGCCAGCACCAGGATCGGCCAGTGCCACAGGTACAGCGGGAACGACAGGTCCCCGATCGAGCGCAGCAGCGGGCCGGCCAGGAGGCGGTCGGCGCCCAGCGGGTGCCCCGACCGTCCGGCGACGATCACCAGCGCGGCCGCGACCGTGGGCCAGAGCGCGGCCCAGCCGGGGAACGCCCGGTCGACCTGCAGCAGCACCCCGCACGACACGAGCGCCAGGACGCCGAGCCAGCCCAGCGCCATCCGGGCCCCGGCGGTGAGCTCGGGACGCCCCTCGATCCGGGAGATCCACAGCGCGAGCAGGCCGCCGAGCGCGAACTCCCACACCCGGGTCAGGGAGTGGAAGTAGGCGAGCGGCTGGTTCACCACGGTCAGGTACACCGAGTACGCCAGCGACGCGCCGCCGACCACCAGCAACGTGCCGGTGAGCCGGGTGTGCAGGTCCGCGCGGTCCCGCTGCGAGGCGATCACGACGCCGGCCACGAGCAGCGGTGCGACCAGGTAGAACTGCCCCTGGATCGACAGCGACCAGAAGTGCTGGACGATGCTCGCGGCGTCGCTGCGGGCCGCGTAGTCGACCGCGTTCGCGGCCAGTTCCCAGTTCTGGACGAACAGCAGCGAGGCGACGGTCTCGCGGACCGTCGGGCTCCACCGGCTCTCCGGCAGCAGGAACGCGCCCGCCGCGATCCCCGCGGCGAGTACCACGGTGATCGCGGGCAGCAGCCGGGAGAGCTGGCGTTTCCAGGTGGCCAGGACGTCGACCCCGCCGCGCAGGCCCGCCCGGTACAGCCCGCCGACGATCAGGAAGCCCGTGATCAGGAAGAACACGTCGACGCCACCGGAGACCCGGCCGACCCACACGTGGTAGACGACCACCAGCACCACCGCGAGTGCCCGCAGGCCCTGCAGTTCGGGCCGGAAGCGGGACCGCGTCGCCGTCTCGGTACGGGCGGGACCGGCTCCACCGGGGGACGTCACGAGCTACGCGCTCCTCTCGGGCAGGAAAGTAAAGGCCGATATTACTTTCCCGGCTGTACCACGACGACGGCGGCCGGCAGGTTCACCTGCCGACCGCCGTCGCCGTGTCGTGGATGACCGGAGTCAGTATCCGATGTAGCCGCCGTGCGAGCCGGTCCGGCCCCCGGCGTCGAGGGTGTCCAGGCCGTAGCGGTCGATCATGTAGCGGACGCCCGCGGTGATGTTCGCGACCGGGTCGGTGACCGAGCGGTCGGCGAAGTCGGGGTGCACGTACGCCTCGAAGGTCGAGGGGATGACCTGCATCAGGCCCTCGGACGGGTTGCCCGCCAGCGCGTTCGAGTCCCAGTTGTTGATGGCGTCGGGGTTGCCGTTGGACTCCTTGAGGATGATCTGCTTCAGCCCCGTCGCGTACGACTGGGACATCCCCATGTGGTCGAGGGCCTCGGCGATCCAGCTGTCGAGGCCGCCCTTCGAGATGAGCTTCTCGATCTCGGCGCGCTCGGCCTTCTTCTTCGCCTCGGCCTCGGCCGCCTTGCGGTGCTCCTCGGCGATCTTCCCGGCGATCTCGTGGGCCTTGCCCAGCGAGGCCAGGTCGGCGTCGTCGGCGGGGGCCGCGGCCTGGAGGGCGCCCGTGGCGGCACCGGAGTGCTCGAAGGACACCGGGCTGAAGTAGCCCGACGGGCTGCCGTCGACCGCGGGGGCCGACGACGGGATGCCGGTCTCGAAGGCGGCCAGTGTGGTCGGCTGGGTGGTCTCCTCGGCGTCGGCCGCGGTGTTCGTCCCGTCCAGCGTGGTCGGGACGACGGCGGCGAACGCGCCGGAGGCGAGGACGCCGAAGGTCGCGCCGGCCGCCGCGGTGCGGGTTCCGGCGCGCCGCGCGGCACTGCCGCGGGCGCCGTCCACGGCGTGCGCCGTCGGACGGGTAGTTCGGGCAGCGGCCTTCGCTGCGGGTGCGGTCGCCACGGGTCGGGGGAACACGCGGCGGCCACCGGGGGAGCGGTGTCCTGACAAGGGTATGGCCCTTTCGCGATCAACGGACGGCTCCGGTACGAGCGGCCGGGTCGGGGGTCCCGGGCGAGCCGGTCGGGGATTCCGGCTCCTGGCCCGCTCGTGATCGGGCCGTGATGACTTGTGAAGCACCGTAGAGGGCCTCGCCGGACGGGTCCAGCCCCGGGGGTGTCGGTCGGCGCGCGGCAGGCACCGCTAACCGAGAAATCGATCTTGAAGGGCCGGGGAGGCAACCCGATCAACGGCTGATCCACAACGGCGGACGGCGGTCGCCGCAGGTGGCGGACCCGCGACGAACGGCTGATACTGAAGCGAGCTTCAGTGTCGGAGGACGGCCGCCGGGACGTCCGGCGGCGCCGCGACGGGGCCGGAGAGGTGGCGGAGGGGATGGAGTCGAGCGATCTCCTGACGATCGGCGAGATCGTCGAGCGGAGCGGGTTCCCGCACTCCGCGCTGCGCTACTACGAACGCGAGGGCCTGATCTCGGCGAGCCGGACCTCCGGCGGGCAGCGCCGCTACCGGCGCAGCGTGCTCCGCAGGCTGGCGTTCGTCCGGGCGGCCCGGTCGATCGGCGTCGGGCTCGACGAGGTGCGGTCGGCGCTCGACGCGCTGCCCGCCGAGCGGACGCCCACCAAGCACGACTGGTCGCGGTTGTCCCGGGCCTGGCGCAGCCGCCTCGACGAGCAGATCGAGGCCCTGACGGCGCTGCGCGACGGGCTCGACGGCTGCATCGGCTGCGGATGCCTGTCGATGACGTCGTGCCGGCTGGTCAACCCCGGCGACGCGGCCTCGGTCCAGGGCGACGGCGCCCGTCGCCTGCCCCCGGCCCTGCGCAGACCTCCGGTGCACACCCGGTGAATCTCGACGCGGACGGTCCGGTCGTCGGGCGGGGCGACCTAGGCTGACGGGCGTGACGGATCTCGTGCCGGACCGCTGGTTGACCTTCGACGGCCTCGCCAACGGCCGGGACGTGGGTGGGCTCCCGCTGGACGGCGGTGGCCGGGTGCGGTCCGGGGTCCTGCTCCGGACCGAGTCCCTGGAAGGGCTCAGCGAGGCCGACGTCGCCCGCCTCACCGGCGAGTACGGCGTCGTCCAGGTACTGGACCTGCGCAAGGACGAGGAGCTCCTCGTCTTCGGGGCGGGCGCGCTCGCGGGTGCGGGGGTGGAGGTGCACCGGCTGAGTTTCATCCCCGAGACCGGCCGCGGGCTCCCCGAGCTCGGCGACGACGCCGACCCGATGGTCGCCAACTATCTCGCGTACCTGGGCGACCGCGCGGCCAACGTGGTGTCGGGGGTCCGCCGGGTCGCCGAGCGGGAGGCCGGCGCGACCGTCGTGCACTGCGCGGCGGGCAAGGACCGCACCGGGGTGCTGGTCGCGCTGATCGCCTCGGCGGTCGGGGTCGCCCGCGCCGACGTGGTGGCCGACTACGTGCTCTCGGCGACCCGGATCGACGCCCTGTTCCGGCGCTGGACCTCCGTCAGTGGTGAGGAGATGCCGCCGGCCGACGAGCTGGACCGGCACCGGCCCCGGCCCGAGGTGATGGAGACGTTCCTGCGGATGCTCGACGAGCGCCACGGCGGCCCCGTCGCCTGGCTGCAGGCGCACGGTCTCACCGACGGCGAGCTGACCCGCCTTCGTTCCCGCCTGCGTGACGAGAACGGGTCCTGATCAGGGAAGTTCCTCGATCGGCACCATCGGGTCGAGCTTGCGCAGGGTGCCGGGGTCGCCGGTCACCGCGGGCCAGCCCCGGCGCCGTGCGGTCGTGACGACCTGGCCGGTGACGATGTCGTCGAGACCCTGCGAGGCGAGCAGCAGCCCGGCCTCCTGGGCGCCCTCGGGCGACAGTTCCTGGATGACCGTGTTCGGCAGGCCGAGCAGCACCTGGAGTGCCGCGTGGTGCTCGGGCTCGACCATCGACCAGGCGCGGCCGAGGGCGGCGCTGGGCACCGCGAGCACGATGTGCTCCTCCACCGCGGCCCAGACCAGGGCGCGCATGTAGACGGGGCGGCCGGTGGCGAACGCCGCCAGGGCCGAGGAGTCGAGGACCCGCCCGCCGATCATCGTGCGCCGACGGCCACGGGCGTGCCCGGGCGCAGGGAGCGCCGGGCCGCGTCCAGCTCGTCGGCCGGGGGTGGGCCGCCGTAGAGGTCGGCCAGTGCGGACAGGGAACGGTCCCTGTCCTGTCTGGCCTGGACGGCCTCCGCCACATAGGCGGACAGGCTCGCCGCCGATCCGCGGGACACCGCGTCCCGTGCTTCCGCTACCAGCTCGGCCGGCAGCGTCACCGTGACTCGCTCGCTGCGCATACCCGAATGCTACTCCCTGCATACCGGTCCGGCCACGCGCCACGCCGGGTAGGCAGGTTACCGGCCAGTATGCAAGGCTGCGGAGAGGGACAGTGCCGACCTCACGCAGAACGGGTGCAACGCATGGACCTGACCTTCACCGCGGCCGAGGAGGAGTTCCGTTCGGAGCTGCGCTCCTGGCTCTCGGCGAACATCCCGCAGGAATGGACCCGGCCCGGGTTCTGGGAGTCCCTCGACGACGACGAGAGCTTCCGGCTGCGCCGTGACTGGGAACGCGACAAGGCCGACGCGGGCTTCGCCGGCATCCAGTGGCCCACCGAGTACGGCGGCCGCGGCGGGACGCCCGGCATGAAGGCCATCTACGACGAGGAGATGGTCCGCGCCCACGCACCGCGCACCGTCAACCCGCTGGGCCTGACCTTCCTCGCGCCGACCGTCATGGCGATCGGCACCGACGCGCAGAAGAAGGAGATCATCGGCCCGCTGCTGCGCAACGAGGTCGTGTGGTGCCAGGGCTTCTCCGAGCCCGGCGCCGGGTCCGACCTCGCGGCGCTGTCCACCAAGGGCGTCCGCGACGGCGACGACTTCGTCGTCAACGGGCAGAAGGTGTGGACGACCAACGCCGTGCACGGCGACAAGATCTTCACCATGGTGCGCACCGAGGCCGGCTCGGAGAAGCACCGCGGCATCTCGATGCTGCTGATCGACATGGACCAGCCGGGCGTGACCGCCCGCCCGCTGCGCCAGATGAGCGGCGCCAGCGAGTTCGGCGAGGTCTTCTTCGACGACGCCCGGGTGGCGGCCGCCGACTGTCTCGGCGAGATCGGCGACGGCTGGCGCACGGCGATGCTGCTGCTGTCGTTCGAGCGCGGGGCGTCGGGCATCTCGCAGTACACCGAGTTCCGCAGGCAGTACGACGAGATCGCCGCCGTCGCCCGCACGCTCGGCCGCGACACGGACCCGGTCGTCCGCGACGACCTCGCACGCGTCCTCACCGAGCTGGAGTGCCTGAAGCTCCACTCGATGCACGTGCTCACGCAGGTCGAGCAGGGCCGTGACCTCGGGTTCGAGGCGTCGATGACCAAGTTGCAGTGGTCGGAGGCGTTCCAGGACCTCTGGGAGGTCTACGACCGGATCCTCGGCGAGCACGCGACGCTCGACACCCTGCCGGACGGCACCGACCTGCGGCCGCTGCACGGCCAGGCGATGTGGTCCCGGTCGGTCACCATCTGGGGCGGCTCGTCCCAGGTCCAGCGCAACATCACCGCCGAGCGCGTGCTCGGCCTGCCGCGGTAGGGGGCACCGGCATGTTCTTCGCACTCACCGAGGACCAGCAGGAGTTCGGCAAGGCCGTCCGCGACTACCTGGCCGAGCGGTTCGACCTGGCCGCCGTCCGGGAGGTCGTCGAGGGCGGCGTGGCCGACGGCAACCCGGCGTCGCTGTGGGCGGCCGCCGGCGAGCAGGGCTGGCTCGCCGTCACCGTCGGCGAGGAGCACGACGGGCTCGGGCTCGGCCTGGTCGAGGCCCAGGTCATCGCCCGTGCGCTCGGCGCAGGCGTCGCGCCGGGGCCGTGGCGGGGCACCGTGCTCGCCGCCGAGGCGATCCGGCTCGCCGGGTCCGACGAGCAGCGCCGCGCCTGGCTGCCGAAGCTCGCGGCGGGCGAGGCGGTCGGCGCCGTCTCCCACCGCGGGGACGTCGCCGGCGGGCTGCCCGCCGTCGAGTACGGGGCCGAGGCCGACGTCGTCGTCGGGCCGTCCGATCCGGACCTGGCCGGCCTGTCCCTGCTGACCGGCGCGACCGCGACGCCGGTGGGCAGCTACGACGGCACCACCCGGCTCGCGTCGCTGTCCGGCGGGACGGCCGAGGCGCTGCCCGGCGCGACGGTCGAGCTGCAGAAGCAGCTGACCGACCGGGCCACCGTGCTGGTCGCCGCCGATCTCGTCGGGATCGCCCGGGAGGCGCTGACCCGCACGGTCGCCTACGACCGCGACCGCGAGCAGTTCGGCGTGCCGGTCGGGTCGTTCCAGGCGATCAAGCACGCGCTGGCCGACCTGCACGTCGGCGTGACGATGGCCGAGCACGCGTCGCTCTACGCCGCACACGCGGCCGACAGCGCCGCGGCCGGCGTGCTGGACCCCGCCGAGGCCGATCTCGCGGTCTCCGTCGCGAAGGCGAAGGCGAGCGAGGTGGCGCTGCAGGCGACCGCGGCGATGATCCAGTACCACGGCGGCATCGGCTACACCTGGGAGCACGAGGCGCACTTCTTCTACAAGCGCGCCAAGCGGCTCGCCGGGCAGTACGGCGACGTCGCCGTCCACCGCGAGCGGATCGCGACGCTGACGGTCTGAGCGCAGGCGGCGTCCGGCGGCGCGGCCCGGGGGGTCCGAACTGCGCACAGTGGATCCCCCGGACGCCGCGTGCCCTGCACAGATGTGCTGAGTGGACTCGCGCGCGGGGCCCGCGCGTGGGACCGTCGCACGATGGCCCCCGTCACAGCGGTCAACGCGACCGCCGCCGCCCTGCTCGGCCTCCTCCACGGTGGCCCGATGACCGGCGGGCAGCTCGTCGCGGCCGCCGGCGAGCGTTTCGGGCTGTACTTCTCGGTCACCCGCAGCCAGGTCTACCGGGAGCTCCCCGTGCTCACCGAGGAGGGCCTGCTCCGGCTGGGCAAGCAGGGGCCGCGGGCCAGCCAGCAGTACGTCATCACGGCGGCGGGCAAGCGTGCGTTCAAGGGCTGGCTCGCGTCCGGCGGCGAGGCCGACGCGGTGCGCAGCCCGATGGTGCTGCGCCTGCTGCACGCCGGGTCGCTGACGGTGAAGCAGCGCACCGAGCTCCTGCGGTCGGCCCGGGAGGCCTACACCGAGCGCCTGGCCGAGGCGCGCGCCGCCGCCCGCGCGACCGACGACCCCTACGAACGTCCGGTCGCCGACTTCGCCGTCGCGCACACCCGGGCGATGATCAAGCTGATCGACGCCGTCCCGGTGGACTGAGGCCCCGGTGCGGGTCGGCGGGGGAGCCGCCGGGTGCGCGGCACACCCCGCGTACGCTCGGTCGACGTGAACCCCGACGTCCAGGCCGACCTGAAGGACCTCGACACCACGCTGTCCAGCATCGAGGCCGTCGCCGACGTGCCCCGGCTGCGCCAGGAGATCGAGGAGCTCTCCGAGCAGGCGGGCCGGCCGGACCTCTGGGACGACGTCGAGGCGGCCCAGAAGATCACCAGCCGGCTCGCGTACGCGCAGGGTGACCTGCGCCGGCTCGACGACCTGCGTCGCAGGCTCGACGACCTCCCGGTGCTCTACGAGCTCGCCGAGGACGAGGGCGACCAGGCCGCCGTCGCCGACGCCGACGCCGACCGCGCCCGGCTGCGCAGCGAGATCGCGTCGCTCGAGGTCCGGACCCTGCTGTCCGGCGAGTACGACGAGCGCGAGGCGCTGGTGACCATCCGCTCGGAGGCCGGTGGCATCGACGCCGCCGACTTCGCCGAGATGCTGCTGCGCATGTACCTGCGCTGGGCCGAGCGGCACGGCTACGGCACCGACGTCTTCGAGACGTCCTACGCCGAGGAGGCCGGCATCAAGTCGGCCACCTTCGCCGTCCACGCGCCGTACGCGTTCGGCACGCTCTCGGTCGAGGCGGGCACCCACCGGCTCGTGCGGATCTCGCCGTTCGACAACCAGGGCCGCCGCCAGACGTCGTTCGCCGGGGTCGAGGTGGCGCCCGTCGTGGAGTCGTCCGACCACGTCGAGATCGACGAGAAGGACCTGCGGGTCGACGTGTTCCGCGCGTCGGGGCCGGGCGGCCAGGGCGTCAACACGACGGACTCCGCGGTCCGGCTGACCCACATCCCCACCGGGATCGTCGTGGCCTGCCAGAACGAGCGCTCGCAGCTGCAGAACAAGGCGTCCGCGATGGTCGTGCTGCAGGCCAAGCTGCTGGACCGGCGGCGGCAGGAGGAGCGCGAGCTCATGGACTCCTTCAAGGACTCCGGCTCGTCCTGGGGCAACCAGATGCGCAACTACGTCCTGCACCCGTACCAGCTGGTGAAGGACCTCCGCACCGAGCACGAGGAGGGCAACCCCTCCCAGGTGCTCGACGGCGAGATCGACGACTTCATCGAGGCCGGGATCCGCTGGCGCCGCCAGCAGGCCGACGAGGCGTGACGGCCGTGACCGCGCGGCGCGGCCGTGGACGGCCGGTCGCCGCCCTGCTCGGGCTCGTCCTGGCACTGTCACTGGCACTGACCGTGTGCACCGGCGGCGGCCCCACCGCGAGCGGACCGGCGGCGGAGCCGGGGCCGTCCCCGCAGGACACCGTGACGGCGGCGGCGCGGGCGCTCGCCGACGCCGGCTCGGCCCGGGCCACCGTCGGGCTGGACGGGCCGACCGGGCCGTTGCGCGCCAACGGGCCCGCGCGCTTCGAGCCCTTCGCGGCCGACCTCACCGTCGATCTCGGCACCCGCGGGGCGCATGTGCGGGTCCTCGGTGACGACGCCTGGGTGCGCTTCGGCGGATCGCCGGGCTGGCAGGCGCTGTCCACCGGACTGCTCCCGGTCGGTGCCGTGACCGGGGCGCTGCACGCGACCGCGGGCCTGCGTGACGTCGTCGCGCAGCCCGGCACCGAGGACGTCGAGGGCCTGCCCGCGGTGCGCTACACCGGGACCGTCGACCTGGCCGCCGCCCGTGCCGCCGCTCCCGACCCGGCGGCGGCGACCCGGGTCGACGAGCTGTCCGGGCTGGTCTCGCCGACCCCGTGGTTCACCGCGTGGCTCGGGGCACCCGACGCGGCGCAGCCGGACCGCGGACGCCTGGTGCAGCTGCGCCTGGAGCCGGCCGGCCCGGCGTCCGGCGAGCAGAGCGCGAACGCCGCCGTACCCGGCGCCGTCACGCTCGGTTTCACCGAGCCGGGACTCCCGGTCGAGGTCACCGCGCCCTGACGGGGGCGCCGCGGGTCAGCGTCGCCAGCGCCGAGGCCGACAGGGCTGCGGCGACGAGCATGGCCACCGCCATCACCGTCGCGCTGGAGCCGACCAGTGGGGACACCAGGGCGCCCAGTCCGAACTGGGTGGCGCCGAGCAGCGCCGACCCGGTGCCCGCCCGGTCGCGGACCTCTCCGGACGCCAGTGCCGAGCTGTTGCCCAGCACGAAGCCCTGGGTGGTGAGGATCCCGAACAGCAGCACCAGGACCGGCCAGCGGGCCGCGCCCAGCAGCACCGTCACGGTGAGGGCGGCGCAGAGCACCACGAGCAGGCCGACGGCGGTGACCAGCTGGCGGCGCGGGGCGATCCGCGACGACAGCCGTCCGCTGACGATGCTGCCGGTGACCAGGCCCATCGCGTTGACCCCGAAGGCGATCGCGTACTGGGTGGTCGAGAGGCCGAGCGTCTGCTGCAGCACGAACGGCGAGCCGGAGATGTAGGCGAACATCATCGCGAAGGCGGTCGCGAACGCGAGGACGTAGCCGACGTAGCGGCGGCGGCGCAGCAGGGCGCGGACGTCGGAGAGGGTGCGCCGCAGCCCGCCTGCGCTGCGCGCCGTGACCGGCAGCGTCTCGCGCACGGCGAGCGCCGAGGACGCCAGCATCACCAGGGCCAGCGCGGCGAGCACCCCGAAGATGCCGCGCCAGCCGATCGGGCCGCCGAGCGAGCTCCCGAGCACCGGCGCCACTACCGGGGCGATGCCGTTGATCGCCATCATCAGCGAGAACAGCCGTGCGGTGCGGTCGCCGGAGGTCCGGTCGGAGATCATCGCCCGGCTGAGCACCACGCCCGCCGCACCACCGAAGCCCTGCAGGAACCGGGCGGCGACGAGCACCGGTACCGACGGGGCGAAGGCCGCGGCGACGCTGGCCAGGAACAGCAGGACGGTGCCCGCCAGTACCAGCCGCCGGCGGCCCCAGCCGTCGGAGAGCGGGCCGATCACCAGCTGACCGGACGCCAGTCCGACGAGGAACGCCGTCAGCGTCAGCTGGGCGGCCGACGCCGACGCACCGAGGTCGGCCGCGACGTCCGGCAGGACCGGCAGGTACATGTCGGTGGCCAGCGGGGCCACGGCGGTGAGCAGGGCGAGCACGCAGATCCAGACACCGTCCGGGACGTGCCGGCCCCGCTCGGGTGCCGGGGAGGTCACGGCGTCGGTGTGGCCGGTCATCGGCTCTCCTTCCGTCAGGTACCTATGAATATAGATATGAATTCCGCGGTACACTGGCGGATGTGACGGATGTCGACGCGCAACCGGTGACCGGTGACTGGCCGGGGCTCGCCACCGCGGTGCACGACCTGTCCCGGGTGCTGCGCAGCGTGGGGGAGCGGGCCGTCGGGCTGGACGCGATCACCGGATCCGAGCACGAGGTCCTGCGCACGGTCTGCGCCCGTCCGGGGAGCACGGTCTCCGCGGTGTCCCGGACCCTCGGGCTGCAGGCCAGCAACGTCAGCACCACGGTGCGGTCGCTGCTCGGGCGCGATCTCGTCGAACGCCGTCCGGACCCGGCGGACGGGCGGCGTGCCCTGCTGCACCCCACGGCGCGGGCGCTCCGGCACCGCGAGCTGCTGGACGCGGCGTGGTCGGACCGGATCGAGCGGGCCCTCGCCGGGCTCCCTGCGGGCGACGCCGAGGCCCTGCGGGCAGCGGCACCCGTGCTGGACCGGCTCGTCGCCGCGCTCGACCCGCGCTGACCCGGGCGACCGTCCCCGTCAGCGGCGCAGGCCGGAGGTCGCCTCGTAGGCCGCGACGTGACCGCGGGCGTAACGCGCGTACCAGCGCTCCCGGTGCCGCGCACCGCGCCGCTCCAGCGCCCGCCGCACCGGTGGGAGCAGGTGCCCCGCGAGCTCCGCGGCGGCGACGAACGGCGCCCGGAGCAGCGGGACGGCGATCCACGGCAGCGGCGAGGGCATGCGGTGCGCCCGCCAGGTCCGGCGCGCCGTCCACAGCCAGGCGTACCCCGCGTGCACACCGTGCGTGTAGACGCCGCGCAGCCGGTCGGCCCCCGTCCGGCCCAGGGCCGGTGCGAACCCGGCGGGGAACGACTCGATCAGCTCGGCGCCGTGCGCGCCGGAGTCGCGGGAGCGGGCGTCGAGCACGAGCAGCAGCAACCGGACGGCGTCGGCGACCGTCTCCGGGTACCAGCGCGGCTCCACCCCGAGCAGATGCCCGAGGTAGCGCTGGAAGTGCAGCAGCGCCCGCATCTCGGCCGGGCTCGTCAGATGGCCCAGCGGCCACAGCGCGAGCGCGGGGGCGACGCTGCCGCCGAGCAGCGTCATCATCTGCCAGGTCCGGCTGATCGGGACGCCCCACCGGTCCTCGTCCCACTCGGGGTGGCCCGCGACCCGGCGCCGCACGGCGACGTGCATGACCCGGACCCGCAGGGCCGTCGACCGGCCCGCCGAGCCGGGCGTGAACAGCGCACCGGGCTCGGAGACGTCGATCCAGAACCGGACGGTCTCGAAGAAACGCCGCCGGGCGTTGTCCCCGGCGTACCCGCCTGCCAGCGAGAGGGGGGTGGCGACGGCCGCCTCGGTGTACATCTCGAGGGTGGTGCTCCCGGCGACGGCGAACAGCATCGTGCCCCAGCGCCGCCACACCGCGGCGCCCCGCTCGACGAGCTCGGGACGCACCCAGTCCGGTGTCCGCTCGAACCCGGCGAACAGTGCGCGCATCGCCTCGGGCGCGTCCGGGACGGCGGCGACCCCGCCGGGGCCGAGCGCGGCGTCGAGCATCGCCCGCCCGCCGGGACGGTCGAGGACCTCGTCGGCGAACCGCTCGGCGAGGGGATCGGCGGCGAACAGGCCGTCGGTCACCGCGCGCACCTGGTCCGCCGCCGGGTGCAGGCCGGTGCCGGTGCACGCCCGCAGGACCCGGTCCACCGTGCGCCCGCCCGGCCACCGCCCGGGACGCCCGAGCAGGAACGCGGCCGGGACCCGCCCGCCGCCGTCGCCGGCACCGCTCATCGTCACCCCGTCGTCGTGTGTCGCTCCGCTCCCGGCATGATCGCTGCCGCGGCGCTACCGCCCGGCGGACGGTGCGCCCGTCGCGCGTGTCGTCACGGCCCGTATACGCGGAGCGGCGGTACCGTCCCGCTCCGTGATCGAGCTGCGGGACGTGACCATGCGCTACCCGGCGTCCGGACGTCCGGCGCTGGACCGGATCTCCGCGACGGTCGATCGCGGCGAGTTCGTGTTCCTCATCGGACCGTCCGGGTCGGGCAAGTCGACGCTGCTGCGGCTGCTGCTGCGCGAGGACGTCCCCACCTCCGGTGCGATCCTGGTGGACGGCCGGGACGTCGCCCGGCTGCCCCGCCGGAAGGTGCCGGGTCTGCGCCAGCGGATCGGCTGCGTCTTCCAGGACTTCCGGCTGCTGCCCGGACGCAGCGTCGCCGGGAACGTGGCGTTCGCCCTCGAGGTGCTGGGCCGCAAGCGGTCCGACATCGCGGTCGCGGTGCCGGAGCTGCTGGAGATGGTCGGCCTGCAGGGCAAGGCGGAGCGCATGCCGCACGAACTCTCCGGCGGGGAGCAGCAGCGGGTCGCGATCGCGCGGGCGTCGGTGAACCGGCCGCCGCTGCTGCTGGCCGACGAGCCGACCGGGAACCTCGACCCCGAGACCAGCCGGGAGATCATGCAGGTGCTGGAACGGATCAACCGTGGCGGCACGACGGTGCTGATGGCCACGCACGACGACACCATCGTCGACGCGATGCGACGCCGGGTGATCGAGCTGTCCGACGGCCGCGTCCTGCGCGACGAGGCCCGCGCGGTGTACGGGGCGGGCCGGTAGATGCGGCCCGCTCTGCTCACCCGCGAGGTCTCCGGAGGCCTCCGCCGGAACGTGACGATGACGCTGGCGATGGTGCTGACCACCGCCGTGACCCTGATGCCGGTCGGGGCCGGGCTGCTCGTGCTGCGCACCATCGACGACATCTCCGCGCTCTACGCCGATCGCCTCGAGATCCAGGTCGCGCTGACCCCGGACGTGTCCGGCACCGACGCCGACTGCTCCGGCCCGACCTGCGCGTCGCTGCGGGCGGCGCTGGAGTCCGCGCCGGGCGTCGGCGGGGTGGCGTTCGAGTCGCAGCAGCAGGCCTACGAGCGGTTCCGCGAGCTGTTCGCCGGGCAGTCGGTCGCCGACGTCGCCCGGCCGCAGTCGCTGCCCGCCACGCTGCGGGTGTCGCTGACCGACCAGCAGGGCGGCGCCGCCGCCGCGACCGCCGCGGTGGAGGGCCGGCCCGGCGTGCGGGGCGTGATCGACCAGCGCGACGTCGTCGGGACGCTGTTCGACTTCCTCGACGGCGTCCGCAACGTGGCGTTCGCGCTGGCGATCGTGCAGGCGATCGCCGCGGTGCTGCTGATCTCCAACACGGTCCAGGTCTCGGCCTTCACCCGGCGCACCGAGGTCGGGGTGATGCGGCTCGTCGGAGCCACCCGGTGGACCACCCAGCTGCCGTTCCTCGTGGAGGCGGCGATCGCCGGCGCGGTCGGCGGCGCGCTGGCCGGGGCCGGTCTGGTCGCGGCGAAGTTCGCCGTCGTCGACGACCTGCTGGCCGCCATCGGGCAGGCCGGGGTGATCCCGCCGGTCCGGCTCACCGACGTCGCGCTCGTGGCGGTGCTGCTGGTCCCGACGGGCGCGGTCGTCGCCGGTGTCACCGGCTACGTGACGCTGCGCGCCTACGTGAAGGTCTGACCACGTGACGGGCCGGGGCGGACGTCGCCACGGATACCGGTGGCGCGCCGCGGGTAGGCTGGACGCGTGAAGGAACAGGGCCGGAAGGTGATCGCGCAGAACCGCCGGGCCCGGCACGACTACTCGATCCTGGACGTCTTCGAGGCCGGGGTCGCGCTGAAGGGGACCGAGGTGAAGAGCCTCCGTCTCGGCCGGGCCTCGATGGCGGACGCGTTCGCCACCATCGACGACGGCGAGATCTTCCTGCGCGGGCTGCACATCCCCGAGTACGTCCGCGGCAGCTGGACCAACCACGAGCCGCGGCGCACCCGCAAGCTGCTGCTGCACCGCGAGGAGATCGACCGGCTGATGGGCAAGACCCGCGAGGGCGGTCTGACCCTCGTGCCGCTGTCGCTGTACTTCAACGACGGCAAGGTCAAGTGCGAGATCGCGCTGGCGCGCGGCAAGAAGGACTACGACAAGCGCCGGGACCTGGCCAAGAAGGACGCGCAGCGGGAGATGGCCCGCGCCGTCGGCCGCGCCGCGAAGGGACGCGCCCGCGAGATGCGCTGAGCCGGCCGTGCCACCGGCTTCGCACGGGTCCGGGTGCCTCGCACGGGATCGGATCCCGTGCGAACGACGGGATCCCGTGCGAACGATGATCGCCAGGGCCGGACGGGCCGCAGGTGGCCCGGCCGGGTGGCGGGGTCGCGCCTAGGGTGGGCGGCGTGGATCTTCCCCCGCCACCCCGCGACGACGCCGACGTCCCGCGCTGGACCGCCGAGCTCGGACTGCCCGGCCTGGTCGACGTGCACGTGCACTTCCTGCCCGAGCGCATGCTGCGCAAGGTGTGGGACTACTTCGAGCAGGCCGAGACGCACTACGGCGTCCCGTGGCCGGTGCAGTACAAGCTCCCCGAGTCCGAGCGGTACGCGCTGCTGGAGCAGCTCGGCGTCCTGCGGTTCGCGCCGCTGACCTACCCGCACAAGCCGGGGATGGGGGAGTGGCTGACCGGCTGGGCCGGCGAGTTCGCCGACGCCCACCCGCGTGCGGTGCGCACCGCGACGCTGTACCCGGAGCCGTCGGTCGCCGACTACCTCGGCCGGGCCGTCGACGACGGCGCGCGGATGGTGAAGGTGCACGTCCAGGTCGGTGCGTTCGATCCGCGCGACCCGCAGCTGCGCGACGCGTGGGGGCTGCTCGCCGAGGCCGGGGTGCCGGCCGTCGTGCACTGCGGGGACGGGCCGATCCCCGGGGACCACACCGGCCTCGGGATCTTCGCCGAGGTGCTCGAGGCGCACCCGTCGCTGCGGATCGTCCTCGCGCACGCGGGCATGCCGGACTTCCGGGGCGCACTGGAGCTGCTGGACCGGTTCCCGAACCTGGTGCTGGACACCACGATGGTCGGCACCGCGTTCAGCGAGCGGATGGCGCCGCTGCCTGCGGACTGGCCGGCCCGCCTGGCCGACCACCCGGGCCGCATCGTGCTCGGCACCGACTTCCCGAACATCCCGTACCCCTACGCCGAGCAGCTGCAGGCGATCCACGCCTGGGCGGCGGCGGAGCCGCGCCTCGGGCACGGCTTCCTGCGCTCGGTGCTGTACGACGCGCCCGCCGAGGTGCTGGGCGTCCGTGACGAGCTGCCGGCCTGACCCCGCGCAGGACCGAGGAGGAGACCCCGTGGTGAACCCGCAGCACGACCCGACCGGCGGCGCCGCGCCCGACGAGCCCGTGGACATCGCGCTCTACGGCGCGACCGGGTTCGTCGGCGCCCTGACGGCCCGCTACCTGGCCGAACACGCCCCGGCCGGCGTCCGGATCGCGCTCGCCGGCCGGTCCGAGGCGAAGCTCGCCGCGGCCCGGGCGGCACTGCCGGAGCGGGCCAAGGAGTGGCCGCTGATCGTCGCCGACGCGTCGGACCGGGCGGCCACCGACCGGCTCGCGGGTGCCGCACGCGTCGTCCTGACGACGGTCGGGCCGTACGCGAAGTACGGCCGGCAGCTCGTCGAGTCCTGCGCCCGGGCCGGGACGCACTACGCCGACCTCACCGGGGAGGTGCTGTTCGTCCGGGACGCCGTCGACCGGTGCCACGGCATCGCCGAGTCCACCGGCGCCCGGATCGTGCACTCCTGCGGCTACGACTCCGTCCCGTCCGACCTCGGGGTGTGGCTCGCGCACACCGCCGCCGAGGCCGACGACGCCGGCGGCCTCACCGAGGTCCGGACGGTCGCGACGATGCGGGGCGGTGTTTCCGGCGGAACGGTCGACTCGCTGCGCGGCCAGATCGACGCCGTCCGCGCCGACCGGTCGCTGCGCCGGCTGGCGGCCGACCCGCACGCGCTGAGCCCGGACCGGGCGACCGAGCCGACGCCGTCGCAGCCCGCCGACGCGGGCCCGCCGAGCCGGCTCGACGACGGCACGTGGACCGCGCCGTTCGTCATGGCGTCCTACAACACCCGGATCGTGCGCCGCTCCAACGCGCTGCTCGGCCACGCCTACGGCCGCGGCCTGCGGTACGGCGAGCTCCAGGGCTGCGGCCGCGGGATCGCCGGTGCCGTCGCGGCGGGCGTCGTGACCGGCGGGCTCGGTGCGCTGGTGGGTGCGTTCGCGATCGGACCGGTCCGCCCGCTGCTGGACCGCGTGCTGCCCGCCCCCGGGAGCGGGCCGTCGGAGCGGACCCGGGCCTCGGGCTGGTTCCGGATGGACGTCCGCGCGACGACGGAGTCGGGGCGCCGCTACCGCGCCCGGGTGTCCGGGCCGGGCGACCCGGGGTACGCCGCGACCGCCGTCATGCTCGGGGAGAGCGGGCTCGCGCTGGCGCTGGGCGGGTCCGCGCTGCCGGACCGGGCGGGCTCCCTGACCCCGGCGACGGCGATGGGGGACGTGCTCGTCGACCGCCTGCGGGCGGCCGGGCACACCTACGAGGTCTCGGCGGACTGACGCAGCCGTGACACACCCGGAACCGGAATGATCCCGGTGGCGCCGGGCGTTATGCTGGGTGTCCGCGCGGGGAGACCCGGGCGGACAGCAGGTGGATCACGACCTGACCAGGGGGTGAACGGTTTCGACTCCGATCGTCGATCGAGGTGAAGCGTGCCGAGGAAGGCGACGATGATCTCGTTAACCATGCGTCGCAAAAAAATAAGTGCCGACAACAGTCGCACTGCCCCGGTTCAGGCTCAGAGCGCCTTCGCGCTCGCTGCCTGATCCAGTAAGGGGCTGTCGGGCCGGAGGCGTCCCCGCTCCGGTACCCGGCATCAGCTAGGGGACTCACCCTGCGGTTCGGCCGCGGAAGCGCAGGGGACATCCAACAGCGGCTGGGATCGTCACACCGGCTCGTCCGCGTGACCGGTGGATCCGAGTAGAGACAGAGCGGACTGCGCACGGAGAAGCCCTCGTGAACCGACGGAGGACCCGGGTTCGATTCCCGGCACCTCCACCAGCCACAGCGGCCCCGTCCCGGACCTCCGGGACGGGGCCGCCGTCGTTCCCACGGTTTTCCCGCTGCGCCGGGGTGGCATCCTGGGTGCATGCGCGTGACCGTGGACAAGGAACTCTGCATCGGTGCCGGCCAGTGCGTCGTCACCGCACCCGACGTGTTCGACCAGGACGACGACGGCATCGTCGAGCTCCTCACCGACGACCCCGGCGAGAGCGACCGCGACGCGGTCAAGGAGGCCGAGCACGTGTGCCCGGCCCGGGTGATCGCCGTCGAGGACTGAGCCGGGTGCCGCCGCTCAGGCGACGCCCACCCCGATGAGCATCCCGACCAGGTAGGTCGCGCCCGCCGCGATCGCACCGAACGCGAGCTGCCGCAACGCGGCCACCCACCACGACCTCGAGGTGAACCGGGACGTCAGCGCCCCGGCGCCCAGGAGTCCCAGCCCACCGACGGCCAGCCCGAGCGCCAGCGAGCCGTACCCGAGCAGGAACGTCACCAGCGGCACGATCCCGCCGACGACGAACGCGGCGAACGACGACACCGCGGCGACCCACGGGGACGGCTGGTCGTCCAGGCTGACACCCAGCTCCTGGCTCAGGTGCACCCGCAGCGCGAGGTCCGGGTCGGCGTGCACCTCCCGGGCGACGGCGTCGGCGGTCCCCGCCGACAGCCCCATCCCGCGGTACATCTCCGCCAGCTCGTGCTGCTCGGCGCGCGGGTGCTCCGCGATCTCGCGCCGCTCGACGGCCGCCTCGGCGTCGACGGCGTCGTTCTGCGTGCCGACCGAGGCGAACTCGCCGAGCGCCATCGAGAAGGCCCCGGCGACCACACCGGCGAGCCCGGTCAGCACGATCACGTCCCGACCGGCGCCGCCCCCGCCGACGCCCGCGACGAGCGCGATCGTCGTGACCAGGCCGTCCATCGCGCCGAACGTGGCCGCCCGCAGCCAGCCGCCGGACACGTCCCGGTGCGCGTGGTCGTGGTCGTGGGCGGCGAGCTCGGCGTCCAGCTCGGGATCGTTCATGCGTGCAACGATAGGCGCGCGGGCTCGCCGCGCGGGGTGTCCGCGCCGCCCCGACACTGGGGCCATGGCCTCCCGGGACCGTCTGCCGCTCTGGCTCTTCGCCGACCAGCTCGGCCCGCACGTGTGGGACACCGACGAGTTCGCGGACCGCGAGATCGTGCTCGTCGAGTCGTCGCGGGCGCTCGGCCGCAAGCCCTACCACCGGCAGAAGCTGCACCTGGTGCTGTCCGGGATGCGGCACCTCGCCGACGCACTCGGCGACCGGGCCACCTACCTGCGGACCGGCACCTACCGGGAGGCGCTGGAGACGGTGGGCCGGCCGGTCGTGGTGCACCAGCCGACGTCGTTCCCGGCGTCGGACATGGTGCGCCGCTTCCGGAAGGAGGGCCTCGTCGCGGAGGTGCGGCCGACGCCGACCTTCGCGCTGCCGCAGGACGAGTTCGACGACTGGGCCGGCGACCGCGAGACGTTCCGGATGGAGGACTTCTACCGCTCCCAGCGGGAACGCTTCGACGTGCTGATGGAGGGCACCGAGCCCGTCGGCGGGAAGTGGAACTACGACCACGACAACCGCGAGTCCCCGCCCAAGGGCGCCGGGACGCTCGGTGTCGAGCCGCCGTGGCAGCCGTCCGAGGACGAGATCGACGAGCAGGTCCGCGCCGACCTCGACGCCGCAGGCCTGCCGACGGTCGGGGAGGACGGCCCGCGCCGCTTCGCGGTCACGCACGACGAGGCCGTCCGCGCCCTGCGGCACTTCGTGGACCACCGGCTCGACACGTTCGGCCCGTACGAGGACGCCATCCTGGCCCGGGACTGGGCCATGGCGCACTCGTTGCTGTCGGTCCCGCTGAACCTCGGTGCGCTGCACCCGCTGGAGGCCGTCCGCGCGGCCGAGCAGGCGTACCACGACGGGACGGCCCGGCTGGAGAGCGTCGAGGGCTTCGTCCGGCAGGTGCTCGGCTGGCGCGAGTTCGTGTGGCAGCTCTACTGGCGGTTCGGCCGCGGCTACACCCGCAGCAACCACCTGCGGGCCCGCACCCCGCTGCCGGACTGGTGGGCCGGGCTCGACGCCGGCGCCGTCACCGCGTCGTGCCTGTCCTCGGCGCTGTCCGACGTCCGGGACCGCGGCTGGACCCACCACATCCCCCGGCTGATGATCCTCGGCAACCACGCGATGCAGCGCGGCTACCGCCCGGACGAGGTCAACGACTGGTTCGCGACGGCGTTCGTCGACGGGTTCGCGTGGGTCATGCCGCCGAACGTGATCGGTATGAGCCAGCACGCCGACGGCGGCCGGATGACGACCAAGCCGTACGCCTCCGGTGGCGCCTACATCGACCGCATGACCGACTTCTGCAAGGCCTGCGCGTTCGACCCGAAGATCCGCGTGGGGGAGAAGGCGTGCCCCTTCACCGCCGGGTACTGGCAGTTCGTGCACCGGCACCGCGAGCTGCACGCGTCGAACCACCGGACGAAGCGGGCGGTCGCGACGATGGACCGGCTGACGGACCTGGACGCGCTGCTGGAGCAGGAGTCGGCCCGCGAGGAGTTCTGACGGCCGGGGGAACGCGCGACACGGACGTGTGATCCGGCGCCGCGGGCGACCTCGCTAGGCTCTCCGGCCGTGACCACCGCCCGGCCGACGGACCTCGTGGGCACCGTCGTCCGGCTCGCGCTCGCGGCCGTCTGGCTGGTGTCGGGCGTGCCGAAGCTGGTCGACCCCGTCGGGACGGCCGTCGCGGTGGGCGCCTACCAGGTGCTGCCCGACGCGGCCGTGCCCGTCGTCGCGACGGTCCTGCCGCTCCTGGAGCTGGCGCTGGGCGCGCTGCTCCTCGCCGGGGCCGGTACCCGGCTGGTCGCCGTCGTCAGTGCGGTGCTGCTGGCCGGGTTCGTGGCCGGGCTGGTGCAGGCCTGGGCGCGCGGACTGTCGATCGACTGTGGATGCTTCGGCGGTGGCGGCCCGGTGCCGCCCGGCGAGGAGCAGTACCCGCTGACCCTGCTGCGCGACCTCGGGTTCCTGGCGCTCGCGCTGTGGCTGGTCGTGCGGCCGCGCACGCTGTTCGCGGTCGACCGGATCGGGGAGACGCCGGCGCCCGCGGCGGGCACGGCCGGTGGGCGCGAGCGGTGACCAGGCCCGGCGGGTGCCGGGGAGCAACGGAGGAGACGCAGGATGGGACGGACAGAGCGGGAGCGGCGGCAGGCCGGGCACGCCCGGTTGCAGGCGGCCGGGATCACGCCGAAGAAGTCGGGCGGTGCCGGCCGGGGGCTGGTGATCGCGGGCGTCGTGCTCGCCGTCGCCGTGCTCGCCGGGGTGTACGTGGCCTGGCAGAACTACAACTCGTCGGCCGTCCCGGCCTATGCGGTCGCGCGTGACGGCGTCGTCGTGACGGCCGGGGACCCGGCCGCGCCGGTCACCGTGGACATCTACGAGGACTACCTCTGCCCGAACTGCAAGGAGCTCGAGCGGTACTACGGCGGCGACCTCACCGCAGCGCTCAACGAGGGCAAGGCGAAGATCAACTATCACCACGTCGCCATCCTCGACGACCGCACGACCCCGCCCGGGTACTCCACCCGGGCCGGAAACGCGGCGCTCTGTGCCGCCGACGCCGGGATCTTCCCGGCCTACCACTCCCGGCTCTACACCGACCAGCCGAGCGAGGGCGGCGCCGGGCTCACCGTGCAGCAGCTGACCGCGCTGGGCACCGAGCTCGGCGCGACCGGCGACTTCGGCGGCTGCGTCACCCGCCAGGAGAGCTCGCAGGCGATCGCCGACGCCACCCGCGCGGCCGCCGCCGACCCGAAGGCCGCCCCCGGGGGCGGGTTCGGCACCCCGACCGTCCTCGTGCAGGGCACCAAGGCCGACCTCTCGAACGGGGCCTGGCTGACGCAGGTGACCGGTTAGGTCGCGGCCCCGGGCGTCCGGACGGTGAGCCGCGGCAGGAACCACTGGATCAGCGGCCCGACCCCGAACGCGTAGAGCACCGTCACCACCCCGAAGGTGCCGCCGAGCAGCCAGCCGGTGAGCACGACCGTCACCTCGATCGCGGTCCGCACCAGCCGCACCGACCGGCCGGTGCGGGCCGCGAGCCCGGTCATCAGCCCGTCCCGCGGGCCCGGGCCCAGCCCGACCCCGATGTAGGCCGCCGTCGCCGCCGCGTTGAGCACGATCCCGGCCACCGCGAGCCCGATCCGGCCGGGCAGCGCCTCCACCGCGGGGACCACCGCGAGCGCGGCGTCGACCGACAGTCCGATGACGACGACGTTCGCCACCGTCCCGATCCCCGGCCGCTCCCGCAGCGGGATCCACAGCAGCAGGACGACGACCGCTACCAGCGCCGTCAGCGCCCCGATCGGGAGCCCGGTGTGCACCGCGAGGCCCTGGTGCAGCACGTCCCACGGCATCGAGCCGAGCCCGGCGCGCATCATCAGCGCCATCGAGAACGCGTAGGCCAGCAGCCCGAGCACCAGCTGGGTGAGCCGCCGTCCGCGCCGGGGCATCCCGGCGACCGTCCACCGGCTGCGCCTCCTGTCGATCGTCACGAAATGGCATGCTCCACGACGGACCGGCCCGCGGTCATCAGGCCAATCCGGCGGAAGTGGACTGGAAATGGACGGAATCGGCGCGGCCCGGCTGGCCGAGCTCTGCGGTGACGTGCGCGGTGGGCGCGGGCCGGCGTACCGGGCGCTGACCGACGCGATCCGGGTGCTGGTGGGGGACGGGCGGCTCGCGTCGGGCACCCGGCTCCCCGCCGAGCGGGCGCTGGCCGGACAGCTCGCCGTGAGCCGGGTGACCGTCACCCGGGCGTACCGCGACCTGCGCGACGACGGCTGGGCCGAGGCCCGGCAGGGATCCGGCACCTGGGTCCGGCTGCCCGACGACGAGCTGCGCGTCGACGGCGTCTGGGCGCCCGGCCCGGTCCGTGGTGGCGTGATCGACCTCGCGCACGCCGCGCCGGCGGCGCCGTCCGCGATGTCGTCGCTGGTGCGGCGGGCCACCGAGCGGCTGGAGGCCGAGCTCGCCGGGCACGGCTACGGCCCCGACGGCCTGGCCGGGCTGCGGGAGCGGATCGCCGCCCGGTTCACCGAGCGGGGTGTCCCGACCGGCCCGGACGCGATCGTCGTGACCGGCGGTGCGCTGCACGCGCTGCACCTGGCGGTCGCCGAGATCGCCGGGCCCGGGGACCGGGTGCTCGTCGAGCACCCCACGTACCCGTCGGCGCTGGACGTGCTCGCCGACGCCGGTGTCCGCCCGGTGCCGGTCGCCGTCGGGGAGGACCCGGCCGAGACCGCGCTGCCGCGGGCCGCCCGGCAGACGGCGGCGCGGGCCGCGTACCTGATGGCGGACTTCCAGAACCCGACCGGCCGCCTCCTCGACGACGACGCGCGGGCCCGCCTGCTGCAGCGCCTCGCCCGGCACGGCACGGTCGCGATCGTCGACGAGTCGTTCGCCGAGCTGGACCTGCGCGGGCCGGGCGCGGCCGTCCCGCTGCCGTGCGCCGCGCACGCACCGCGGCCCGACGACGTCGTCACCGTCGGCAGCACCAGCAAGATCGCCTGGGGCGGGCTCCGGCTCGGCTGGATCCGGGCGGGCCGCGAGCAGGCCGCCCGGATGCGCCGCCGGCTCGCCCGCTCCCAGATCGCGCCGCCGGTGCTGGAGCAGCTGGTCGGGGTGGAGGTGCTGGACGCGCTGGGTGTGGTGCGGGCCGAGCGGACCGGGCAGCTGCGGGCCCGCCGGGACCGTCTCGCCGCCGAGCTGGCCGCCGTCCTGCCGGAGTGGCGGTTCGACCTGCCCGGCGGCGGGCTCGCGCTCTGGTGCGATCTCGGGGCGCCCCGCTCGACCGCACTGGCGGCGGTGGCCCCGCGGCACGGGCTGGTGCTGGCACCGGGCCCCCGGTTCGGCGCGGGCCACGCGTTCACCGACCGGCTCCGGCTGCCCTTCACCCACCCCGAGCCGGTGCTCGCCGAGGCGGTGCGCAGGCTGCGCCGGGCGGCGGACGAGGTGGCGGGGAACGCGGACGGCGCGGACCCCCTGCCGGGGGCCCGCGCCGACGTCCTCGTCTGAGGGGCTAGAGGACCAGGTCCAGCAACAGGACGAGCACCAGGCCGGCGACCGACAGCACCGTCTCCATGACCGACCAGGTCTTGACGTTCTGCCCGACCGTCAGTCCGAAGTACTCCTTGACCAGCCAGAACCCGGCGTCGTTGACGAACGAGAAGAACACCGAGCCGGCGCCGATGGCGAGCACCAGCAGCGACGTCTGGGTCGGGTCCAGGCCCGGCAGCAGCGGCACCAGGATCCCGGCGGCGGTCACCGTGGCGACCGTCGCCGAGCCCGTCGCCAGCCGGATCGCGACGGCGACCAGCCAGCCCAGCAGCAGCGCCGAGATGCCGGCGCCGGTGGCCCATCCGGCGATCATCGCGCCGATCCCGGTGTCGACCAGGGTCTGCTTGAACCCGCCGCCTGCGGCGACGATCAGCACGATGCCGGCGATCGCGGGCAGCGACCGCTCCAGCGAGCCGGTGACGGCCCGGCGGCTCATCCCGGCCCCGCCGCCCAGGGTGAACATCGCGACGAGCACCGACAGCAGCAGCGCCACGAGCGGGGTGCCGACGAAGTCCAGTGCGGACCGGACGGGGTTGCCCTCGTCGGCCGCGATGTCGCCGACCGCCTTGCCCATCATCAGCACGACGGGCAGCAGCACGGTGAACAGCGTGATCCCGAAGCCAGGGCGGCGGGTGGGCTCGTCCTCGGCGGCCGGGGTGTCCGTGCTGGTGTCGGTGCCGGCGTCGGCGGGCGCCGCGGAGCCGCCTGTGGACGTCCCCGCCGGGACCTTCGACTCGAACAGCGCGGGCGGCGACACGTCCACCCAGCGGGCGGCGAGCTTCGCGAACAGCGGACCGGCCAGCACGATCACCGGGATCGAGACGAGGACGCCCAGCACGAGGGTGATCCCGAGGTCGGCGTTCAGGACCCCGATCGCGGCCAGCGGCCCGGGGTGCGGCGGCACCAGACCGTGCATCGCGGACAGCCCGGCGAGCGCCGGGATGCCGACGGCGATCAGCGACACCTGGGCCCGCCGGGCCACCAGGAAGATCACCGGCATCAGGATGACCAGGCCGATCTCGAAGAACATCGGCAGCCCGATCAGGGCCCCGACGAGCGCCATCGCCCACGGCAGCGACCGCGGCCCGGAACGGGCGATGATCGTGTCGACCAGCCGGTCGGCGCCGCCGGAGTCGGCGAGCAGCTTGCCGAACATCGCGCCGAGCGCGATCAGTGTCCCGACGCTCGCGGCGGTGTCGCCGAAGCCCTCGGAGAACGCGTCGACCGCGTCCCCCATGGACATCCCGGCGACGGCGGCGACCAGCAGCGAGCCGATCGTCAGCGCGAGGAACGGGTGCAGCGAGAACTGCGTGATCAGCAGGACGAGGGCGAGGATGCCGACCAGCGCCGCGGTCAGCAGGCGTCCGGCCGAGGCGACCGGTTCGGTCTGCTCGGCGGCGAGGACGAGCGCGGGGTGCGTGAGCAGGGTCGTCATCGGGAGGAGACCTCCGTGCCGTGCCCGGTGACGGCGTCGGCGCCGGCCTCGACCAGCTCGTCGACGGTCCGGGCGATGTCCAGTGTGGCGCCGATCTCGTCGGCGCCGAGCGGCTCGAGCGTGGCGAGCTGGGAGCCCAGCAGGGCCGGGGGCATGAAGTGCCCCTCGCGGCCCGTCATCCGCGCGGCCAGGGTGTCGTGGTCCCCGGCGAGGTGGAGGAAGACGGTGGCAGGGGCGTGCCGGCGCAGCCGGTCGCGGTAGTCGCGGCGCAGCGCCGAGCAGGCGACGACGAGGCCGCTCGCGGCGTGGCCGGCGAGCTGCCCGCCGACGATGTCGAGCCAGGGCTCGCGGTCGGCGTCGGTCAGCGCGACGCCGGCGTGCATCTTGGCGACGTTCGCCGCCGGGTGCAGGGCGTCGGCGTCGGTGAAGCCGACCCCGAGACGCTCGGCGAGGGCGGCGCCGACGGTGGACTTCCCGGAGCCGGACACCCCCATCACGACGACCAGGGGCGGGCGTGGGGTCGGCTGCTGCATCGCTGCATCGGCTCCTCGTGCTGTGACGGCTCCGGCACGCGGACCGGGGGCACCCGGTCGCTGGTGGACCAGAGTGCGCGATAAGTAGTACTTATTCAAGACCGGACCGATACAGATATGTGGAAACAGGTGCCGGGCCCGCACAGGTGCGAGGATCCGAGGTGTGGACAGCGTGGACGGGACGGCAGGCGCCGGGTTGCACGCGGGCGTGCTCGACCGGATCGGCTCGCTCGTCGCGGGCGGTGAGCTGGCCCCGGGGACGGTGCTGCGCGCCGACGAGCTCGTCGAGCGCTACGGCGTGTCGCGGACCGTGGTCCGCGAGGCCGTGCGGGTGCTCGAGTCGATGGGGCTGGTGCAGAGCCGCCGTCGCGTCGGGACGACCGTCGCGCCCCGCGAGCGCTGGAACGTGCACGACCCGCGGGTGATCCGCTGGCGGCTGGACGGCCCGGACCGCGACGGCCAGCTCCGGTCGCTGTCCGAGCTGCGCCAGGGCGTCGAACCGGTGGCCGCGGCACTGGCCGCCGTCCGGGCCACCCCGGAGCAGTGCGGCGAGCTGGTCGGCGCGGTGATGGACATGGCCGTGCACGGACGGTCCGGCGACCTGGAGGCCTACCTCGGGGCCGACGTCCGGTTCCACCGCGCGCTGCTCGCGGCGTCCGGGAACGAGATGCTCGCCGCGCTCGACGGCGTCGTCGCCGAGGTGCTCGCCGGCCGGACCCGGCACCACCTCATGCCGGCGCGTCCCGAGCCGGTCGCGATCCGGCTGCACGGTGACGTCGCCGACGCCGTCCGCTCCGGCGACGCCGTCGCCGCCGAGGCCGCGATGCGCGAGATCCTCACCGAGGCGGCGTCGGCGATGCGCGAGGTCACCGGCTGAGTGGTGATCGGTCATTGTGATGATGGGGCGGTTCCGCCCGTAGCGTCCGGTCCGCCACGATCGATTCACTCCCCGGGGCCGGCCGTGCCGGACCGCGGTCAGGGGTGCGTCGGGCACCGGGGCCGCACGAACGCGTGTCGAACGGGTGAGATGATCTCGCAATGTCCGTGCAGCGGGTGACCGATGAACTGCAACGCCTCGGCATGTCCGGGTGCGAGGCCAAGGCCTACGTGGCGCTCGTCGTCGCGGGGGAGCCGGTCAACGGGTACGAGGTGGCGAAGCGGTCGGGCGTCCCGCGCAGCACCGTCTACGAGACGCTGGGCAAGCTCGTCGGCCGGGGTGCGGCCTACGAGGTCCGGTCCGACGAGGACGGTGTCGGCTACGTGCCGCTGCCGCCCGACTCGCTGCTCGAGCGGATGCGCCGGGACTTCGACCGTACGCTCGGGGTCCTCGAGGACGAGATGCCGAGGCTGACGTCGCCGCCCCGGGTGCGGCTGGCGCACTCGCTGTCCGAGCGCGAGACCCTGCTCGACCGCGCCGAGGACGTCGTCGTCGCGGCCCGCACGGAGCTGTGGGTCTCGGGCTGGCCGGAGGACCTCGAGCGGCTCAAGCCCTCCGTCCGCAGGTCCGAGGAACGAGGCGCGGCGGTCGCGACCGTCGTGTTCGGACGCGACCACGACCCGGTCGGCTGGACGACCGAGCACCGTTACTCGCCACCGGACACCGTCGAGGCCGTCCTCGGCCGGCGCATGCTCGTCGTCGTGGCCGACCGCGAGCAGGCCGTCATCGGCGGTATCGCGGGTGACCAGACCTGGGGCATGTACACCGACGACCCGGCGACCGTGCTGCTCGCGGCCGGGTACGTGCGTTTCGACATCGCGATGCACCTCGTCGCCGAGCGCTTCGCCGGCGACGGGTTCGAGGAGTTCTGGGCCGGCGACCCCGCGATACGGCGGCTCCGGGAGGTGCCGCCCCCGGTCGACGAGGGCGGCGACGACCGCGGCGAGTGGACCGGATGAGAGCGGTCCCGTCCGGCCACGCGGGCATGACGGGGCCGGGGACCCCCCTTCTCGGGGCGGAAACCGGGACGTGTACTGTTCTTCATGTCGCAAGGGGCTGTGGCGCAGCTGGTAGCGCACTTGACTGGCAGTCAAGGGGTCAGGGGTTCGAATCCCCTCAGCTCCACCCTGCTTCACCAGGCCAGGACTTCGGTCCTGGCCTTTTTCATGCCCGGTCCTAGCTGTGCTGAGTGACCATCGGTTCGGGAGCGGTCGGCGGCCGGCCGGGCTCCGTCTGCGGAGATCATGGGTCCTGCCGGATCGGGTACCGATCCGTGGAGAGGGGGTCGATCGGTGCGAGTTCCGGCGGTGAGCCATGCCGGTCGGTGGCCGCGCAGTGGCGTGCTGACGGTGACCGCGGGCGGATTGACCTTCGAGCCGAACCCGGCCGAGAAACGGCTCCGCGCAGACGCCCTGTCCGTCCCGGCAAGCGATGTCCGGTCGGTGTCTGTCGAGCCACGGAGCATTCGTAGACCGATGTCCTGGGGCGTTCATCGCGTGCTGCGCATCGAGGCGGACCGGCGCGAGGGGCCGCTGAGGATCGGCGTCAATCACGGTAGCCGGGTGGCCCCGCTCGTGTCGGTCGTCCTCGCCGGGGCCGAGGACGAGCGGACAGTGCGCCGAGTGGAGCGGAAGGTACGGCAGCAGTTTCCGACCGTGCTGCTGTGGGGCCAGACGCTCACATTGTCGCTGTTCCTCCTCGCCCAGCTCGGTCCGGCGCTTCTGTGGGGCGATGCACCGCTCGATGCCGGGCGAGTCAGCCTGAGCGTCATGATCGCGCTTCTGATGAGCGTCTGCCTCGCCGTGCTGGTGTACCGGGGGGTCAGAGGTCGTCCGCATGATCCTCAGGAGGGAAGATCACGGCCATCGCAGTAGCATCGTGTTCCAGCACCGGACGGAGCTGCCGTCGATGGACGGCGCCGGTTCAGGCCACGGGTTCGCCCGCCCGGAGCCGGCCGTACTCGGCCAGCGCGGTGAAGGCCGCTTTCGGCTCCCAGGGCATCCCGGGGTAGGCGTTGCCGGTACGCCCGTCGGGAAGGATCGTGACGATTCCGAAGCTCCCCAGGTCGAAGTCCTGCTCAGGATGCTCTGACGTCGGCAGGTGGCGGGAGGCGAAGGTGTACACGAACGCGGTGTCCACGCCCCCTGAGTCGTAGACGTCGAGGAGATCGAGAAGGTAGGCGGCTTGTTCGGGCTCGTTGCGCTCCACGGTCTCGGTGAGGTGCGTTGCCTGCCCGCTCTGGTCGTCGTACGCGACGATGTCCCCGCGGCTCCCCCGATCCGCGGCTCCGGTGAAGGGTGCGCAGCCGAACTCGGTGACGGCGAACGGTGTGCCGAGTGAGGTCATGGTGGCGAGGTTCGCGGGGAGGGCGGCCGCGTTGCCGGCATCGCGATAGCCCGCGTCGGTCGCGATGAAGTCGAACGGTGTCCAGTCCACGCCTTCCATAGGGAGCGATGCGTACCCTATGAGGCCACCGAACCGCTCGCGCGCGCCATCGACGGCTCGAGCCAGTAGTGCGTTGGTCCTCCGCTGTACTCCTGGGAGGACGTCGCGGACGCGTGCCGGGTCGGTGAGTACCGCGGACCGTTCGGCCAGAGTCCGGCCGGGCATCAGCCCGATCGTCATGATGCTGATCTCCGAACCGGTGAGGAGCCGGATGTCCGCCCCTTCTCGTCGGATGCGTTCGGCGCGCTCGGCTGCGTCCAGGAGGAATTCCAACAGCTCATCGGTGGTCAGGTCATGGGTGAAGGGGCAGTACCAGACTTCCAGGCCGACGGCTGCTGCGTGCCGCGCCGCGGTCTCCAGGCGGTCCGGGACTCCGCCGGTGATCCGGACGGCGTCGGCGTGGAGCTCGTCACGGATGATCCGCATGTCCTCGGCGACGACCACGGGGTCGAACGGCTCGTGGGTCGTGCTTCCGCAGTGGGTGAAGCCGGTGTCGTAGGTGACGCCCCATGCGCGCATCGCTACCTCCTCAGGGTACGGCTCGTACCGTAACAGCCAGAAGGTACGCTGCGTACCGTGACGGGGCAGCGGCGACGAGGCGCGGAACTGGAGCGGGCGATCCTGAGTGCGGCCGCCGACGAACTCGTTGCTTCCGGCTACGCAGGCATGACGATGGACAAGGTCGCTCGGCGTGCCGGCACGAACAAGAACGCGATCTACCGGCGCTGGTCGCAGCGCGCCGCACTCGGCGTCGCGGCCTATACGTACGTGGCGGAGGCGCGCACCCCCACGGCGGACACGGGCAACCTCCGGAGCGATGCGTTGGAACTGCTCCGGCAGGCCAACTCGACCTGGTCCTCGCCCCGTGGGGCGATCCTGCGTGATCTCCTGGCGGCCGCCGCCGATGAGCCGGCCCTGCTGGAGCTGCTGCGCGAGCAGGCTGGAGGCGGCGCGATGGACGCCGCCTGGTTCGCGCTGCTGGGCCACGCGGTGGCGCGCGGCGAGGCCCCTCCGGAGGCCGTGCAGCCACGAGTGGCGGCGCTGCCGATGACGTTGTTGCGCGGTGAGTACGCCCTGCGTGGTGTTCCCGCCGTGCCGGACGAGGTCCTGGTGGAGATCGTCGACGAGATCTTCCTGCCGCTCATCCGTGGACGGGGCTCGGCCGGCCCGAGACCGCTCCCCGCCGGTTGAGCGCTCCAGGAGCACCTGCGGTCAGCCGGCGAGCCCGCGCGCGACCATGCTCCGGCCTGCCGCGATGATGGCCTCGCGGGCGGGCCGTGGGGTGATGCCGAGGACCGTGCGGATCTTGGTGTCGGAGACCCGCTTGACGTAGCCGAGGTCGGCGGCGACGGGCTTGAACTCGTCCTTGAACAGCGCGGTCGCCTTCACGACGACGTCCGGGATCGTGCGGGTCGGGACCTTCGACGCCTTCGTTCCGAGGCCGGTCCTGAGGATCGCGCCGATGTCCTTCATGGCGATCGCCGGCTCGCCGGTGCCGACCAGGAACCGTTCACCGGCGGCGTCGGGAGCGGTCATCGCGGCGACGTGGGCGGCGGCGACGTCGCGCACGTCGACGATCGGCACGTACATGTTCGGGTAGCCGGGCATCCGGCCGTCGAGGCTGTTCTGCACGATGTGGTTGGCGCCGGAGATGGCCGCACCCATGACCGGGCCCATGACCGCGACGGGCAGGATCGTGGTCAGCTCGACCGTGCGTCCGGGCTCGGCGGCGAACTCCCACGCGGCCTTCTCGGCGAGGATCTTGCTCCGCCCGTAGGCGTCGACTCCCGGGCCGTGCAGCGGTGACCAGTCCTGCTCGGTGAACACGTGGTCGATGTGGCCGTGGCCGAATCCGACGGCGTGGAACGCGGAGGTGAGTACGACGCGTCGGACCCCGGCGTCCTCGGCGGCACGGAGGACCCGGACCGCCCCCTCGCGGGCCGGGGCGATGACCTCGTCCTCGTCCTCGACCTTGCCGATGTGGACGGGCGATGCGAGGTGGACGACGTAGTCCGTCCCGGCGGCGGCCTCGGCCCATCCGGGGTCCTGCATGAGGTCCGCCTCGACGAAGGTCAGGGCGTCGTCGCGGGTGACGCCGGCGTCTCCGAGTACGGCGCGTACGGCGTTCTCCTTGCGGAGGGAGCGGAGGGTGGCGCGCACCGTGTGTCCCTGGTCCAGGAGCTGGATGACGACGTGCCCGGCGATGAAGCCGGAACCGCCGGTGACGAGGACGGATGCCATGAGGCTCTTCCCTTCCGGTGGATCTCGGGTGGCGTGACCATCGTGTCCGGCCCGGTCACGGCGACCCAGATCCCTGCCGACCCTGGTAGTGGCAGGGCACACCCTGCGTCGGGACACGGCGGTTAGCGTGATCGGCGTGACCGACGAGCCGAACACGCTGGGCGAGTACCTCCGGGCCAGACGTGCGTTGGTCACCCCTGAGCAGGTCGGTATCCCCGTCCTCGGCACCCGACGCGTCCCCGGGCTGCGCCGCGAGGAGGTCGCCATGCTCGCCGGCATCAGCGCGGAGTACTACCTGCGCCTCGAACAGGGCCGTGACCGCCGCCCGTCGGTGCAGGTACTCGAGGCGATCGCCCGGGTCCTCCGGCTCGACGACAGCAGCCATCTCCTGGGCATCGCCACCGACACCCCACGCCGGAAGCGCTCGAGAGCCCGCCGCGAGGCACTCCCGCCCAGCACCGCACGCCTCATCGACGCGTTGCCCTTCCCCGCGTTCGCAGAGGGCCGGTATCTCGACGTGCTCGCTGCGAACCCGCTCGCCGGAGCCGTCTCCCCACGGCTGGTGCCGGGCGGCAACCGGCTTCGCGACGTGTTCCTCGACGAGGCCGAACAGGACCTCTTCGAGGACTGGGAACGCGCCGCCGCCGCGCTGCTCGCCGGATTCCGCAGGACCGTCGGCACCAGTGTCGACGACCCGCGCGTGGTGGAGCTCGTCGGTGACCTCTCGCTGGCCAGCCCGCAGTTCCGGCGGCTGTGGGCGCGCCACGACATCGCCGAACGCACCGGCGCCGCCCTCGTCCTCGACCACCCGTCCGTCGGTGCCCTGCGCCTCGACCGCGAGAAGCTCGCGGTCAGCGGCACCGACGGCATCATGCTCGTGATCTACCACGCCCAGCCCGGTACCGACTCGGCCGAACGACTCGCGCTCCTCGGATCCGTCGCCGCGGAGGCCACGGGCGATCAGCGGCCGACGAACGCGAACCGTAGGACTATCTGACAGGGCCGTCGGGGCATCAGTGGCTTCTGCCGGCTCGACGGCACCGTGAGGGAGTAGGACGTCGGCCGGCGGCCCCGATCAGGACACCACCCAGTTGAGCTCCGTGCGCAGGTCACGCGGGTCCATCTCCGGCGACGGCTCGGTGAGGTAGACCTCCCAGAACGTGTCGCCCGGCCGCAGGCCCTGGCCGGCGATCCAGCCGGCCAGGTCCTGCCAGGCCGGCCCCAGCCCGTCGAACGAACCGCTGTGCACCGCCCGCGCCACCCGGCCCGCGGGAAGCTCGCCCGCGGTGACCTCGCCGTCGTCGGCCACCGGCCGGTCGGTCGGGAAGCCCACCTCCAGGTCGACGGTCTCGGCGGGGATGCCGCGGTACAGGCCGAACGCCGGGCCGGTGACCTCCACGCCCTGGGCGGCGAGGACACCGGGGAGCGTGCCGAACACCCGGTCGTAGAAGGCGGGCAACTCGGTCATCGCCACCACGCCACGGACCACCGCCGTGGTCGTCGCGGTGGTGGTGATCAGCTGCGGGGGCGCGCTGGTGGTCATCGGTGAGTTCCTCCTCGACGGTCGACGTACGGGTGACTCCACCCGGGCGTGGAACTCATCGCGCCGGGCGGGATGCCGGCGACCGGCCCGGCTCGTGATCCTGTCGCAAACCCGGTCCCGCCGTGGCAGACTCCGGCATCGGCGCCGACCGGGACGACTCGTGACGAACCGGCTGCCGGGTCCGCGCCGAACACCGGACCACACCCAGGCGACGCGGGAGCCGGACATGCGTTCGCACGTACCGCACCACACCTCCGACGGCAGGGCGAGGGCCGTGCGCCGGTCCCGGCGGCCCGCCCGCTGCGTGGCTGCGCTGCTCGCCTGCGCCGTCATGGTCCTCACCGCCTGCACCACGTCCACCCCGGCAGGGCCCGGGCCCACCCCGCCCGACGGCGCCCTGGCGCAGCGGGTCCGGTCCACCCCGAGCGCCACTCCGGCCACGACCCACCTGGAGGCGCTCCAGAGGATCGCCGACGACGCCGGCGGCAACCGCGCGTCCGGCAGTCCCGGCTACGAGCGCTCGGTCGACTACGTCGCAGGCGTCCTGCGCGACGCCGGGTTCGACGTCGACACCCCGACCTACTACGACGCCGACCTCGGCCGCGAGCTGCGCAACGTCGTCGCCCGCACCCGCGACGGCGACCCCGGCGCACTCGTGCTCGCCGGCGCGCACCTGGACTCGGTGCCCGAGGGGCCGGGCATCAACGACGACGGCACCGGTGTCGCCGCGCTCCTCGAGGCTGCGCTACGGGTCGGCCCGGCCCCGGGCGTCGCCACGACCGTCGCGTTCGGGTTCTGGGGCTCGGAGGAGGAGGGCCTGCACGGCTCCCGCGGCTACGTCGAGGGGCTCACCCCGCAGCAGCGCGACGCCCACCTGCTCTACCTCAACGTCGACATGCTCGGCTCGTCCAACGGCGGGTACTTCGTCCAGGGCGGGGCCGGGGACGACGAGTCCGAGACGGGGCCGCCCGGATCGGGCACGGTCGCCGCCGTGCTCAGCGAGGAACTCGCCGCCACCGGGGCCAGGGCCGAGCCGATCCCCCTCTACGGCGACGACGACGGCCCGTTCGTCGAGGCCGGCATCCCCACCGGTGGCGCCGTGACCGGGGACGGCGACACCAAGTCCGCCCAGCAGGCCGCGGTGTGGGGCGGGACCGAGGGCGAGGTCTTCGACCCCTGCTACCACTCCGCGTGCGACACCCTCGCCAGCGTCGACACCGACCGGTTCGATCGCTACACGACCGCCGTCGCCGCGACCCTCGCCCGCTTCGCCGAGACCCCGGCCGGGGCGGTCGGCTGACGGCCGGCACCCCGTTCGGCCCCGGTTCACCTCGCCGCGAGGGACACCGTGAGTGCCGCCGCCATCTGCCGGCCGATCTCCTCGGGGGAGGACGGCCCCGCGGGGTCGAACCACTTGTAGCACCAGTTCACCGCGCCCAGGCACATGTTCACGTAGATCGACGGCGACATGCCGAGATCGAGATCGGGGTGCCGCTCGAGGTGGCCCCGGAGCTCGTCGGCGAACAGCGCCTCGAACGTGCGGCGCCGCTGCAGGATCTCGCTCGCCAGGTCGGCGGGGAGCTCGTGCTCCTCCTCGAAGCACACCTTGAGCAGCGCCTGGTTCCGGCAGGTGTAGACCACCCGTGAGGCGATCAGGTCCCGGACCGCGTCGAAGGACGACGTGGCGTCGGCGACCGTCTCCCGTGCCATCGCGAGACTCTCGTCGAGGACGTCCGAGTAGATCCGGACGAGCAGCTCCTCCTTGTTGCGGAAGTAGTAGTACAGGGCGGGTTTCGACATGCCCACCGCGGCGGCGATCTCGTTCATCGACGTCGCCCGGAAGCCCTGCCGGCTGAAGATCGCCGCGGCCTCGGAGACCAGGCGCTGCCGCTGGGCGTCCGCCTTGCTCGGCCCCGGCCGGCGCCGCGCGGCCTGCGTCATGGGTCCTCCGTTCCCGATGTGCCCGCTCCACCGTAGTCGGCCGGTCCCGGACCGACGGCCTTGACAAGTCCGGGCCGCGTCTGCGAAAAATCTGACCGACCGGTAAGTAAGATATGTGAGGCGGTGCACATCTGCATGTGGGAACTGGATGAGGATCACGTGCTCTTCCGCGAGTCCTGCAGGGACTTCACCGACCGCGAGGTCCGCCCGCTCGTCGACACCGCCGAGGAGGCCGGCACGTTCCCCGTCCAGCTCTGGGCGTCGCTGGCCAAGGCGGGCCTGCTGGGGCTGTCGATCCCGGAGTCGCACGGTGGGTCCGAGGGGGACGCGCTCGCCGTCGCGATCGTCGCCGAGGAGCTGTCCCGGGCCAGCGCGGGTATCGCGATCACGCCGCTGGTGAGCTCGTACATGGCCGCACCGCACCTGGCCCGGAACGGCTCGCCGGAGCAGCGGGACCGCTGGTTGTCCCGGATCTCCGGGGGCGAGGCCGTCGCCGCCATCGCGGTCACCGAGCCCGGCGCGGGCTCGGACGTCGCGGGCCTGACGTCGAAGGCCCGGCGCACCGACGACGGCTGGGTCATCGACGGCCGCAAGATGTTCATCACCAACGCGGGCCTGGCCGACGTGCTGATCGTCGGCGCCCGCTCGGGAGGGCCCCGCCATTCGGGGATCACGCTGTTCGAGGTGCCGAAGGACGCGCCCGGGCTGTCGTTCGGCTCGCCGCTGACGAAGATGGGCTGGCGTTCCTCGGACACCCGCGAGGTCGTCCTCGACGGCGTCGTCGTGCCGCACGACGCGGTCGTCGGTGCCGAGAACCTCGGGTTCCACCAGATCATGGAGGGGTTCCAGCTCGAGCGGATCGCCCTGGCGGGCATGGGGATCGGGCAGGCCGCCGAGTGCCTCGACCTGGTCCGGGCCCACGTGCGCGAGCGGGAGGCGTTCGGCGCGCCGCTGACCGGTCTGCAGACGGTCCGGCACCGGGTCGCGACGATGGAGATCGATCTCGACGCCGCCCGGCTGGTCACCTACCAGGCCGCGGCACGGATGGACGCCGGCCACCCCGAGGCGCCGGTCTCGGTGGCGCGCGCGAAGTACCTGGCCGCCGTGGCGGCGAACCGCATCATCGACGACGCGGTGCAGCTCTTCGGTGGTGCCGGGTTCGTCGAGGAGACGCCCGTCGCCCGCCACTACCGCGACGCGCGGATCCTGCGCATCGGCGGCGGGACCGACGAGGTGCAGCTGGAGATCCTGTCCAAGTCCATGAAGGGCGCCTGATGACGGCGGTGGACGAGGGCGCCGTCGCCCCGGGTGCTCCGACGGCGCAGGACGTGGTGGACGCCGCCGGGCGGGCGCTGGGCGGGGGAGACCCGGCCCGGTGGCCCGGCAAGCTGCCGGTCCGTGAGCGGCTGGCGGTCCTGTTCGACCCGGGGTCGTTCGTCGAGGACGGCCTGCTGGCCACCGCCGCGGCGGAGGCCCTGCCCGCCGACGGCGTCGTCACGGGTGTGGGTCGCGTCGAGGGCAGGCCGGTCGCGGTCATCGCCCACGACTTCACCGTCAAGGCGGGCTCGTGGGGGGAGCTGACCTGCGAGAAGCAGATCCGCATCCTCGAGCGGGCCGACAGGGACCTGCTCCCGGTGGTCTACCTGGTGGACTCGGCGGGTGGCCGGCTCACCGACCAGATGGGCTTCTACCCGGGCCGGCGCGGAGCGTCGGCGATCTTCAACCTGCAGGTGAGGCTGTCCGGCCGGGTCCCGCAGATCTGCTGCCTGCACGGTCCGTCGGCGGCGGGCGGGGCCTACATGCCCGCCTTCTGCGACTGGGTCGGGATGGTGAACGGCAACGCCTCGATGTACCTGGCCAGCCCGCGGGTGGCCGAGAAGGTCACCGGTGAGGTCACCACGCCGGAGGAGATGGGCGGCGCGATGATGCACGCGTCGGTCTCGGGGTGCGGTGACGAGGTCTTCGACTCGGACTGGGAGGCGGTCGCCGCGGCGCGGCTGCTGCTGTCGTACCTGCCCGACGGCTTCCGCTCGGCGCCGGCGCGGATCGCCGGCGAGGCACCGGAGCGGCCGCTGGGCGACGTGGTGCCGATGGACCCGAACACCGCCTACGACGTCCGGGACGTCATCGACGGGCTGGTCGACGCGGACTCGTTCTTCGAGATCAAGGCCCGCTGGGCCGAGGAGATCGTCGTCGGGTTCGCGAGGCTCGACGGACGCGTGATCGGCCTGGTCGCCAACCAGCCCAGCGTGCGCAGCGGCGCGATCTTCGTCGACTCCGCGGACAAGGCGGCGCGGTTCGTCTCCCTGTGCGACGCGTTCGGCGTCCCCCTGGTGTTCCTGCAGGACGTCCCCGGGTTCATGGTGGGCGTCGAGGTCGAGCGCCAGGGCATCATCCGGCACGGCGCGAAGATGATCGTGGCGATGGCCTCGGCCGACGTGCCGAAGTACACCGTCGTCCTGCGCAAGGCCTACGCCGCCGGCTACTACGCGATGTGCGCACCCGGCTTCGAGCCCCGCGCCACGCTCGCGTTGCCCACCGCCGTCATCGGGCCGATGGCGGCCGAGGCCTCGGTCAACGCCGTCTACGCCAACAAGATCGCGGCCATCTCCGACGAGACCGAGCGTGCCGCGTTCGTCGAGGCCCGCACGGTCGAGCAGAACGCCGACCTCAACCTGCTGCGGATGGGCAGCGACCTGGTCGTCGACGCCGTCGTCGAGCCCGGACGGCTGCGTGCCGAGCTGGCCGCCCGCATGGTCGACGCCGACCGCTGGTCCCGGCCGGCCGACCGCCGTCATCACCCGGTCAGCCCGGTCTGACCACCCGTCCCGAGGAAGGACAACGATGTCTTCACACACCTCGACGAGCGTCCCCGGTCCCGACGGTGACCCGCTCGCGCAGCTCATCGCCACCCCGCTGCAGCCGCTGCCCGCACGGTGGACCGTCCAGGAGCGGGTCGACGAGCTCGCCGAGGTCCGCGCCCTCGGTTCCGCCGACGAGTACTGGGAGTGGGTGGCGAGGCGCCAGCGCTGGTCGCAGCCCTGGGAGTCCGTCCGCTCCGGCGGGATCACCGACTTCCGCTACTTCGAGGGCGGACGGATCAACGTCGCGGACAACTGCGTCGACCGCTGGGCGGAGGACCCCGGGACCGCAGGCCGCCGCGCGCTGATCTGGGAGGGCGAGCCCGGCGAGGTCCGCACCCTCACCTACGCCGAGCTGGCCGACGAGGTCTCCCGCCTGGCCGCCGGCCTGGTGGAGCTCGGCGTCGGCAAGGGCGACGTCGTGGGCATCTACATGCCCAACCTCATCGAGGCGTTCACCGCGATCCACGCCTGCAACCGGATCGGCGCGATCTACACCGTCCTGTTCTCCGGGTTCGGCGAGGAGGCCGTCTCCTCCCGGCTGGAGTCCTCCCGCGCCAAGGCGGTGCTGGTGGCGGACGCGAGCTACCGGCGAGGCCGGCGGGTGCCGTTGCTGGAGACGCTGCGCGCCGCCCGCAAGCGGGTGCCGACCCTGGAGTCCACCGTCGTCGTCGACCGCACCGGTGACGGCGTCGCACTGGAGCAGGGCGAGCACGCGTACGCCGCGGTGCTGGAGGCGGGAGCGGCCGGCACCCCGGCCGTCCCGCTCGACCCGAACGAGCCCTCGTTCCTGATCTTCACCAGCGGGACGGAGTCCACGCCCAAGGGCGTCGTGCACAGCGTCGCCGGGTTCCTGCTCGGCACCTGGGCCAACGCCCACTGGCAGGTCGGCTACGAGGCCGGCGACGTGTACTGGGTGGCCGCCGACGTCGGCTGGCTGACCTTCCCCATCCAGGCCGTCATCGGGGGGCTGGCCAACGGGATGACCATCGCGTGCTTCGAGGGCGCGCTCGACACCCCCACCACGGCGCGCTTCTACGAGATCTGTGAACGCCACCGGGTCACCAAGGTGCTGGCGGCGCCCACCCTCGCGCGGATGCTGCGCAAGTTCGGGGACGAGCTCGCCGCCGCGCATCCGCTGGACCTCGCGCTCATCACCATGCAGGGTGAGCCGCTCGACGCGGACACCTTCGGCTGGACGAGCGCGACCTTCGACGTCCCGGTGGTCAACGCCTACGGGCAGACCGAGACCGGCTCGACCTGGACGTATCCGGTCCACGGTGCCGAACCGCTCAAGGCGGGTTCGGTCGGCACCGCCGTGCCGGGCCACGAGTACGCGGTACTCGACGACGACGGCGAGCCCGTCCCGCCGGGGGTCAAGGGCAACCTCGTCCTGACCCAGCCGTTCCCGACGCTGGCCCGCACCGTCTGGGACGACCACCAGCGCTACCTCGACACCTACTTCAGCCGCTTCCCCGGCCACTACCAGACCAACGACGAGGCCGTGGTCGACCACGACGGGCACCTCTGGGTACTCGGCCGCGCCGACGACGTGATCAACGTGGCGGCGCACCGGATCTCGACGATGGAGATCGAGGCCGTCGTGACCGCGCACTCCGCGGTCGTCGAGGCCGCGGTGGTCGGGGTCCCGCACGACACCAAGGGGACCGTGCCGATCGCCTTCGTGACGCTGGCGCCGGCCACCGTCGCGACGGACGGTCCGACCGACACGGTCGAGGAGGACATCAAGCGGCGGGTCGTCGGCGAGCTCGGTGGCTACGCCCGGCTCGATACGGTCTACCTCACGCCGGCCCTGCCGAAGACCCGTACCGGCAAGACCATGCGGCGGTTGCTGCGCGACCTCGTCGTGCACGGCAGGCCGAGCGGGGACACCAGCGCGATGGAGGACGCGGGCGCGCTCGCCGTCGTCACGGAGGCCATCGCGAAGGCGCGATCGTGACCGGACTCCCCCTGCAGGACCGGACCATCGGCGCGATCCTGGCCCGCAAGGCCGCCACGGTCGGGGACCGCCCCTTCCTCCTGTTCGCCGGCACCCGCTGGACCTACGCCGACGCGCACGAGGTCACCAACCGCTTCGCGGAGGGCTTCCGGCGCCGGGGGATCGGCCGCGGCGACCACGTCGCGCTGCTCCTCGACAACCGCCCCGAGCTGCTCTGGGCGATCTGGGGACTCGGGAAGCTGGGTGCCGTCGCGGTGCCGCTGAACACCGCGGCGAGAGGCGACGCGCTGGCCTACCTGCTCGCGCAGTCGGACTCGGTCCTGGTCTGCGCCGAGGACGGCTACCGGGTCCGGGTGGACCAGGTGCGGGCGGAGGCGCCACTGGTCCGGGAGGTCCTCGGACCGGGGGACCTCGCCGCGTTCACCGGGCTGCCCGCCGACGATCCGGCGGGGATGTCCGGTGTCCGCCACGGCGACCCGCACCTGATCATGTACACGTCGGGGACCACGGGGCCGTCCAAGGGCGTGGTGGCACCGCACTCGCAGGGCCACGCCGTCGGCAGCAGGCTGGCGGCGGTGTCGGGCTACCGGCCCGACGACGTGCTCTACACGTGCCTGCCGCTGTTCCACGCCAACGCGCTCTACTACACGGTCTACGCGGCGCTGTGGGCGGACGCGTCGGTGGCGCTCGGGACCCGGTTCTCGGCGCGGCGGTTCTGGGACGAGGTCCGTGACACCGGGGCCACGGTGTTCAACGCGCTGGGCGCCATGGCGAACATCCTCTTCCAGCAGCCGGAGTCCCCACGGGACCGCGACCACCGGGTGCGGATGGCGATGACCGTGCCGACCTCACCCGAGCTGGCCGCGACGTTCGCCGACCGCTTCGGCATCGGGGCGACGACCTCGGTGTTCGCGATGACCGAGAACTGCGCGGTCACGATCCTCGGCCCGGACGACCCGCGGGACCGGGCCGGGAGCGCCGGGCGGGTCCGCGAGGACATGGAGGTCGAGATCGTCGACGACGAGCGGCGCCCGCTGCCGCTCGGCGAGATCGGGGAGATCTGCATCCGTCCCCGGGAGCGCGGCAGCGTCATGCTCGGCTACTACAAGATGCCCGAGGCCACCGTCGCGGCGACGACCGACCTGTGGTTCCACACCGGGGACCGCGGCCGGCTCGACGCGCAGGGCTACCTCGTCTTCGCCGATCGCAAGAAGGAAGCCATCCGCCGGCGCGGGGAGAACATCTCCGCCTTCGAGGTGGAGACGGTGCTCTGCCGCCACCCCGCCGTCGTCGAGGCCGCTGCCGTACCCGTCCCCTCCGAGCTGGGCGAGGACGAGGTCATGGCCTACCTCGTGCCGGCCGAGGGCGCGGAGATCGACTTCGCCGAGCTGATCGGCTTCTGCGCCGAGCACATGGCCTACTACATGGTTCCCCGCTACCTGGACGTGATCGACGTGTTGCCCAAGACCCCCTCCGAGAAGATCGAGAAGTACAAACTGATGGTCGGCGCCCGCGAGCGGCTCGCCGAGCTGTGGGACCGGGAGAAGGCCGGCGTGGCCGTGGTGCGCTCGTGAGCGGGCCGGTCCGGGTCGCCGTCGAGGGTCGCGTGGCCCGCGTCCTGATCGACCGTCCCGAAGCACAGAACGCGTTGAGCCCGGCGGTGATCGCCGGTCTGGACTCGGCCGTGGACACCGCGCTGGAGCAGCGCGCGACGGTGTTCGTCGTGCGCGGCGCCGGCGGCACGCTGTCGGCGGGAGCGGACCTCCCGCACCTGCGGACCCTGCTCGGCGACCCCGCGCGCACCGACGCCTACATCGGCTCCATCGGTGCCGTGCTGGACCGGATCGAGGCGGCGCCGTTCGTGTCGGTCGCCGTGATCGGCCGCTACGCGCTGGCGGGCGGCTTCGAGATCATGCTGGCCT